>NZ_JBMDIW010000037.1:0-48291 GCF_057808875.1 Caulobacter sp. FG7
CCCCCCAGCACCGCCTTCGGCGGCCCCCTCAGTCGCTTCGCGACAGCTCCCCCAGAGGGGGAGCATCTCGCGCAGCGCATGCCCTCCTCTAGGCGTATCAGGCCAAGGCCGGTTTGCAACGCGAGCCGCCCGCGCTAAAAGCGTCGCAGGAACCATGACACCGGTTTCCAATAAGAACGACTAGGGAGTGAAGCGTAGTGAAATCGGCGCTCTTTCTGGCTTCGGCCTTCTCGGTAATCGCCGCCGCCGGCGCGGCCTCGGCGGCCGCCCCTGCCGAACCCGCCCTCCTCTTCCACGTTTCCGGCGACAAGGGCCTGAAGGCCGACTACGCCGCCGGCGACGCCATCCCCAACTTCGCCGACAAGGTGGCGGTGATCCCCACCGGCAAGGCCGGCCCCGCCCTCTCGGCCCAGGACGACGGCATCCTGGCCTGGAACGCGCCAGGCAACATCCAGGCCCAGCGCGGCACGCTGTCGTTCTTCTGGCGCTCGGGATATCCGGTCGGCGTCGCGCCCTTCGTGATCTTCCGCGTCGGCTACGCCGACCACACCAGCTGGGACATGGCGTTCCTCCGCATCGACTGGAACGGCCACGGCTTCGACGCCTTCGTCACCGACAACGGCCTGGCGCGCACCCGCGTCTCGTTCAAGCTCGACAAGCCGCCGACCGCCGACGCCTGGACGCATCTGGCCTTCACCTGGGACGAACAGACCGGCGTGCAGCTGTTCGTCGACGGCAAGCCCGTGGCGAAGAAGGAGGCCAAGCGGGTCTATGACGCGGGCCTGGACCAATTCGGCATCGCCGGCCGGGTGATCGCCCCGCACCAGGTGCAGAGCCGCTACAACTTCCTGCGCGGCGGGGATCTTGACGAGATCCGCGTCTACGACCGCGCGCTGGACGCCGCCGGCGTCGCCGCCCTGGCCCGCAACGAGGCTCTCCCCGCCGCCGCCCCGGTCCCGACGCTGGAGGATCCGGCCACGCGCGCGGCCTGGCGCCTGCGCCACGGCTGGACGGGCGAGGCCCCGCCCCTGCTGACCGATCCGGCCACCCGCATCCGCAAGGTCGAGTTCACAGACGCCAAGGACATCAAGGAATGGATGTGGCGGGCCAACGACGGCATCCCCGAGACCACCTGGCCCGGCGTCTACAACCGCTCGCGCCTGGAGGGCCGCGACGACTATTTCCCGCTGCCGGACTGGAACACCTATGTCGAGGGCGGCAAGGCGCTGACGCTGGCCCTGCCCGACGAGCCGATCAGCCGCCTGGAGATCCAGGGCACGGCCTATGGCGACCTGACCTGGGCCGCGAAGGCCGGTGAAAAGGGTACGAAGATCGGCGTGCGGCCCAAGGGCCTCTACCGCTCGGTGACCACCCTGGCCCAGCCGCTGAAGGGCGGCGTGCTGACCTTCACCAACACCGACCAGGAAACCCCGATCCAGGAGCTCTGGGCCTATGACGTCTCGTCCGGCAAGGAGCCCGACGGCGTCTTCAAGATGAACTACACGGTCCGCGCCGAGGTGGCGCCGGACTATCTGAACCTCTCCGACCTCAACGCCTATGTCGCCGGGCGCTTCCCGGCCGGCGAGCGGGCGACGGTGGTGGCCATTCCGGACGCTGCCCCGCAGCGCAAGCGCCCCGCCGCCGATCTCTCCGCGCCCGGCCTGCCGATCGTCCACGTGATGATCCCGTCGGGCTTCGGCGACGCGCCAGCCGCGCAAGCCCTGGCCCGCAACTGGGCCTATGGCTGGGAGAACGCCCGCGACGGCCTGGACGGGATCGCGCTCGACATCCCCGCCCTGCCCGGCGCCGCAGGGACCACGATCCCGCTGAACATCCAGGTCAAGGACCCGATCTGGCCGGGCCGCAACATGATCGACGTCTCGGTCTCGGTGAAGGCCGGGCAGGCCCGCACCCTGTGGCTGGACCTGCGCGACCGGGTCCTGACCGCCGACAGCCTCTACCTGACCATCGCCGCCGACAGCGCCGAGTTCGGGCCCAAGGCGCTGGACGGGGCCAAGGTGCGGCTGGTGTTCAAGGCCCGCGAGGAGGCCAAGGCCGAGCACGTGGCCGACCGCTTCAACCAGGTGAAGGACAACTGGGCCTTCCTGGTGGAAGAGCACACCACCTCCAAGCGCCAGGGCCTCTATCGCCGTCTCTACGCCGACATCTCCGACCTGCTGCGCGTGGATCCAGACCACAAGGAAGGCCGCGAATACTGGGGCGACATCACCTATGGCAGCCAGGGCTGGCCGGCCTTCGAGCAGCCCAAGGCGCCTGACGGCGTGCCGCTGTGGGCCTTCCGCCAGACCGAAGACCTCAAGCGGGTGGCCAAGTTCATCAACTGGTGGATCGACGAGCGCCAGGTTCCGTACGGCGACTTCGGCGGCGGCCTGTCGGACGACACCGACCTTCTGCAGCAATGGCCGGGCCTGGCGCTGATGGGCGTCGATCCCGACAAGGTGAAGGGTTCGCTGAACCTGCTGACCGACGCGGTCTACCGCAACGGCATGTTCACGAACGGCCTGTCGACCATCGCCACCGACGAGCTGCACGCCTACGAGGAGGGCATCAACTCCAACAGCGAGGCGATGTATCTCGACTACGGCGACCCGCTGGCCGTCGAGCGGCTGTTCACGACGGTGAAGGCCCTGCCGGGGATCATCGATCGCAATCCGGCCGGCCACGTCCACTTCAACACCAACTGGTACAGCGGCTCGATCTCCTACCGCGAAGGCCCGTGGGAGTGGCAGAAGCCCTATTCGTTCGGCGTGGTGCACCCGGCGATCCTGATCGGCGACTACAACCGCGACCAGACCGCCCGCGACATCGTGCTGGGCCTGGCCGACGGCTATCTGGCCCACGCCAAGGCCGACGGCTCCTATCCCAACGAAATCAACTGGCGCACGGACGCCGAGCGCGGCGGCACGGTGCTGCAGGGCTCGGGCGCGGGCGGGCCGTTCCAGATCTTCTGGCAGGCCTGGCGCTGGACGGGGGAGCCCAAGTACCTGGCCCCGATCCAGTGGCGGATCGGCAAGAACGGGGTCAAATCGCTGAACGACCTCAACGACAACGCCCTGTCGATGCTGAACCTGGGCGACGCCAACAAGGACGCCATCGTCAAATCGGCCGCCAAGGGCGGGCCTATGGAGCGCTTCGCCGCCTGGAGCCTGACCGGCGACAAGACCTGGCTCGAAAAGGCCTATGCCGACGAGATCCAGTGGGCCGACCAGCACATGTATATGCACACCGACGGCCACTGGTGGTCGGACCGGGTGGAGATCCCGTCCGACGTGCTGCAACGCTCGCGCCTGGGCGGCATCGCCAACAAGCGCGGCCAGATGACGCCGGGCCACCTGGTCAGCTGGCGCTTCGAGGGCGGCGGCTCGAAAGCCGTCGGGGGCGAGGACGTGGCCATCCTGGTCAAGGACGGGACGGCCAAAGGCTTCAAGGTCGTGGCCTACAACCTGTCGGACAAGCCGGTGACGGCGACCATGACAGGCTGGATGGTCGCGCCCGGCCAGTGGACGCTGACGCAAGGGATCGACACCACGGGCGACGACGCCATCGACAGTGCGGGCGAGACGCGGCAGGTCGCCTTCGAGCGCACCAAGAGCGTCAGCGTGGTGCTGCAGCCGGGCCAGACCACGATCATCGACATGGCCCTGGCGACGCCGGGCGACGATCCCGCCCAGCGCGCCGATCTCGGCATCGGCCGCGGCGACGTGACGGTGAAGGGCTCGGCGGTCACCGCCAAGGTCCACAGCCTCGGCGCCCAGGACGCGACGGCCTCGAAGCTGGAACTGGTCGACGCCTCGGGCAAGGTGCTGGCCAGCGCCGCCGTCCCGGCCCTGGCCGCGCCCAGGGACCTGCTGCCCAAGGTCCACACCGCCCGCCTGAAGATCCCCGCCGGCGCCAGGCCGTCGGAACTGCGGCTGCGCATCGTCAGCGACCAGCCGCAGATCACCGCCCTCAACGACGAGGTGAAGCTGCCATGATCCGTATCGCACTGATCGCCGCCGGCCTGCTGGCGGCCTCCACCGCCTGGGCGGCCGAGCCCTATGGCCGCAACGTCACGCTGAAGGAGGCCAAGGCCGTGGCCGCCGCCGCCGAGGCCGAGGCGGCCAAGGCCGGCGTCGCCGTGGCCATCACGGTGGTCGAGCCGAACGGACAGCCGGTTCTGGTCTGGAAGATGGACGGGGCCTCTTACTCGGCCCCGGAGGTCTCGCGCCGCAAGGCCGAGACCGCCACCGCCTATCGCCGGCCGACCAAGGCGTTCCAGGACGCGGTGAAGGGCGGCAACCTCAACGCCATCTCCAACGGCGCCCTGGCCATCGAGGGCGGCGAGTTGCTGCTGGTCGAGGGCAGGATCGTCGGGGCGGTCGGCGTGGCCGGCGCCACGCCCGAGCAGGACGGCGTCCTGGCCCGGGCGAGCGCGGCGGCGGTGAAGTGAGTGAGCTTCTCGTCCTTCGACAAGCTCAGGATGAGGAACTCAAGTCCGCGTCGGCAATCACCCTCGTCCTGAGCCTGTCGAAGGACGAGGGTGACGCAGGGCCTCAGCCCTGGCCGAACTCGCGGGCGAACATCGCCACGTAGCCGTCCAGGCGCTCGGAGGCTTCCGGCGCGATCAGCCGGGTGACCTCGGCCGAGAAGGTGACCGGGGCCGAGCCGGCGGCGGTGACGATCCTGCCGTCGACCACCGCGCGGGGGCTTTCGACATAGCCTTCGGCGCCGGCGTAGCCGGGGGCCTGCTCGGCCAGCCAGTCCTTGCCGTTGGAGGTGTGGGCCTTGCCCGCCAGCAGGCCGGCCTTGGCCAGGGCGATGGTCGCCCCGCAGATGCCGGCGACGATCTTGCCGTCGGCGTGGGCCTGGCGCAGCAGGCTGAACACCGCGTCGTTCTCGTACCCCTGCCAGGCCTCGGAGCCGATCAGCAGATAGGCGTCGGCGTCCGACAGCACCGGATCGTCGAACCGGTAGTCGGCGGCGGCCAGGATCCCGCCGATCGAGGTCTCGGGATCACCAGTGGGGGTGGCGATCTCGATCTGGACGCCGAAATATTCACGCAAGGACGCCAGCACGGGACCGGCTTCCCAGTCGGCCCAGCCGGGCTGGAGGAAGGCGACGGCGATCGTCATCAGCGCAGCTTCACGGCGGTGCCGGCGGCGGTGACCATCAGCATGCCGTTGTCGGCGCCAAGGGCCTCGTAGTCGAGATCCACGCCCACCACGGCGTCGGCGCCCTGGCGGCGGGCCTCGTCGATCATTTCCTGCAGGGCGATGTCGCGCGCCTCGCGCAGGGCCTTCTCGTAGCCGCCGGCGCGGCCGCCGATGATGTTGGTGATGCCGGCGAACAGGTCGCGGAAGATGTGCGCGCCGATGATCGCCTCGCCCGAGACGACGCCCAGGGTGGCCACGGTCTCGCGCTCGGCGACGTACGGAGTGGTCGAGGTGATCATGCGGTTCCCGTCCCTTGATGCGGCCTGCCCTACCGGCGGGCCGTGCGAGCCCCTAGATTGGCACGCATGACCCAAGCCGCCACCCTCTCTTCCACAGGTTTCGACCTGACCCCGCCCACCGAAGCCGAGCGCGAACGCCTGGAAGGCGACCTGACCGCCGAGGAGGCCCGCGTCCTGCTGCACCACGGCACCGAGGCGCCGTTCTGCGGCGGCCTGCTGGGCGAAAAAAGCCCCGGCGTCTACGGCTGCCGGCTGTGCGGCCTGCCGCTGTTCAAGCACGAGACCAAGTTCGAGAGCGGCACCGGCTGGCCCAGCTTCTACGCGCCGTTCGACGAGGACCACGTCAAGGCCGTGCGCGACACCTCCTACGGCATGGTGCGCATCGAGACCCGCTGCGCGCGCTGCGACAGCCACCAGGGCCACGTCTTTCCCGACGGCCCGGCGCCGACCCGCCTGCGCTACTGCATCAACTCGGTGTCGCTGCAGTTCGTGAAGGCCGGCGATCCCCTGCCCGACCCGCTGCATCGCGGCGATCGCCTGCCATAGACGGCTGGACGCCTCTCGCAGGGGCGCCCAAATGCAAGGCAAAGCTTTCCCCGGCGGAACTTCGACCCTCGGTGGAAAAAATGGATTGCTCGGCACAACTATAAAGAGCATGGTCAATTCGAGGCCGCAGGTGCGGCGACTCGCTCGGACGGCGCTCCCTAGGCGACGGCCCGAACCGCCCGCGCACAACCTCCGGCAGGGTTGTGGCGCTCCATGGCGGACGCGTCGGGAGAAGGCCCCTTCCCCCCAGTCTTCTCCCGACGCGAACCCGTTTTCCGAAAACGTGACTGCTCAGACGTGACTGTTCAGGGCGCGACAATTCAGGGCGCGACGGGGCCGTAGGCGACATAGCCGCGCTCGACCATTCGGCGCAGGGCCTCGTAGGCGGCCGACAGCTCGTCATAGGCCAGGCGCAGGCCAGCCAGCTTCTCGACCTCGGCGGCGTCCGGCGCGCGGCCCGACTGGCCTATGGCCAGCGCCATGGCCGCCCAGCGCGCCCGGGCCTGGGCCGTGGACACGGCCAGCTTCTGGAAATGGCCGGCGTCCAGCCGTCCCAGGGCCTGGGCCATGATCTCTCGATTGGAGAGAAAGGCCGTGTAGTCGATCTGCTCAAGGTGGCCGCGCAGGCGGCGCTGCTCCTGGGGATCGATGTCCTGCGGCTCGAAATGGTCGCTGAAGCGACGCGTGCTGGACGTGACGGTAGACGACATGACGGCCTCCCTGACCGCATCGTTCTGGCCGCTGAGTCTGCGCCTCGCCCCTTAAGCGGTCGTTACCCGTCAATCGGGCGTCAGCAGTCCCTGCAACCCGACGATCATGGCGATGATCCCGAAGATCGCCAAGACCAGTCCCGCCCCTTGCGCGCCGCTGGCCGGCAGGTCTCCGGATCCGCCCAGGCGGCGCGCCACCGCGCCGGCCCGCAGGCGGTCCCACAGCAGCAGGACGCCGACGGCGAGCCCGACGATCTCGAAGTGGAAGACGTGCGGCCCAGAGACCAGGTGCACGATCAGGAAATAGCCGCCGCAGACCAGGGCCGCGATCCCGACGATCCAGCCGAACGGCGCCAGTCGCGCGGCGAACCGCCCCAGGTCGTCGCCCGCCCTGGGCAGCAGAGCCAGAAGGCCGATCGCCAGCAGGAAGCCGCCGACGAGATTGCATAGGTCGAGGATCAGTTCGAGCATGACCGTGGAATGCCGGCCGGGCCGCCGGCGTTCCACGGCCGGGGCTTCAGCGCTCGACGATGGTCTCGAAGCCGCCGAAGATCATGCGCTTTCCGTCGAAGGGCATGTTGTCCATGTACGGCTTGAGGCGCTCGTCCTGCATCACCTTGGCCATCACCTCGTCGCGCTTGGCCTTGCTGTCGTAGGTGATCCACGAGAACACGGTGATCTCGTCGTCCTTCAGCTGGACGGCGCGGGGGAACGAGGTGAGTTCGCCGTAGGGCACGTCGTCGGCGATGGCCTCGACATAGGACAGCGCGCCCAACTCCATCCAGATCGAGCCCGCCAGGGTCGCCATCTCCTTGTAGGCCTCGACATTGGCCTTGGGCACGGCGAGCACGAAACCGTCGACATAGGTCATGGGATCCTCCCTTGGATCGTTGTTGGCCCCCTTAGGACGTTTCAACGCGGAGAGGCCCGACACGGGCGCCTCGAAAAGTTCAGCGTCCGCCGATCAGGTCGAGCACGCGGTCCAGCGCCCTGGCGTGGCCTTGCGGGGCACTGGGCGGATCATCCGGCGGAAAGACCGGCAGCGGAACCTGGGGGACGATCCCCAGCCCTTCCACTATCTGGCCGCCGGCGTCGCGATGCACCTCGGCCGGCAGGGCGAAGCGCCAGCCGTTCGGCAGCGGCTTCTGCAGCTGGTCCGACAGCGCCCCGCGCGTGGTCTCGCCCGCCTGGCGCACATTGGGCAAGGCCCGCATCGACAGGGTGAAGGTCTCGCCGGCGCTGACCGTGACCTGGCTGGTCAGCAGCCAGACGGGCCCGAGATAGCGCGGGCGGTCGGACGGCGTAATGAACAGCGTCTGGGCGACGCCGTCGCCGCCGACTGCGACCTTGGACCCGACCTCGCGCCGGCGATCGGCGAAGCGCGCGGCGATCCGGCGGGCGACCACGTCATAGCCGCCGCGATTGTCGCTGACGTCGACGATCACCGCCCTGGCGCCGGCGAAGGCGTCAATGGCCTCGTCCAGCGTCGCGTCGAGCAGCGCCGTGTCGTCGTCGCCGGCCTTGGGGTCGAAGCCGCCCATGGCGGTCAGAGCCAGATAGCCGACCTCGCCCTTGCGGCCCCACAGGATGCGACCGCCGGCCGCCTCGCGCACGCCCAGGGGCGCGGCCAGCACCTGCGCCCGCCAGGCTCGTCCCCAGGCCGCCTCGCCCCCGGGCGCGGCCTTGGCCCGCAGCAGCACAGCCGCCTCGCCCAGCCGCCGGGTGCGCCTCCGGCTCTCGATCAGGCCATCCAGCTCCACGTGGGCGTCGTCGATGCCGCGCAACAGCACGGCCAGCGCCTTCCACAGCGCCTCGTCGTCGGGCGTCTTGCCCAAGGCGGCGAAGGCCGCGCTTCGCCGGACGGTCCAGTCGAGGCCGCGCTCCCTGGAGAGCGGATAGTAGGCGGCGAAGGTGTCGGCGACGGCGGTCAGGGTCCGTTGCTGCGTCCACGGTCGGGCCTCGGCGCAGGCCCCCGGAAGGGCCTTCAGCCGGTCGAAGCGATAGACCGTGCCGCCGGTCTCGCCCGCCGTCTCGATCGCGCCGCCGACAGGCCGCCACAGCTTCAGCACGCCGTCGGGATCGCCCTGCGGCCTCGGATCCCGCCAGCAATCCTCGCCGGCCAGGTGATAGAGGCTGGGGCCAGAAGCGTCGAACCGCACGATCCAGCCGTAGCCGCGGGACTTCCAGACGCCTCGCAGGGGTTCGGCGACGACGTCGGCCTCGGCGACAGGTCGGAAACCGGCCGGAGTTGCGGCCGCTGGCGCGACATGAAGCAGCGCCGCCGTCAGGGCGACACCGACGAGGATCTTCAATGCCCGTGGGTCAGCCAGAGCCTAGCCGCCGGATTTCTTCTGAAGCACGGCGATCGCTCTTTCGACAGCCGTTTGCTTTCCGAGAAACTTGCCCGCGCGCTCGTCCCGCGTACCGTGGCGCGCTTTCCAGGCCGCCTCCTTCAAGGCCTCCTCGACAAGCTTGATATCGGTGCGCTGGTTCATGACGAAGAGTCTAACAGTTCGAGGCCCATCTCGCCACTAAGCCAGACCTGCCAAGCATCTACCAAGGGCTTGTAGATCTCATCGAGATAACGAAGGCTTCGAGGAAACCGTCGGCGGATGTCTTCCTCAGGAATATCGTGGCCGCCCATCTCGACGCGTCGACGCACGCGACCCAAAGAGTCCGCCACCGTGGGCAAGCGTAGATAGACTAGTTCCACTCGGTAGCCGCTGCGCCGCCATTGCTGGATGCGGCGGGCGTATGAACGGCTCGCCAGCGTCGTCTCCAGCGCTATGTCACGTCGGTCCAAGGTCAAGGTGTCGAGCAGACCCAACATCTGTCGTCCAGCAAGGATGTGGGTTGCCGCATCCAGGGAACTTAAGCCCATCCGACGAGCGATCTCATCCGCGTTGACGAACTCGAATGGCTCGCGCCGACGCGCCAGCAGAGCATTGGCGAAGGTCGTTTTGCCCGCTCCGTTCGGTCCGGCGATGATCAGGACGGTCGGCATGAGCCTCCACATGACAAGGGCCCGGTTCCCAAGAACCGAGCCCCGTCAACTTCATCGCGAAAACGACTTCTGGAAAGCCGTCCCTATTCCGTCTTCAGGTAGATCTCAGACCCCTGCTCGCGGAACTTCTCGCTCATTTCGGCCATGCCCAGTTCGGCCGTGTTCGGCGCCTGGGCGGCGGCGAAGTCGCGGACTTCCTGGCTGATCTTCATCGAACAGAACTTCGGGCCGCACATCGAGCAGAAGTGCGCGGTCTTGTGCGCCTCCTTGGGCAGGGTCTCGTCGTGGAAGGCCTGGGCCGTCTCGGGGTCGAGGCCGAGGTTGAACTGGTCTTCCCAGCGGAACTCGAAGCGCGCGCGGCTGATGGCGTCGTCGCGCATCGAGGCGCCTGGGTGGCCCTTGGCGAGGTCGGCGGCGTGGGCGGCCAGCTTGTAGGTGACCACCCCGACCTTGACGTCGTTGCGGTCGGGCAGGCCCAGGTGCTCCTTGGGCGTGACGTAGCAGAGCATCGCCGTGCCGAACCAGCCGATCATCGCCGCCCCGATCGCCGAGGTGATGTGGTCGTAGCCAGGGGCGATGTCCGTCGTCAACGGACCAAGCGTGTAGAAGGGGGCCTCGTGGCAGTGCTTGAGCTGCTCTTCCATGTTGGCCTTGATCTTGTGCATGGCCACGTGGCCCGGCCCCTCGATCATCACCTGCACGCCGTGGTTCCAGGCCACCTTGGTCAGCTCGCCCAGGGTGCGCAGTTCCGAGAACTGGGCCTCGTCGTTGGCGTCGGCGGTCGAGCCCGGCCGCAGGCCGTCGCCCAGAGAGAACGACACGTCGTAGGCGCGCATGATCTCGCAGATCTCGTCGAAGCGCTCGTAGAGGAAGTTCTCCTTGTGGTGGGCCAGGCACCACTTGGCCATGATCGAGCCGCCGCGCGACACGATGCCGGTCACGCGCTTGGCGGTCATCGGCACGAAGGGAAGGCGTACGCCGGCGTGGATCGTGAAGTAGTCGACGCCCTGCTCGGCCTGCTCGATCAGGGTGTCGCGGAAGACCTCCCAGTTCAGGTCCTCGGCCACGCCGCCGACCTTTTCCAGCGCCTGGTAGATCGGCACGGTGCCGATCGGCACGGCGCTGTTGCGGATGATCCAGTCGCGGATGTTGTGGATGTTGCGGCCCGTCGACAGGTCCATGACCGTGTCGGCGCCCCAGCGGGTGGCCCAGACCATCTTGTCGACTTCCTCGGCGACGGTGCCGAGCACGGCCGAGTTGCCGATGTTGGCGTTGATCTTGACCAGGAAGTTGCGGCCGATGGCCATCGGCTCCAGTTCGCCGTGGTTGATGTTGGCCGGGATGATGGCGCGTCCGCGGGCCACTTCCTGGCGCACGAACTCGGGCGTCACGAAGTCGGGGATCGAGGCGCCGAAGTCCTCGCCGTCGCGCACGCACGGACGGGTCTGCTCGCGGCGCAGGTTCTCGCGGATGGCGACGTATTCCATCTCGGCGGTGATGATCCCGGCGCGGGCGTATTCCAGCTGGGTGACCAGCTTGCCTTGCGTGCCGCGGAAGATCTTGCGGCCGTTGTCGGGGAACTGCGGGGCCAGGTGCTTGCCCTGGGCGAAGCCGTTGTCCTCGGGCTTCACCTCGCGCGGATTGGCCACCACCTCGACGTCGCCGCGGGTGACCACCCAGGCGTCGCGGGCGCGGTCCAGGCCCTTGGCGATGTCGATCGTCGCGTTCGGGTCGGTGTAGGGACCGGACGGGTCGTAGATCGTCACCGGCGGCTCGTTGGCCGACGGGTGGACGGCCACCTCGCGGAACGGCACGCGGATGTCGGGGAAGATCTCGCCGGCCTGGTAGACCTTGCGCGATCCCGGCACGGGGCCGGTGGCGACGTCGCCAGTCGCCGGCAGGATGGGGGTTTGGGCGTTCATGTTGCGGGCTCCTCAAGCACTGAAGAGACCCGGACGTGTCGAGCTAAGTCGGTCTTACGGCCTGGACTATACGCTCCCAGGCCGCGTTCCCTCCCTTCGCCGGCATGACCCGGATCAGGTTCGACGGGTCAGGGCTCAAGCCCAATCTCAGCCGCGACAGCGACCCCCCGGTGAACAGGGCGGACACTAGGAGGATTGACGCGCGGGTCAAGGGCGACGAGCGACGTTCGTCAGGACGCCTTCACCATGCGCTTCAGGACGGCCTGCATCTGCTCGTGATGCGCGTCGCCCTCGACCACACGCCACGGAGCATTGTGCGTGTGCCAGGCCAGTCGGGCTTCGCGCAGCTTCTGCCTGAAACGTTTCGGGTCGACACCGGCGGCGCGGGCCATGTCGACCGCCGTCACTTCCCTCTCGCCCATCGTCTCCTCCCTAGCGGCGACTAAAGATCGTCCGTCGCGAAGGTGTCGCAGGCGGCGGGCTTGCCGGCGTCGTAGCCCTTGCCGAACCAGCGCATGCGCTGCTCGCTGGTGCCGTGGGTGAAGCTGTCGGGCATCACCCGTCCCTGCGCCTTGGACTGGATAGCGTCGTCGCCGACGGCGGCGGCCGCGCCCAGGCCGTCCTCGACGTCGGCGCGGGTGATGCGGATGCTGGAGACCTCGGGCGCGTGGCGGGCCCAGACCCCGGCGTAGCAGTCGGCCTGCAGCTCCAGCCGCACCGAGCCGCTTTCGGCGCCGCGACGGCCCAGGCGGTCGGCCTGGCGGGTGGCGCCCAGCTGGTTCTGGATGTGGTGGCCGATCTCGTGGCTGATGACGTAGGCGCGGGCGAACTCGCCCTTGGCCCCGAACCGGCTCTCCAGCTCGTTCCAGAAGCTGAGGTCGAGATAGACCTTGCGGTCGGCCGGGCAATAGAACGGCCCCATCGCCGACTGGCCCAGGCCGCAGCCGGTGCCGGTCTGGTCGTCATAGAGCACGACCGAGGTCGGCGGGACGTAGCGGCCGCCCGAACGGGCGAAGATCGGACCCCAGACGTCGGTGTTGGACGTCTCGATGACGTCGACGAAGCGGCCGCCCTCATCCTGCACCGAGCCGCGACGGCCCTCCTGCTGCTGGGCCGTCGGCGCCTGCGCGCCCTCGACGGCGTTCAGCGTGGTCTGCGGATCGACCCCGAACACGAAATAGCCCACCGCCGCCAGCACCAGGGCGCCGATGCCGCCGCCGGCCGCGGCCACGGGTCCCAGGCCGCGCCGGTCCTCGATATTGCCGGACTGCCGGCCGCCTTCCCATTCCATGCGCGCAAGACCCTCTAGCGTTCCGAAGCGGGCTTGATGGCCCGCAGCACCTCATTGCTCCGCGCCAGCCGCGCGTCGGTCAAGCGGTCCAGTTCGTCCAGACGCAGCGACAGGCCCGCCGACGGATCGCCCCGCTCGGGCAGCACCTCGGCCGGCGGCGGCCGGTAGGGCTGGCCGGCGCTCGCCCCCTGCGCCTGCAGCGAGCGCAGGGTCTGGGCGGCCGCCGCGTGGTCGCGGGCGGCCTGGGCCTGCCGGGCCTGCGCCATCTGCTCCTGGCGCAGGGTCTCGATCTCCATCCGGGCGGCCGCGCGCTGCTGGGCCAGGCCAGCATCCGTCTGGGCGCTCGCCGACCCCGCCGCCATCGCCAGGCCCGTCGCGACCGCTCCCGCCAACAACAGCTTCATGCCACGCCTCCGTCGCCGCCCCGCGCGCCGGAAAAGCGCGGCCTCAGCGGCTCTTGAACGAGAAACGCGCCAGCTCTTCCTTCGGCGCCGTCCATTTCGGATCGAGCTCGGCCGCGCGCTGGAAGTCGTAATAGGCCGCCTTGACGTCGCCGAGGTTCTCGTGGGCCAGGGCGCGGTTGTAATAGGCGCGCTCGGGCTGCTTGACGCCCAGGGCCAGGCCCCGGTCGATCTCGCTCAGCCCCTCGGCGAAGCGATCCTCGGCCACCAGGGCCGCGCCCCGGTTGACATAGACCTCGCCCAGCTTCGGCTCGATGCGGCCGGCCGCGTCGAAATCGGCCCGCGCCTCGACATAGGCCTGGCGCCGCAGCTGGATCACGCCGCGATTGACCAGGGTGCGGGCCCGGTCGCCCATCGACAGGGTCTCGACCTCCAGCGCCGTGGTGCACAGCCGCATGGTGTCGTCGTCGTAGCGCCCCCGGATCACGGCCTCGGAGCAGTCCTTGGCGATGCCGCCGCCGATGATCAGCACCGAACCCGCCGCGTTCGCAGCCGGGGGCAGCATCGCCAGAACGGCGACGCCGAGGATCCAGCCGCGCAGCATCCTGGCGCCGGAGCGAGCGATGCGCGGCGGCGGCCGAGACTTGAGGATCTTGGCATTCATGCGTTTTCTCCCAACGTCCGCCCGGCCTTCCGACGGGCCCGCGGGGATGGGGAAAACCAAGCCGCGGGTACGCGGGGACAGGCTTTTTGCGCCCGCCGACGTCGAGGCCGCCAGGCGAGCGCCAGCATAGCACCGTTTGGGCCCGACGCCTCGCCGAAACGCTTTGCCAGCCGCCCTCGCGCGGCCTATCTCCAGGCGTCCGGATCGGAGTTCCCGCATGCACCTGGCCCGCTTTCCCCGCGCCCGCTTCGCCCACCTGCCGACGCCGCTGGAGCCCCTGCCCCGCCTGGGCGCGGAACTCGGCGTCGACCTCTGGGTCAAGCGCGACGACTGCACGGGCCTGGCCGGCGGCGGCAACAAGACCCGCAAGCTGGAATTCCTGCTCGGCGAGGCCCTGGCCCTGGGCGCCGACACCCTGGTGACGCAAGGCGCGGTGCAGTCCAACCACGTGCGCCAGACCATCGCGGCCGGCGCCCGCTACGGCCTTGCGACCGAAGTGATCCTCGAGGAGCGCACGGGCTCCAAGGCCAGCGACTACATGGGCAACGGCAATGTGCTGCTCGACCGGCTGATGGGCGCTTCGATCCGCTTCGTGCCGGGCGGAACCGACATGAACGAAGAGCTGGAAGCCACCGCCGAGATCGTCCGCCGGCGCGGCGGCAACCCCTATGTGATCCCCGGCGGCGGCTCCAACACGGTGGGCGCCCTGGGCTATGTCGACTGCGCCCGCGAACTGGTCGTACAGGCCGACGGCCTGGACCTGAAGATCGACCGCCTGGTCACCGCCACCGGCAGCGCCGGCACCCATGCGGGCCTTGTGGCCGGCTTCGCGGCGCTTTCAGTCGACATCCCCATCCTCGGCTTCGGCGTGCGCGCGCCCAAGGCCAAGCAGGAAGAGAACGTCTTCAACCTGGCCGTCGCCACCGCCGAGACCATCGGCGCGGCCGGCCGGGTGCGGCGCGAGGCGGTCGTGGCCGATTGCGACTATGTGGGCGAAGGCTACGGCCTGGTCGACCAGGGCGTGATCGACGCCCTGGCGCTGGCCGCACGGACGGAAGGCCTGCTGCTGGATCCGGTCTATTCGGGCAAGGCGATGAAGGGCCTGATCGACCAGGCCCGCAAGGGAACGTTCAAGAACGAGCGGGTGGTGTTCCTGCACACCGGCGGCGCCCAGGGGCTGTTCGGCTACCAGTCGGTGCTGGAACCGGCGCTGGGCTGAGGAACCGAAAACCACGTCCTTCGACAGGCTCAGGATGAGGTTTTCTACTGAACTACGGCGCTGGATCTGGTCCTCATCCTGAGCCTGTCGAAGGACGTGGGCCACGCAAGGCGCCGGCTAGGAGATACCCGATGAGCAAGGTCCTCGGCGTGCTGGGCGGCATGGGTCCGGCCGCCACCCTCGACTTCCTGGCCAAGTTGCAGGCGGCGACCCCGGTGGTGCGCGAGCAGGACCACATCCGGGTGCTGGTCGACATCAATCCCAAGATCCCCGACCGCAACACCGACGGCGACGCGGCCGGTCCGGTGCTGGCGGCCATGGCCGCGGGCCTGCGCGACGCCGGCGCCGAAGTTCTGGCCATCGCCTGCAACACCGCCCACGCCTTCGCCGATGAGGTGAAGTCCAGCGGCCTGCCGCTGATCGACCTGCCGGAAACGGCGGTCGAAGCCGCCCGCGTGGATGGCGCGACCCGCATCGGCGTGCTGGGCACGGCCGGCGCGCTGTCGATCTATCGCGACCGCCTGGCGCACCTGGGGCTGGAGGCCGTGACGCTGGGCGACCACGAACAGGTCGAGTTCATGGCCCTGCTCTACCGCATCAAGCGCGGCGACCTGTCGGCGGCCTCGCGCCAGACGATGGCGGCGCTGTCCCATCGGCTGGTGGGACTGGGCGCGCAGGCCGTGGTGGCGGGCTGCACGGAAGTGCCGCTGGTCATGGGCCAGCACGACCTGACCGTGCCGTTCGTGGATGCGACCCAAGCCTTGGCGCGCAAGTGCGTGGAGGTTTGCCGGTAGGCGCCTGCAGCCCCCTCACCTAGTCACCGCAAGCAAATCCGCCTTCCTCGCCCTCGTGGCGAGGATCCATGGTTCAGCCTGCTCCGACCTTTCGAGCTCTAGCTAGATTTGAGCAGCGGCCGGCATGGGCCCTCGCCACGAGGGCGAGGGAAGCGGGATTTTATAGCCGGCCCGACTACACCGGGAACTTCCCCCCTCCGGCCCTTCGGGCCACCTCCCCCTTCAGGGGGAGGATCTTGAGATATCACCCGCCGAAGATCCGCCGCAGCCAGCGCGGGATGCCGCCGAGGTCCTGTTCCAGTTCACGCTCCAGACCGTCCTCTTCCGACGGCGGCTGCACGCGCGGAACCGGGGCGCGGTCGCGGGCGATCAGGCCGGCCTTCAGGCCCTGGCCGACGAAGTCGCGCCAGATCTGGGCCGGCAGGCCGCCGCCGGTGACGCCGTTCATCGGCGAGTGATCGTCGTTGCCGACCCACACCCCGACCACCAGGTCGCCGGTGAAGCCGACGAAGACGGCGTCGCGGTGCTCCTGGGTGGTGCCGGTCTTGCCATAGGTCAGCTGGCCGGTGCGCGCGGCGCGGCCGGTGCCTTCCTCGACCACCGCGCCGAGCAGTTCGTAGAGCGCCGCGCGCTGGGCGGTGTCGAGCGGCCGGCTGGGCGGCGGCGCCTCGCCGTCCTTGCGCGGCCGGCCGTAGGGCGCGACCGGCATGTGGCCCGAGGCGACGGCGGCGTAGGCGCTGGTCAGCTCCAGCAACGTGGTCTCGGCCGCGCCCAGCGACAGGCTGGCGTCGGTCGCCTTCAGCGGCGAGTTGATGCCGAGATCACGCGCGGCCTGCACCACCGCCTCGCCGCCGGCCGTCTGCCAGATGCGGGCGGCGATGACGTTGTTGGACTGGGCGAAGGCGTCGCGCAGGGTCAGGTCGGTTCCCGTACCGCCCTCATAGTTCCTGGGCGTCCAGCCATTGATGGTGACCGGATCGCCGACCACCCGCATGTCGGGCCGGGCCCCGTCGCGCAGGGCGGCCAGGTAGACGAACAGCTTGAAGGCGCTGCCCGGCTGGCGCTTGGCCTGGACGGCGCGGTTGAACTGGCTCTTGGCGTAGGAGCGGCCGCCGACCATGGCCACCACCTTGCCGTCGGGGCGCATGGCGACCAGGGCCGCCTGCCCCGCCTTCAGCCGGGTTCCCGACTTGGCCAGGGCGTTGTTGACCGCCTGCTCGGCGCGGCGCTGCAGCCGGCCGTCCAGGGTGGTGGGAACCCGGACCTCGCCATAGCGGGCGGTCTCGAAGGCGTCGGCGATCTGCGGCGAGACCCAGTCGGCGAAATAGCCGCCGACCGGCAGGCTGGCCCGCGTGGCTCGCGCGCGGGCGCCGTGGGCATTGGCGGCCTGCTCGGCGCTGATGAACTTGACCTCGACCATGTCGGCCAGCACCCGGTCGGCGCGGGCGGCGGCGGCCTTGGGGTTGTCGACGGGATCCAGGCGGCTGGGCGCATTGACCATACCGGCCAGGATTGCGGCCTGGCCAAGGGTCAGCTTCTCGGGCGGGCGGCCGAAATAGTGCCGCGAGGCCGCGCCCAGGCCATAGACCCCGTCGCCGAAATAGATGCTCGACAGGTAGCGGGCGAGGATCTCGTCCTTCGACAGGCGCAGTTCCAGCCAGACGGCGATCACCGCCTCCTGCGCCTTGCGGCGAAGCGTACGCTCGTTGCTGAGGAAGGCGTTCTTGGCCAGTTGCTGGGTGATGGTGCTGGCGCCCTCGCGAGCCTTGCCGGCCTTGATGTTGACCGCCGCCGCCCGGCCCATGCCCCAGAGATCCAGGCCGAAGTGGCGGCGGAAACGCCGATCCTCGATGGCGATGAAGGCATTCGGCACATAGGCCGGCAGTTGGGAGACGACGACAGGCGCCTCCTTGTAGGCCCCGCGTCGGGCGAAGGGCTTGCCCTGGGCGTCCAGCAGCACGACGGCAGGACTGTCCAGCGGCTCCAGCGAGCGCGACAGCGGCAGGCTGACGCCGATCCAGACGAAGGCGGCCAGCAGGGCGGCGAAAATCAGGCCGAAGAAACCCATCCAGCGCGGATGGCGACGGACGAAGGCGACGAGGCCGCGCGCCCTGGCGGCGACGAAGGCGGTCGCGGTCAGGGCTGCATGCCGCGCCTTCACCGTCCAGGATCGCCAGTCGAAATCGGCCACTCGGCCCCCGTTTCCTGTTTCAGCCCTCGCCTGAATGGCAAGAACTTGCGGCAGGAAAGCGTCACAGCAGGCTGGAGGTTGCCCAGCCCGGCGCGTGGCCCTCGTCCTTCGACAGGCTCAGGATGAGGACAACTCGTCGGCTTGCGGCGGTCGAAAAACCTCATCCTGAGCCTGTCGAAGGACGAGGTTTTCGTCTCAGGCGAGGGTCGCCGATCCCGCCCTCAGGCCTGCAGCGCCATGAAGGCGTCCACCCGGTCGAGCGCCGCCAGGGGCGCGCGGAGGGTGCAGACCAGGCCCTCGGGGCGGTAGTCGAGCTCGACCTCTCCGTCCAGTTCGCTGGCCAGGGCCAGTTCGATGATCCGCGAGCCGAAGCCGCGCCGCGAGGGCCGCGCCACCGGCGGGCCGCCGCGCTCGGTCCAGGTGACCAGGAGGCGCGCGCCGGGCTGCGAGGTCCATCGCACCTCGACCTCGCCGCCGGGAACCGACAGGGCGCCGTACTTCAGGGCGTTGATCGCCAGTTCGTGAAAGGCGAGAGCCATGACCACCGCCGGCTTGGGCGAGACCATCAGGTCGGGTCCGTCGACCAGCACTTCGTGGTCGGCGTTGCGATAGGGGCGCAGGGAGCCCTCGACGATCTGGCGCAGGCTGGCGGCGGCCCAGTTCTCGTCGGTCAGCACGTTGTGGGTGGCGGCGATAGCCATCAGCCGGCCCTCGAAGGCCCGCCGCACGGCCGGATCGACGCCGGCGTTGCGCAGCGACTGGGCGGCGATCGACTGGACGATGGCCAGGGTGTTCTTGACCCGATGATTGAGCTCGTTGACCAGCAGCTGGCGGTGGCGCTCGGCCAGCATGGCGGCGGTGACGTCGCGCGAGGCGGCCAGCACCCGCACCACCCGGCCCGCCTCGTCCAGCACCGGCGAGACGGTGGTGTCCCACCAGCGGACATTGCCCCTGGCGGTGGGGCACAGGGCGCGGAACGACGAGGAGCCGCCGGCCAGGGCCTTGTTCAAGGCGTCCTCGACCGCGGGGCGGCTTTCGGGCGGCCACATGTCGGGCCAGTAGCGATCGCGATTGCGGCCCTCGAAATCGTCGATCTCGAACAGCTCGCGGCCGCGCACGTTCATGTATTCGATCAGCCCGTCGCGACTGATGACACGGATGCAGTCCTGGCTGGCTTCCAGCACGCTGTGGAAATAGGCGCCGGCGCTGGCCAGCACGCCATCGTCCATGAGCTCCTGCCCCATGCCCCCTCCGTCGCCCGGCTCCAGGCGGAGCCGAAGTTGCGCGAGGCCGCGACGGTCGTCAGGAACGCGTAGCGCCGAGCCGCCTCAACAGGCGCCGGCGGGCGCGTCCTCGGCGCAGGCTTCCATCAGTCCGACCATGGCGGCGGTGATCCGCGAGGTCTGGGCCATGCGGCGAAGGGCTTCGCGGGCGTGGGCGCTGTCGGCGATCTCGGCCTGACGCTCCAGCCGTTCGGCTTCCCTGAGATGATCGTTTTGGCTCGGCATGGGTCGATTCTTTACTGCGAATGAACGTCGTTCTCCATGCGACCGCGCGACGCAGGCCGAAGGGTTTCGTTAACGCTCTCAGCTGGTTAGGTGCGACAGCACATATGAAAACACCCCCGGGCCATAGGACCCGGGGGTGTCGTCCTGTTCCCCAACAGGACGGCGTCGCCCGCTGCCTCTCCGGCGCGGCGGCGTCGCCTCATGAACCGATGGCGGTCATTTGTTGGATATCGCCTCCCGAGACAACGCGACGGCCTGTCGCACACGTCTCAGGGGAAATTTGGCGCCGTCTCGCCAACAGGGCGCTTGCCAAGCATGACACCGGTGGACATTGTGTCGTCCAAACGCGCGCCGGGCCAACGGCGGCAAGGATTCGAGGCCGCCAGCCTCGACGGGGAAGGAAACCAAGGCGCAGCTTGGAAACGAGCATCGCGACCAGCCTCCGGACCCTGCCGCCTGCGTCCCCGCGTCGCGCCCGCCCGCTCTGGAGTTATCGCGTCGATGCCGCTCAGCCCCCTCTCCCGCCGCCGCCTGCTGGCGACCACCGCGGCCGCCTTCGCCGCCTCGGCGGGCCTGGCGCCCTTCAAGGCCCTGGCGGCCGAGGCGCCGAGCAAGGAAGCGGCGCTGGCGACGATGAAGCGGGCGACGACCTTCATGGTCGAAAAGGTCGCCTACCAGGGCGGCTATGTCTGGAGCTACCTGCCCGACTTCTCGCGCCGCTGGGGCGAGATGGAGGCCTATCCGACGATGATCTGGGTGCAGCCGCCCGGCACGGCGACCATGGGCCACTTGTTCCTCGACGCCTATCACGCCACCGGCGACGAATATTACTACGAGGCCGCCAAGCAGGTGGCCGGCGCCCTGATCAAGATCCAGCACCCGGCCGGCGGCTGGAACTACCTGGGCGACCTGGCCGGCGAGCAGTCGATCAGGAAGTGGTACGACACCATCGGCAAGAACGGCTGGCGGCTCGAGGAATTCCAGCACTACTACGGCAACGCCACCTTCGACGACGCCGGCACGGCCGAAAGCTCGCAGTTCCTGCTGCGGCTCTATGTCGAGAAGAAGGATGCGGCCTTCAAGCCGGCGCTCGACAAGGCCATCCAGTTCGTTCTCGACAGCCAGTATCCGGTCGGCGGCTGGCCCCAGCGCTTCCCGCTGAAGGACGAGTTCCACCACCACGGCCGGCCCGACTACACCGGCTACATCACCTTCAACGACGACGTGGCCGGCGAGAACATCGAGTTCCTGCTGATGGTCTGGCAGGCGCTGGGCGATCCGCGCGTGCTGCCGGCCGTGAAGAAGGCCATGGACTGCTTCGTCGCCTGCCAGCAGCCCCTGCCCCAGGCCGGCTGGGGCCTGCAGCACAAGGTCTCCGACCTCAAGCCGTCCGGCGCGCGCACCTACGAGCCCGAGGCCTTCGCCACCCACACCACGGCGGCCAACATCACCGCCTGCATGGGCTTCTACGAACTGACCGGCGATCCGAAGTACCTGGCGCGCCTTTCCGAGGCGCTGGACTGGCTGGAAACCACCAAGCTGCCGGTCGAATACCAGAAGGGCCGCCAGTTCCCGACCTTCGTCGAGATCGGCACGAACAAGCCTCTGTTCGTGCACCGCACCGGCAGCAACGTCGTCAACGGCCGCTACTATGTCGACGACAACCCCGAGAACACCGTGGCGCACTACTCCTCGTTCCGGGGGGTCAACATCCCGGCGCTGCGCAAGCGGCTGGAGACGCTGAAGGCCACCCCGCCCGAGGTCGCCAGCAAGGCCTCGCCGCTGAAGGGCGGCCGCCAGGCGCTGCCGAGATACTACACGCTCAAGGATGTCTCGGTTTCGGACCTGAACGTCGGCGCGCTGAAGGGCGATGCGGCGGCGGGCGCGCCCGACAAGGCCGCGGGCCTGATCGCCGCGCTCAACGAGGCCGGCTGGTGGCCGACCGAGCTGAAGGCGACCAGCAACCCCTATATCGGCGACGGCTCGCCCACCCCGGCCCCGGGCGACTTCAGCCGCACCCACGTAGGCGACGCGAGCGACACCTCGCCCTACGTGACCGACAAGCCGAAGATCGGGATCTCGACGGGCAGCTACATCGAGAACATGGTCACGTTGCTGAAGTACGTCGGGGCGGCGTAAGCCCCCCTCAGTCGCTTCGCGACAGCTCCCCCAAAAGGGGGAGCATCTAGTTCGGCGCTCTTAGATCCTCCCCCTCTGGGGGAGGTGGCCCGGAGGGCCGCAGGGGGCCAGCGGCGTCAAAGCATCGCCAGTGGCAGCGTCCCGCGGTCCAGCACCCGGCCGTGGAACTCCCGCAGGGTCCCGCCCCACGCGCGACGCAGCCGCGCCAGTTCCAGCCAGTAGATCCCCTGCGCCGCAGCCGCGCCCGGGGCGATGGCGGCGCGTTCGACCTCCTGGGCGAACGGCGCGAAGATCACCGGCGCGCCCTGCACGTCGGCCAGGAAGGCCATAGCCCGCTCGGGCGTCCAGCCCTCCAGATGGACGCCGATGTCCATGCGGGCGCGGGCGGCGCGGAACAGGATCCAGTAGAGGCCGCCGATCTCGGCCAGGGGCTCGCCGTCGAAGGCGCCCGTCTCCCAGGCCAGGTGCTCGGCATAGACAGCCCAGCCCTCCATCGCCGCAGGGCACGCCACGCGCGAGCGGTATGGATGGGCGCCCGACAGCTCTTCCTTGGGGATCTGCAGCATGTGGCCGGGCAGCACCTCGTGATGCACCACCGCCGGCAGGCTCCAGCTTGGCCGGTCACGGATGCGCTTGAGGTCGACATAGTAGGCGCCGGGCTTCCTACCGTCCGCCGAGGGCAGGTCGCGATAACCCTGACGGCCGGCGGCCTCGTCAGCGGGCGACATGCGGCGCACCGACACCGCGTCGACGGCGCCGGGCAGGTTTCCGAAGGCCAGGGGCAGGCGCGCGCGCGCCTTGGCCAGCCACGGCGCCATGTCGGCAATGGCGCGATCGCGGCCGGCGTCGTCGTCGGAATACAGGAAGCGCTCGTCGGCCATCAGCGCCCGCAGGCGCTCGCCCACCCCGCCCTGGGTCAGGCCCTGGGCCTTCAGCAGGACGTCGGCGCGGGCGTGCAGGCCCTTGATGGCCTCGTCCAGCCGCCGACAGGCATCGACTGGGGCCATGGGCGCGCCCAGCTGGGTCTTCAGCATGGCGGCGTAATAGGCCTCGCGATCCTTGAAGCGGACGCCGGCCGAGGCGCCCGCGCGGGGCTTCAGGGCCAGCAGCGCATTACGCTGGCCGTTCAGCGCGCCCCCCACCGACGGCGATGCCTTCGACCGCGCCTCGACCAGGGCCTTGTCCAGGCGATCGATCAGGAAAGCGGGCGGGACGACTCCGGCTGCGGCGTCCTTGCGGATCCGATCGGTCTCGGCCTGGATGCGCGCGACCATCGCGGGCGCGGCGTCGCCCCAGGCCTCCGAGGCCTTCTGCCAGGCGCCCGAGCGGGTGGTGACGACATAGGGACCGGCGACGCCCGCGCCGAACGGGAAGCGGCGGACGAGCTCGGTCTCGGCCTGGGTGGCGATGCGCACGGCGTCGTAGTCGAGGCGGGCCTTGGGCGACAGCGCAAGGGGATCGAGAGCGGCCAGCGCCTTCAGCTTGTCGGCGGCGGTTCCGCCCTTGGCGAAGCCGTCCAGCAGGGTCCTCAGCGCCGCATCCCCGTCCTCTCTCCCAGATTGGGCCAGGGCCGGACCGGCGGCCAGGCTCGCGCCGGCCAGCAGCATCATCGCGCGACGATCGATCATCCGGCCGCCTCCCTCTTGTCTCGTTGCCCCCTGTCGTAGCGGGAAAGACACCGGTGTCTAGAGGGGCTGATCCTCGGCCGCGACCAGGGCCAGCAGGCCCGGAAAGCGGGCCTCGATCTCGTCGTGGCGCAGCTGGGCGGCGCGGCTGTTGCCCCGGTCGACCTGGCGGATCAGGCCCGCCTCGCGCAGCACCCGGAAATGATGGGTCAGCGAGGCCTTGCTGACCGGCAGGCCGAAGGAGACGCAGGTGCGCTCGGTCAGCGGTGCGCTGCGCACCAGTTCGGCGATCACGCGGCGGCGCAGCGGGTCGGCCAGGGCGGCCAGCAGCGCGCCCAGCTGCATTTCCTCGGGTTTGGGGTGGCCTTCGGCGTCGGGCATCGGACATCCATGACAAAGGTAAGGATTGATCCATACCTTCAAAGAGCTTTAGGTAAGGACATATCCATACCTATGAGGACCAGCATGTCCAACACTCCCTTCGGCCCGCCCCTGCCCGACGCCGGCGAGACCGGGCCCTACGCCCTGGTCGGCACGGCCCGCGCCCGTCCCGGCATGGCCGACCAGCTGGAAGCGCGGCTGGTGTCGCTGGTCGCGCCGACGCGCCAGGAGGCCGGCTGCGTGGCCTATCACGTGCATCGCGACCGCGCCGACCGCGACCTCTTCGTCTTCTACGAAGCCTGGAGCGACCGCGCCGCACTGCTGAAACACTTCGACGAGCCCTGCATCGTCAGCTTCCTGGCCGACCGCGCCGATTACCTGGACGGCGAGCTCGACGTGCGCTGGCTGCGGATGAGCAGCCCAGAGGCCTGACGGCGGGAGGCTGGGTGCATCCGCGCACAATACATTCATAGATTGCAAAATTGATGAATTCTCCCGAAGGTGCCGGCGGAGCCTTCGGGGGGCGACCACCCTGTCACGCCGGCGCGGGCGCGCCCGTTCCCGGACGGGCGGCGCGGCCGTGCTCCCCACGGCGCCAGCCTGTCTTCGAAGGCGCCCTTCGCGCCCGAAAGACCCAGTAGCCAGTCCGCGTCCGCGTCCAGCCCATCGCGCGCGGTCCATGTCGGCCGCCGCTTTTCCACGGAGGTACGACCCGATGACCTTGACCACCCGCCGCTCCCTGATCGCCTGCGCGGCCGCCCTGGCCGCCGTCGCGGCCTCGCCCGCCTCCGGCCTCGCCCAGCCGATAACCCCGCGCGTCTCGGAGGCCGAGGTGATCGCCGCAACCGAGGCCTGGGGCAAGGGCCTGGTGTCGATCTCGATCGCCTATGACGGCAACGAGAACAACTTCGAGAAGGCCAAGGCCGTCGCCAGCGACTTCATCGACAAGGCCTATGGCTATCAACTGGGCCCGGTGCTGTTCAAGCCGACCCTGACCCGCCAGCCGCAGACCTTCCGCACGACCAAGGTCGGCGCCCTGGCCTATTTCGTCGGTCACGACAAAGCCTATCCCTATGACGACGGTTTCGCCCTGCTGCCGTGGCGCAGCGTGACCTACAAGCCGGTCGGCATCCAGATCAACGGCGCGGTCGCCAGCACCATGGGCCGACTGGAGTTGCGCGACGCCGACGGCAATCCGACCGTGGTCGACAAGACCTGGGTGTTCAAGAAGGACGAGCGGGGCGCGCTGCGGATCATCGTCCACCACTCCTCGCTGCCGTTCGTGGGCTACTAGGGTCGACGGCGGGCTCGGCTCGCCCAGGCTCGGCTCGTCCGGGCCCGCCGCGCCACACCGACGCGTGACAACGCTGTCAGATATCGCCTAGGGTCTCGCCGGGGCGCGAAAAGACGCCCATCTGTTTCGCGTCCCGGAGGAAGCCCTTGCCGCACCGTTCGATGCCCGCCCTGCTGGCGGCGACCGCCATGGCCGCCCTCGCCTCGCCCAGCCTCGCGGCCGAACCGATCGCGCCGATCCGCCTGAACCAGGTCGGCGTACTGGAAAGCGCAGGCAAGCTGGCGGTGCTGCCGGAAACCTCGACGACGCCCCTGGCCTGGACCCTGGAAGACAAGGACGGCCGGGTCGTCGCCAAGGGCCAGACCCGCGTGGTCGGCCCCGACGCGGCCTCGGGCGAAAGCCTGCACCAGATCGATTTCTCGGCCGCCCCGGCCGGCTACGGCTATCGGCTGAAGGTCGGCCAGCGGGCCAGCCGGCCGTTCGCGATCGACGCCCACCCCTATGCGCGGCTCAAGCGCGACGCTCTCGCCTTCTTCTACCAGAACCGCAGCGGCGTCGCGATCGAGGCCAGGAACGGCGACGATCCCAAGCTGGCGCGTCCGGCCGCCCACGCGCCCGACCGCGCCACCTGCTTCAACGGCCAGGACCAGCGCGGCCAGGTCTGGGCCGGCTGCGGCTACGAACTGAACGGCAGCAAGGGCTGGTACGACGCCGGCGACCACGGCAAGTACGTGGTCAACGGCGGCATCGCCGTCTGGACGCTGGTGAACTATCACGAGCGGCTGACCGCCCGAGGCAAGACGCCCGACTTCGCCGACGGCGCCCAGCGCATCCCCGAGGCCGGCAACGGCGTCTCCGACCTGCTGGACGAGGCCCGCTGGGAGCTGGAGTTCCTGCTGCGCATGCAGGTTCCGCCGGGAACCACCATGGCCCTGCCGATCGGCAAGCAGGGTCAGGGACAACTGGCGCTCACCGAGGTCGACGCCTCGGGCATGGCCCACCAGAAGCTGACCGACGCCTATTGGACCGGCGTGCCGACCGCCCCGCACGAGGACCCGGCGCCGCGCTACCTGTTCCACCCGACCACCGGCGCGACCCTGAACCTGGCCGCCGTCGCCGCCCAGTGCGCGCGAGTGTGGAAGGACGTCGACCCGGCCTTCTCGGCCCGCTGCCTGAAGGTGGCCCGCAGCGCCTTCGACGCGGCGCGGCGCAACCCGGAAGTCTACGCCCATAGCCAGTTCAACGGCGGGGGTGGTTATGGCGACGGCGAGTTGTCGGACGAACTGTTCTGGGCCGCGGCCGAGCTTTGGGCGACCACGGGAGAAGCGTCTTACGGCGAGGTCGTGCAGGCCTCGCCCTACAGGCCGACCGCCGGCAAGCCGGCAGAGGCGCCGGGCTGGGGCTCGACCTCGACGCTGGGGGTGATCTCGCTGGCGCTGTCTGACAAGGTTCCGGCGCCGGTGCGCGACGCCGCCCGCGCCGGCGTGGTCGCCGCCGCCGACAGGTACGCCGCCGAGGACCTGCAGGCCGGCTACCGCCTGCCGGACGCAGGAGCGCGCTATGTCTGGGGCTCGAACGGCGTGGTCATGAACCGCGCCATGATCCTGGGCCTGGCCTACGACTTCACCGGCAAGGCCGCCTATCGCCAGGCCGCCGCCGACGCCATGGACTACGTGCTGGGCCGCAACCCGCTGGACCAGTCCTATGTGACGGGCTGGGGCGCTCGGCCGATGAAGCATCCGCACCACCGCCTCTGGGTGGGCAAGGGCAAGTACCCCGCCCCGCCGCCCGGCGTGATCTCGGGCGGGCCCAACAACACCGCCTTCAGCGACGAGGTCGCCAAGCAGATGGAAGGCAAGTGCGCGGCCCAGACCTGCTGGACCGACAGCATCGACGCCTTCACCCAGAACGAGGTGGCGGTGAACTGGAACGCGCCGTTCTTCTGGGTGGCGGCGTTCCTCGACGAGCGGTGAGGCCGTCTAGCGTCGGCTGGCCTTGGACAGCGCCGTGACTTCGTCGGCGCTCAGGCGGCGCACCTCGGCCACGCGGCAATGCTGCGGGCCGGCGGAGGTCTTGGCCACGACGTCAGCCGTTTCGCCTGGGCAGACCACGTCGCTGCCGCTCGAGCGAACATTGATCTTCTCGGCGGCGTTCAGGCCATCACAGTCGCTGGCCAGGCGCAGGCGGTAGATGCCCTGGATGGACTGGACATAGACCGTCTTGTCGCCCGAGCGGTTGGCGCCGGCGATGAACGCCCCGTTGAAGCACTGGCGGGCGTTGTCGCGCGGCAGCGCGCTGGAATAGGCCCGCTGCTGGGCGGCGTAGTCGAAGACCTGGCCATTGTCGGCCATGGCCGGCGCGGAGCCGAGGGCCAGTGCGGCCAATGCGATGAGAGACGCGGACTTCATGGGCGGACCTCGCGACTGTCTTGTCGGTTGCGACGATAGCCCAGCCTCGACCGTTGCGAAAGCGCGCTTGTCCCTTAAGCCGCCGGCTCCAGTTCCGCCTGCTCGGCGCAGGAGCAGATGCGGGCGTTCAGCAGGTGGACGCCGGCCAGGGCCAGACCGCCCAGGCTGGTCAGGGCGGCTTCGGCCCAGTCGGCCATCGGCACGAAGGCGCCGGCCGCCATCAGCGACAGGCCGGCGACCGCCAGGGCCACCATGCCAGGACGCCGCCAGTTGCCCGAGCGCGCCAGGGCGAAGACCGAGACCGGCGCGGCCATGGCCAGGAACAGCGGGTGCAGCCACTCGGCATGCGACAGGTTCGCGGCCAGCGGCAACAGGGCGGCCATGGCCGGCAGGGCCAGGCAGTGCACCAGGCACAGGCCCGAAAGGCCGATCGCAGCGCCGTCGAGACCCCGTTGCAGGTGGTTGTGGCGAGCCATGGGGTACTCCGGATGCGAACGGTCGAGGCGACTTAAATGTTATTACGTAACACCAGGTCAAGAGTGAGGCGGCGAATTTTGTGACCCCCTCAGTCGGCTTCGCCGACAGCTCCCCCAAAGGGGGAGGTGGCCCGGAGGGCCGGAGGGGGTGCGACTTGCACCTTCTGAACGACGCGATCGTTCAAGCCCGCAACCAGGGCCATCGGCGAGTCTTGCCGCTACGCAACACCGTCGGAGGCCGCCATGTCGGACGCCCGTTTTTCCCGCGCCAACGGCGCGCCCGTCCATGACAACGTCAATATCGAGACCGCCGGGCCCCGCGGCCCCGCCCTGCTGCAGGACATCTGGCTGCTGGAGAAGCTGGCCCATTTCGACCGCGAGGTGATCCCCGAGCGCCGCATGCACGCCAAGGGCTCGGGCGCCTACGGGACCTTCACGGTGACCGGCGACGTCACCCGCTTCACCAAGGCCAGGCTGTTCTCGGAGGTGGGCAAGGAGACGCCGGTGTTCCTGCGCTTCTCGACCGTGGCCGGCGAGCGCGGGGCGGCCGACGCCGAGCGTGACATCCGCGGCTTCGCGGTGAAGTTCTACACCGAGGAAGGCAACTGGGACCTGGTGGGCAACAACACCCCGGTGTTCTTCTTCCGCGACCCGCTGCGCTTCCCCGACCTCAACCACGCGGTTAAGCGCGACCCGCGCACCGGCATGCGCAGCGCCCAGAACAACTGGGACTTCTGGACCCTGCTGCCTGAGGCCCTGCACCAGGTGACGATCGTGATGAGCGAGCGCGGCCTGCCGCGCGGCTATCGCCACATGCACGGCTTCGGCAGCCACACCTTCAGCTTCATCGACGCGGCAAACGAGCGGGTTTGGGTGAAGTTCCACTTCCGCAGCCAGCAGCCGATCGAGAACCTGACCGACGGCGAGGCCGAGGTCCTGGTCGGCAAGGACCGCGAGAGCAGCCAGCGCGACCTCTTCGAGGCCATCGAGCGCGGCGAGTTCCCCCGCTGGACCCTCTACGTGCAGATCATGACCGACGCGGAAGCCAAGGCCTTCCGCTTCAATCCCTTCGACCTGACCAAGGTCTGGCCCAAGGGCGAGTTCCCGCTGATCGAGGCCGGCGTGCTCGAGTTGAACCGCAATCCCCAGAACGTCTTCGCCGAGGTCGAGCAGGCGGCGTTCACGCCGGCCAACATCGTGCCGGGGATCGGCTTCTCGCCCGACAAGATGCTGCAGGCGCGCCTGTTTTCGTACGGCGACGCCCAGCGCTATCGCCTTGGGGTGAACCACGTGCACATCCCGGTGAACGCGCCCAAGTGCCCCTATCACAGCTATCACCGCGACGGGGCGATGCGGGTCGACGGCAATCTCGGCGCCACCCCGACCTACTGGCCCAACAGCCGCGGCGAATGGATCGACCATCCGCACATGGCCGAACCGCCGCTGGCCATCGAGGGCGCCGCCGCCCACTGGGACCACCGCGTCGACGACGACCACTACCAGCAGCCGGGCGACCTCTTCCGGCTGATGGACGCTGGGCAGCGGCAGGCCCTGTTCGACAACACCGCCCGCTCGCTGGGCGGCGCCACCGCCGACATCCAGCAGCGGCATATCGCCAACTGCACGAAAGCCGATCCGGCCTATGGCGCGGGCGTGGCCGAGGCCCTGTCGCGCCTCGCCCCGCCCCAGGTCGCGGCGGCCGAGTAGCGCCCAAGAAAAATCCCGGCGGCCTCGCGGTCGCCGGGATCATCTGTGTTCAGACGCTGTCGAAGGACGATCAGTCCTTGGCGCGTTCCTGATAGCTGTTGTCTTCCGTCAGGATGATCACGCGGGTGCCGACGGTGATGTACGGCGGAACGGTCGTCTTGACGCCGTTGCTGAGCACGGCCGGCTTGTAGGACGACGAAGCGGTCTGGCCCTTCACCGACGGTTCGGTCTCGACGATCTCGAGGACCACGGTGCGCGGCAGTTCGATGGCGATCGGCACGTCGTTGTGGGTCGACAGCTGGACCGTCATGTTTTCCTGCAGGTAGGGCGCGGCGTCGCCGATCACGTCCTCGGTGGCCACGAGCTGGTCGTAGCTTTCCGGGTTCATGAAGTGGAAGCCCTCGCCGTCCTGGTACAGGAAGGTGTGGTTGCGCTGGTCGACGAAGGCGCGCTCGACCTGCTCGGTGGTGCGGTAGCGTTCCGACACCTTAACGCCGTCGCTGATGCGGCGCATGTTGAGCTGGGTCACCGGGGTGCCCTTGCCCGGGTGGATGTTGTCGACGGTCAGGACGACATAGAGCTTGCCTTCCATGTCGACGACGGCGCCCTTGCGGAGCGAGCTGGCGGCTACCTTCACGTGAGAGTCCTCGAAGATCGGGCGACGGCGCGTTGACCGCGCGCGCGTATATTGCAGATGAATCCGTGTGCCCCTCTATAGCGAACGGGGCTAGATCGCCAGCCCTTCCGTCGTTTCGAGCCGCCGAGAGCCAAAGTGTCAGCCCCCTCTCCTTCTCCCTGGTGGAGCCCCGGCAAGCACCAGGACCGTCGTCCGTTCCTGCTGGCCCGCAACCGGATCACGGCGGCGGTGCGGAGCTGGTTCGCCCAGCGCGACTTCCTGGAGATCGACGCGGCCTGCCTCCAGGTCTCGCCCGGCAACGAGGCGCACCTGCACGCCTTCTCGACGCAAGCGATCAGCCTGACGGGCCAGCGCGCCGAGATGCACCTGCACACCTCGCCCGAGTTCGCCTGCAAGAAGCTGTTGGCCGCAGGCGAGCAGCGGATCTTCAGCCTGGGCAAGGTGTGGCGGAACAGGGAACGCGGGCCGCTGCACCATCCGGAATTCACGATGCTGGAGTGGTACCGGGTCGGCGAGCCCTACGAGACCCTGATGGACGACTGCGCGGCCCTGCTGGCGCTGGCGGCGGAGACGGCGGGGACGAAGCTGTTCAGCTTCCGGGGCCTGGACTGCGATCCCTTCGCCGCGCCCGAGCGGCTGACGGTGGCCGACGCCTTCATGCGCCACGCGGGCGTCGACCTGCTGGCCAGCCTCGGCGAGGGCGGCCAGACCGATCGCGGCTCCCTGGCGGCCTCTGCCATGACGGCCGGGGTCCGGGTCTCGGACGACGACACCTGGGCCGACGTCTTCAGCCGTGTGATCGTCGAGAAGGTCGAGCCCAACCTCGGCATCGGCCGCCCCACGATACTATGCGAGTACCCCACGGCCGAGGCCGCCCTGGCGCGGCCCAAGCCCGGCGACCCGCGCGTGGCCGAGCGCTTCGAGCTCTATGCCTGCGGGGTGGAGCTGGCCAACGCGTTTGGCGAACTGACCGACGCGGCCGAGCAGCGCCGCCGGTTTATCGCCGAGATGGACGAGAAACAGCGCGTCTATGGCGAGCGCTATCCCATCGACGAGGACTTCCTGGCGGCGCTGGAGCACATGCCGGCCTCGGCGGGCTCGGCCCTGGGCTTCGACCGCCTGGCGCTGCTGGCCACGGGCGCGCGGCGCATCGACGAGGTGCTGTGGGTCCCGGTGGCCGAGGTCTGAACGAGCGATCGACGCCGACTGTACGATTTTTCTCGGCGGATTGTCGGTTCCGGCCGGGCTCGAACGTCCTATGGTCCGCATATCAGCAGCGGAACATGGGAGATCCGCCATGAAGATCGTCACCAGCCTGAGCTTCCAAGGCGAATGCCGCCAGGCCTTCGATTTCTACGCCAAGGTGCTTGGCGGCAAGGTCACCTCGGCCTTTCCGTTCGGCGAGGGCCCGCCCGACATGCCGGTCGATCCGAAATACAAGGACTGGCTGATGCACGCCTGGCTCGACGTCGGCGACCAGTCGCTGATGGGCGCCGACATGCCGCCCGAGTTCGCTCCCAATATCGACAAGCCCAAGAACGGCTTTGACGTCACCTTCCATACCGAGGACGCCGCCGAGGCCAGGCGGGTGTTCGAGGCCCTGTCCGAAGGCGGCAAGGTCGGCATGCCGTTCGCGCCCACCTTCTGGTCGCCCGGCTACGGCAGCCTGACCGACCGGTTCGGCATTCCCTGGATGGTCAACACCATCCCCGGCGCGGACTGGACGCCGGGACCCTGACCGGAGGGCCGGGGCGAGGCGCCGCATTTGCCAACCTCGCCCGTTCGGCGCATATCCCGCAGCGATCATGATCGCCGCCAAGAAGACCCTTCGCAGCGCCAGCGCGCTGGCCGACGCCGGACTCGTCGCCGCCGACCGCCTGCCGGCGCTGGAGCGCGTGGCCGCCCAGTACGCGGTGGCCATCACGCCCGACATGGCGCAGCTGATCGACGAGGCCGATCCGTTCGATCCGATCGCGCGCCAGTTCGTGGCCGACGAGGCCGAACTGACGACCCTGCCCGCCGAGTCCGAAGACCCGATCGGCGACTTCGCCCACAGCCCGGTCGAGGGGATCGTCCACCGCTATCCCGACCGCGTGCTGCTGAAACCCACCCATACCTGCGCGGTCTATTGCCGGTTCTGCTTCCGGCGCGAGATGGTCGGCCCCGAGGGCCTCAAGACCCTGTCGCCGGACGAGCTGGACGAGGCCTTCGCCTATGTCGCCGCCCGCCCGCAGATCTGGGAGGTGATCGTCACCGGCGGCGACCCGTTCGTGCTGTCGCCGCGCCGCATCGCCGACCTGATGGACCGGCTGGAAGCGGTCGAGCACGTCAAGGTCGTGCGCTTCCACACGCGTATTCCTTCCGTGGATCCAGCGGCGGTGACGCCCGAACTGGTGGCGGCGCTGAAGCGGGGCTCCAAGGCGGTCTATGTCGCCCTGCACGCCAACCATGCCCGCGAACTGACCCCCGCCGCCCGCGCCGCCTGCGCGCGCCTGGTCGACGCGGGCGTGCCGATGATCGGCCAGACCGTGCTCTTGAAGGGCGTCAACGACGATCCCGAAAGCCTGGGCGCGCTGATGCGGGCGCTCGTCGAGACGCGGGTGAAGCCCTACTATCTGCACCAGAGCGACCTGGCGCCTGGCACCAGCCACCTGCGCACCTCGGTCGAGGAAGGCCGGGCGCTGATGAAGGCCATCCGCGGCCGGTTCTCGGGCCTGTGCCAGCCGACCTACGTGCTCGACATCCCCGACGGCCACGGCAAGGTTCCGATCGGTCCCAACTATCTGGACGACGGCGCGGTCGAAGACCCGCGCGGCCAGACCCACGCCTATCCCCCGAAAGCCGACTGATCCCATGGCCTGGACCCGCACCTACGACGAGGCCGAGCCTCAGCGCGTCAACAAGTGGCTGGCCCAGAGCGGGGTCTGCTCGCGCCGCGAGGCCGAGGCCCTGATCGGCCAGGGCCTGGTGACGATCGACGGCGAGGTGGTGGAAGACGCCGGCCGCAAGATCCAGCCCGGCCAGACCCTGGTGCTGAACGACGGCGCGACCGCCAAGCTCGGCGCGGCCATGACGGTGATGATCCACAAGCCGGTGGGCATCGTCTCGTCCCAGCCCGAGGGCGAGCAGATCCCGGCCGTGCGCCTTTTGACCAAGGCCGCCCAGTTCGGCCAGCCCGGCCCCGTGCCCGGCCGCGACAGCAAGCTGGCGCCGGTGGGGCGGCTGGATATGGACTCGCGCGGTCTGCTGATCCTCTCGGAGGACGGCGTGGTGGCCAAGGCGGTGATCGGCCCGGAGTCGACGCTGGAGAAGGAGTACCGCGTCCGCGTTCGCGGCGAACTGACCCGCGAGAAGATCGACTGGCTGCGCCACGGCCTCGAACTCGACGGCCGCAAGCTCAAGCGCGCCGTCGTCGACCGCCTGGGCCAGGAGACCCTGCGCTTCGTGCTGACCGAAGGCCGCAACCGCCAGATCCGCCGGATGTGCGATCTCGTCGAACTGGACGTCATCGACCTGTTTCGCCACCGCGTCGGCCCGATCGAGCTGGGCGACCTGCCCGAAGGCCGCTGGCGCCCCCTGACGCCCGCCGAGCGCGAGGCGCTGATCCGGGGGTAGATCCCTCTCTCTTTGAGAGAGGGTTTCCGCACGCCTGCCCAACTCCCGCCACGGCGTGTTGCAAGTTCGCCGAAAGCCGTTTCAAAGCCGCAACATCGTCGCGACGTGACGTTGTTAGCCAGTCGATCCCAATACACTGGAGATCGACATGAAAGTCGTCGTCACCGCGCTCGCCCTCGGCGCCCTCGCCCTGTCCACCCCCGTGCTCGCCCAGGGCCACGACCGTCACGACACGCCGGCGCCGCGCCACGAGCAGGCCAAGCCGGGCAAGGAAACCAAGCAACAGCGCCACGTGCGCGCCTGCAAGGCCAAGTACCGCTCCTACGACGTCAAGCGCGACGCGTATCGCGGCCAGGGCGGCCGATGGATCAAATGCCGCCTCTAGCAGTTTAGCTTGAGCGTCGGGTCGCCAGGGTCGGCGACCCGACTTTTCGTGCATCGCTTAAGCTTCCGCCGGGGTCCTCCAGGGACGACGGCGTTTTCGACCATCTTCGTCGCCGCCAGTCCGCGCCCAGAGGCCGTCCATGACCGATCCCCGCCCGTCCCTCGCCGTCCGCAAGCCCAGCCGCCGGGCGCGGATCATCGGCGGCGCCGTCGCCCTGGCCGCCCTGGCGGGCGTGGGCGTCCTGGCCTGGACGCTACTGAACGGCGGCGGCGGCGACACGGGTCCGGGCGGCCCCGGCGGTCCCGGCGGCCCGGGCGGCGGCGGTCGTCGCGGCCCGGCCAGCACCGTGGCGGTGGCGACGGCGGCCAAGACAGACCTGCCGGTGGTGGTCGAGGCGCTGGGCACCGTCACGCCAGCGGCGACCGTCACCGTCAAGCCGCAGGTCTCGGGCGTCATCACCCAGGTGCTGTTCCGCGAGGGCCAGATGGTCCAGGCCGGCCAGACCCTGGTGCAGATCGACCAGCGGCAGTTCCAGATGGCGCTGATGGAGGCGCAGGGCAACCTGACCCGCGACGAGGCCCAGCTGGCCGTCGCCCGCCTGACCCTCAAGCGCTACCAGACCCTGCTGGAGCAGGACTCCATCGCCCGCCAGGAGGTCGACACCCAGGCCGCCACGGTCAAGCAGATGGAAGGCACGGTGATGAGCGACCGGGCCGCGGTCGGCACGGCCCGGCTCAATGTCGGCTTCTCGCGCATCACCGCCCCGGTCAGCGGCCGCGTGGGCCTGCGCGTCGTCGATGTCGGCAACTACGTCGCCTCGGGCGACGCCAGCGGGGTTGCGGTGATCACCACCCTGTCGCCGATCGACGTGGAATTCACCGTCCCGCAGGACGACGTGCCGCGGATCTCGCAGCGGGTGTTCGGCGGAGCCACCCTGCCCGTCACGGTGCTGGACCGCACCCGCACCAACACCCTGGACCAGGGCACGTTCTCGACGCTCGACAACCTCGTGGACACCGGCACCGGCACCGTGAAGGGCAAGGCCCGCTTCCCCAACACCGGCGGCAAGCTGTTCCCCAGCCAGTTCGTCAATGTCCGCATCCAGCTCGACACCCTAAAGGACGCCGTGGTCGTGCCGGCCACCGCCGTGCGCCAGGGCTCGGACGGCGCCTTCGTCTGGAAGCTGAAGGACGACCAGACCGTCACCAAGACCAAGGTCACGACCGGCCAGTCGACCACCACCCAGGTGGCGATCACGCAAGGCCTCGCCGTCGGCGACAAGGTCATAACCGAGGGCGGCGACCGCCTGACCGAGGGCGGCAAGGTGCAGCTGCCGGGCCAGGCCGCCCAGCGCCAGGGCGGCCAGCGCGGCGAGAAGGGTCAGCGCGGCAAGCGTCCGGAAGGCGCGCCTCCTGGCGGCGGTGAAGGCCGCCGGCGTCCCGAGTAAGCCGGCGGACGGTCGATGAACCCCTCGCGCCCCTTCATCCAGCGGCCGGTCGCCACGGCCCTGTTCATGGCGGCCATCGTGCTGGCCGGCCTGGTCGGCTTCAGGCTGCTGCCGCTGTCGGCCCTGCCGCAGGTCGACTATCCCACCATCCAGGTGCAGACGCTCTATCCGGGGGCCAGCCCCGAGGTGATGAGCCAGACCGTCACCGCCCCGTTGGAACGCCAGCTGGGCGAGATGTCGGGGCTTGCGCGCATGAGCTCGGTCAGCACGGCCGGGGCCAGCGTCATCACCCTGCAGTTCAACCTGGGTGAAACCCTCGACGTCGCCGAGCAGGAAGTGCAGGCGGCGATGAACGCGGCCAACTCGCTGCTGCCGGCCGACCTGCCCGCTCCGCCGGTCTACGCCAAGGTCAACCCGGCCGACGCGCCGGTGCTGACCCTGTCGATCACGTCCGACACCCTGCCGCTGACCGAAGTGCAGAACCTCGTCAACACGCGCCTGGCCCAGAAGATCAGCCAGGTCTCGGGCGTGGGCCTGGTCAGCTTGAGCGGCGGCCAGAAGCCGGCGATCCGCATCCAGGCCGACACCCAGGCCATGGCCTCATACGGCCTGACCCTGGCCGAACTGCAGAGCGCCATCGACAACTCCAACGCCAACAGCGCCAAGGGCAGCTTCGACGGCCCCACCCGCACCTACACCATCAACGCCAACGACCAGCTGCTGACGGTCGACGACTATCTGAATCTGATCGTCACCTACAAGAACGAGGCCCCGATCCGCATCCGCGACGTGGCCAGCGTCGTGCAGAGCGCCGAGAACACCCGCCTGGGCGCCTGGGCCGGCAAGACCCCGGCGATCATCGTCAACGTCCAGCGCCAGCCCGGCGCCAACGTCATCAAGACCGTCGACGCCATCAAGGCCAAGTTGCCCGAGCTTCAGGCCGGCCTGCCCGCCACTCTGAAGGTCGAGGTGCTGGCCGACCGCACCACCGGCATCCGCGCCTCGGTCCACCACGTGGAGCTGGAGCTGATCCTTGCCGTGGTGATGGTCGTGCTGGTGATCTTCTTCTTCCTGCACTCCATGCGGGCGACGATCATCGCCAGCCTGGCCGTGCCGATCTCGCTGATCGGCTCGTGCGGGGTGATGTACCTGCTGGGCTACTCGCTCAACAACCTCTCCCTGATGGCCCTGACCATCGCCACCGGCTTCGTCGTCGACGACGCCATCGTGATGATCGAGAACATCATCCGCCACATGGAGAAGGGCGAGAAACCGATGCAGGCCGCCCTGAAGGGCGCGCGCGAGATCGGCTTCACCATCATCTCGCTGACCATCTCGCTGATCGCGGTGCTGATCCCGCTGCTGTTCATGGGCGACGTGGTGGGGCGCCTCTTCCGCGAGTTCGCCGTCAGCCTGGCCATCACCATCCTGATCTCGGCCGTGGTGTCCCTGACCCTGACGCCGATGCTGTCGGCCCGCTGGCTGAAGAGCCACGAGGAAGACAAGCCGGGCCGCGTCGGCCGCAAGGCCCAGCAGGTCTTCGAGCGTATCGAGGCCCGCTACGAGACCGCGCTCGCCTGGGTCATGGCCCGCCAGAAGGCCACCCTGGTCGTCGCCGTCGCCACCCTGGTGCTGACCGGCGTGCTCTACATGGTCATCCCCAAGGGCCTGTTCCCGACCCAGGACACCGGCCAGTTGCAGGCCCGCACCGAGGTCGAGCAGTCGGTGTCGTACGAGCGCATGGCCGGCCTGCAGCAGCAGGCGGCCGCGGCGATCCTCGAGGACCCGGCCGTGGCCAGCGTGGCGTCGTTCATCGGCGTCGACGGGGCCAACAACAGCATGCTCCACACCGGCCAGATGCAGATCAACCTGAAGGGCGACCGCAAGGGCTCGCAGGAGAAGATCATGCAGCGGCTGCGCGAGCGCGTGGCCGGCGTGCCGGGCGTCACCCTCTATCTCCAGCCCACCCAGGACCTGACCATCGACGCCGAGAGCGGTCCGACCCAGTACCGCCTGTCGCTGGAAGGCGCCGACACCGCCACCGTCAAGGAATGGGCCGGCAAGCTGTCCGAGAAGCTGGCCAGCGTGAAGGCCGTGCGCAACATCTACAGCGACGCCTCGGCCACCGGGGCTGCGGCCTATATCGATATCGACCGCGACACAGCCGCGAGGCTTTCGATCACCGCCTCGGACGTCGACGACGCTCTCTACAGCGCCTTTGGCCAGCGGATCGTCTCGACGATCTTCACCGAGACCAACCAGTACCGCGTGATCCTGGAGGCCAAGCCCGGCCTGCTGACCGACCCGGCGTCGCTGGGGAACCTGAACCTGCGCACCGGCGGCGGGTCGCCTGCGCCGCTGGCGGCCTTCTCGACCATCAAGGAGCAGCAGTCGCCGCTGCAGGTGACCCACGTGGCCCAGTTCCCGGCCACCACCATCGGCTTCGACACCGCGCCGGGCGTCTCGCTGGGCCACGCCGTCGACGAGATCCGCGCAGCGATGAAGGACATCGCCATGCCCTCGTCGGTGACCCACACCTTCCTGGGCGCCGCCGGGGCCTACGAGAACTCGCTGTCCAACCAGCTGTGGCTGATCCTGGCGGCCGTGGTCTGCGTCTACATCGTGCTGGGCGTGCTCTACGAGAGCTACATCCACCCGCTGACCATCCTGTCGACCCTGCCCTCGGCCGGCGTCGGCGCCCTGCTGGCCCTGTGGCTGACCGGCCATGACCTGGGCGTGATCGGGATCATCGGCATCATCCTCCTGATCGGCATCGTCAAGAAGAACGCGATCATGATGATCGACTTCGCCATCGAGGCCGAGCGCAACGAGGGCAAGTCGCCGGAGGAGGCCATCTTCCAGGCCGCCATCCTGCGCTTCCGCCCGATCCTGATGACTACGCTGGCGGCCCTGTTCGCCGCCGTGCCGCTGATGCTGGGCTTTGGCGAAGGCGCCGAACTGCGCCGTCCGCTGGGCATCGCCATCTTCGGCGGCCTCTTGGTCAGCCAGCTCCTGACCATGTTCACGACGCCCGTCGTCTACCTCGCCTTCGACCGCATCGCGCCCTCGGGCAGGAAGCGCCGCGACGAGGATCGCGTCGACCAGCCGCTGCCGGGGCTGCCGTCATGAACCTGTCGGCGCCCTTCATCCGCCGACCGGTGGCCACGGTCCTCTTGACCATCGGCCTGGCCCTGGCCGGCGTCTTCGCCTTCTTCGTGCTGCCGGTCTCGCCGCTGCCGGAGGTGGACTATCCGACCATCTCGGTGTCGGCCAGCCTGTCGGGCGCCAGCCCCGAGACCATGGCCTCCAGCGTGGCCACGCCGCTGGAACGGCGCCTGGGCGTGATCTCCGGCGTCAACGAGATGACCTCGCAAAGCTCGTCGGGCTCGTCCCGGGTGACCCTGCAGTTCGACCTCAACCGCAAGATCGACGGCGCCGCCCGCGAGGTGCAGGCGGCCATCAACGCCGCCCGCGCCGACCTGCCCGCCACGCTGCGCAGCAACCCGACCTATCGCAAGATGAACCCGTCGGACTCGCCGGTGATCATCCTGGCCCTGACATCCGACACCAAGACCCCCGGCCAGATCTACGACGCGGTGTCCAACATCGTCTCGCAGCGCGTCTCGCAGGTGCAGGGCGTGGGCGACGTCGAGATCGGCGGCGGCTCGCTGCCGGCCGTGCGGATCTCGGTCAATCCGTTCCTGCTCAACAAGTACGGGGTCAGCCTGGAGGACGTGCGCGCGGCCATCCAGTCGGCCAACGCCAACCGCCCCAAGGGCGCGGTCGAGGGCGACGGCAAGCGCTTCCAGATCTACACCTCCAGCAGCGGCCGCAAGGCGGCCGACTATGCCGGCCTGCTGGTCGCCTGGCGGGGCGACGCGGGCGTCAAGCTGTCGGACGTGGCCAGCGTCACCGACAGCGTCGCCGACACTCGCACCCTGGGCCTGTTCAACGGCAAGCCGGCCATCATCGTGCTGATCACCCGCCAGCCGGGCGCCAACATCATCCAGACCGTCGACAGCGTGCGCGCCGCCCTGCCCGAGCTGCGCGAACAGCTGCCCGCCGACATCAAGGTGCAGGTGGCCAGCGACAGCACCAACTCGATCCGCGCCTCGCTGCACGAGATCGAGGTCACCCTGCTGATCTCGATCGTGCTGGTGGTGCTGGTGGTCAGCGCCTTCCTGCGCAGCGCCCGGGCGACCTTCATCCCGACGGCGGCGACCATCGTCTCGCTGCTGGGCACCTTCGGCGTGATGTACCTGATGGGCTTCTCGCTGAACAATCTCTCCCTGATGGCCATCACGGTGGCGACCGGCTTCGTGGTCGACGACGCCATCGTGGTGCTCGAGAACACCCAGCGCCACATCGAGGCGGGCATGGACCGCTTCAGGGCCGCCGTGCTGGGGGCGCGCGAAGTCGGCTTCACCGTGCTGTCGATCAGCGTCTCGCTGGTGGCGGTGTTCATCCCCCTGCTGTTCATGGGCGGCCAGGTGGGGCGCCTTTTCCGCGAGTTCGCCGTCACCCTGTCGGCGGCGGTGCTGATCTCGCTGGTCATCAGCCTGACGACCACGCCGATGATGTGCGCCTACCTGCTCAAGGCGCGCCCCGAAGGCCACAAGGAAGGGCCCATCGCCCGCTTCTTCGAGCGGATGTTCGACAGGATCCAGTCGACCTACGCCCACACGCTGGACTGGGCCCTGCACGCCAAGCCGCTGGTGATGGTCGTGCTGGTCGCCGTCATCGGCATGACCGTCTGGCTCTACATCGCCGTGCCCAAGGGCTTCTTCCCGCAGCAGGACAGTGGCCAGCTGATGGCCGGCATGCGCGCCGACGAAAGCGTCTCGTCCCAGGCCATGCAGGCCAAGCTGCGGACCGTGGTCGACATCATCCGCAAGGACCCCGCCGTCGACACCGTGGTCGGCTTCACCGGCGGCAATCGCGCGGGCGGCGGCTTCATGTTCGTCAATCTGAAACCGATGAAGGAGCGCAACGAGAAGGGCAGCGCCGTCATCGCCCGCCTGCGGCCGCAGCTGCAGAAGGTCACCGGCCTGTCGATCTTCCTCAACCCCGTGCAGGACGTGCGCATGGGCGGCCGGTCGAGCAATTCGACCTACCAATACACTCTGACCAGCGACTCCAGCGCCGCCCTGAAGGAATGGGCGCCGAAGCTGGCCGGGGCGATGAAGGAACACTCCGACGTCATGACCGACGTCGACAGCGACCAGTCGGAAAACGGCGTCGAGACCCTGGTGACGATCGACCGCGACAGCGCCTCGCGCATGGGGGTCACGCCTCGGGCGGTGGACAACGCGCTCTACAACGCCTTCGGCCAGCGCCAGGTCGGCACCATCTACGAGGACGTCAACCAGTACGGCGTGATCCTGGAGTGGGACCAGAAGTTCGCCCAGGGCCCCGAGGCGCTGAACGACGTCTATGTGCCGACCTCGACCAGCGGGACGACCACGGCGGCCAGCACCAGCGGGGCGTCGGTCAATCCCTCGCAGCGCGACGCCTCGACCGGCTCGACGCTGAACACCTCGGCCACGCCGATGACGCCGCTGACGGCCATCGCCAGCGTGAGCCAGAACGCCACCCCGACCAGCGTCAACCACCAGAACGGCGAACTGGCGACCACCGTATCGTTCAACCTGCCCGACGGGGTGTCGCTGTCCCAGGCCCAGGCCGCCATCACCCAGGCCGAGGCCGACATCGGCCTGCCGACCAGCGTGCGCGGCAGCTTCCAGGGCAGCGCCCGCAGCTACAACGAGCAGATGAAGCAGCAGCCGTTCCTGATCGCGGCGGCCATCGTGGCGATCTACATTGTGCTGGGCATCCTCTACGAGAGCTACGTCCACCCGGTGACGGTGCTGTCGACCCTGCCGGCCGCCGGCGTCGGGGCGGTGCTGGCCCTCCTGCTGTTTGGCATGGAGTTCTCGATCATCGCCCTGATCGGGGTGTTCCTGCTGCTGGGCATCGTCAAGAAGAACGCCATCCTGATTATCGACTTCGCCCTGGAGGCCCAGCGCGGCCGGGGCCTGACGGCGATCGAGGCGGTGCGCGAGGCCAGCCTCCTGCGTTTCCGCCCGATCCTGATGACCACCCTGGCCGCGGCCCTGGGCGCCCTGCCCCTGGCCATCGGCTTTGGCGAAGGCGCCGAGCTGCGCCGGCCGCTTGGCATCACCATCATCGGCGGCCTGATCGCCAGCCAGCTGCTGACCCTCATCACCACCCCGGTCGTCTACGTCTACATGGACCGCCTGCGCGGCAAGCGGCGCAAGGACGAGCGCGACCTGACCCACATGCCCGCCCCGCCGGAGCCCGCCCGATGACCGCCCGCTTCCTGACCGCCCTGCCCCTCGTCGCCCTCATTGCGGCCTGCTCGACGACGCCGGCCTACGAGACGCCCAAGCTTTCCTCGCCGACGCCCGCCACTTGGAAGGCGATGGATGGCTGGAAGGCCGCCACGCCGTCCGACCACCTGGATCGCGGCGACTGGTGGACCCTGCTGGGCGACGCCCAGCTGAACGCCCTGGCCGAGCGGGTGAAGGTGGACAACCAGACCATCGCCGCCGCCGAGGCCGCCTATCGCCAGGCCCGCGCCCTGGTGAAGGAGCAGCGCGCCTCGCTGTTCCCCAGCATCGACCTGTCGGGTTCGGGCACGCGCTCGGGCGGCGGCGGGACCAGCAGCGCGCCGGGCGCGGGCGGGGCCACCAGTTCGGGCGACACCAAGCGCTATGCCGCCAGCATCGGCGCCAGCTGGGAGCCCGACGTCTGGGGCCGCATCCGCGCCTCGATCGGCAACGCCAACGCCAGCGCCCAGGCCAGCGCCGCCGACCTGGCCGCCGCCCAGCTGTCGGCCCAGGGAGAATTGGCGGTAAGCTATCTGGGCCTGCGCCAGAGCGACATCGAGATCGCCCTCGTCCAGGCCACGGTCGACGGCTACCAGCGCGCCCTGAAGATCACCCAGAACCGCTACGACGCCGGCATCGCCCCGCGCTCGGACGTGCTGCAGGCCCAGACCACCCTGGCCAACGCCCAGTCCAGCCTGGAGGGCCTGACCCAGACCCGCGCCACCTACGAGAACGCCATCGCCGTGCTGGTCGGCCAACCGGCCAGCAGCTTCCGCGTCGCCGCCGATCCGAACTGGACCGCCGCCGTGCCGGAGATCCCCGTCGGCCTGCCCTCGGCCCTGCTGGAGCGCCGCCCCGACGTCGCCGCCGCCGAGCGTCGCGTGGCCGCCGCCAACGCCCAGATCGGCGTGGCCCGCGCAGCCTACTTCCCAACCTTCACCCTCAGCGGTTCGGGCAGTTCGACCGCCAGTGTCTTGGGCGACCTCTTCTCGGCCTCTGCCAACACCTGGTCGCTGGGGCTGTCGGCGGCCCAGACCCTGTTCGACGCCGGCGCCCGCAAGGCCCAGGTCGCCCAGGCCCGCGCCTCGTACGACGCGGCCGCCGCCAACTACCGCCAGACCGCGCTGACCGCCTTCCAGGACGTCGAGAACCAGCTGACGGCGGTGCGGGTGCTCGGGCGCCAGTACGCCCTCCTGGAAACCGCCTCCAAGGCCGCCGACCAGACCGAGCAGATGCTGCTGAACCAGTATCGCGCCGGCCAGGTGGCCTATACCGACGTCGTCACCGCCCAGGCCTCGGCCCTGTCGGCCCGTCGCGACCTGGCCAGCGCCCGCGTGTCGCGCCAGACCGCGGCCGTGGCGCTGGTCCAGGCGATCGGCGGCGGCTGGACGGGGGTGGAGGCCAAGTAGAAGCTGGACGCAGTGGGGTCCTCGTCCTTCGACAAGCTCAGGAAGAGGACCAGTTCAGGCGCCAACGATGAAAAACCTCATCCTGAGCCTGTCGCAGGACGAGGTTTCGCCCCCTAGCCCGCCGGGGCTTCCATCGCGATGCGCAGCTTGCGGAGGGCGGCGGCGAGTTCGGCCTTGGCGCCGGCCAGCGCCCCGCCGTTGCGGATCGCGCGGCGCGCGTCGGCGACCGCGCCGCGATTGATCTGGTCGGCCACCTGGCCGGCGATGCGGTGGAAGTCGCGATGCGCCTCCAGGCAGTGCAGATGCAGGTGGCTGCCGGGCATGAGCCGGTGGCCCTCGCCGTGCAGCCACTGGCCGGCGGCGCAGGTCCGCTCGGCCCGCACGGCGGCGGCGTCGACGCTCTGGCCGGCGGCCATGGCGGCCTCCAGTTCGTCGCAAACGCCGCTGTGAAACCTTGTCTGCTCCAGGAAATCCATGAGCACGCCCCACGCGCCTAGCCAATTGAAGCCGGGGCATGGCGGCTCTCGGTTTCGGCAGTGTTGCGGCAAGGTTGCGGTTTGACGAAACCGCCGCCGCAGCCTGATGGCGCATCTGTTTTGGGAGCGGAGGGTCGGAGGCGTCGGGCGATATCCCGAGCCATCCCACGCGAAACACGCACGCAACACCAGCCCGCATGATCGCAGTCAGGAGTGTGTGCATGACCCGAACCGAAGACGACCTCCGCGAAGCCGCCGCCTGGCTCGAGCGCCTGCGCTCGCCGGACGCCGGGCAAGGCGACCGCGAGGAGTTCGAGACCTGGGTGGCCCATCCGCGCCGCCGTGACGCCTTCGAGGCCGTCCGCGCCGTCGACGCCGAGATCACCAGCTGGGACCCGCCGGCGCCCGTCTCGCCCTGGCCGATCCTCGGGGCCCTGGCCCTGGGGGCCGGCGGGCTTGTGGCGGCCGCGGCGGGACTGCTGATCCACTGAACGCGAAAAGGGCGCCGGTCCGCCAAGACCAGCGCCCTTCCTCGCCGCCGCCGGGGCTGACTGGGCGGCGAGCGCCGGGCGCGCAAAGGGGGAGAAGCGCGCCCGGGTTGGCTTCAAGCTTCGACTAGAAGCGCTTGCGGATGCCCACGTAGTAGGAGCGGCCGAGCACGTCGTAGTTCTGCGGGTCGTAGTTGCCCTCGGTGTCGCCCACCTGCGGCGGAGCCTTGTCGAACAGGTTGTTGACGCCGAAGCGCAGGGCGGTGTCCCAAGGCAGCTCGACGCGGCCGTTGAGGTCGAAGGCGTTGTAGGCCTTCACGCCGCGCGAGGTGCTGGTCGGGGTGACGACCTTGGCCGAGTTCTCCATGGCCTCGATCCAGCGCCAGCGCAGGCCCAGGCTCGCCGGACCCCAGGTGTAGGTGCCCGAGGTCACCGACTTCCACTTCGGGTGAGCCGTGCCGGCGGTGCTTTCCACGCCCGTGCCGATGGTGCCGACATAGTCGTAGACCGGCGCGCCCGGCAGGTTCTGGATCTTGAACTTGTCGGTGTAGCCCAGGGCCACGTTCAGGGCGAATGAGCCCGGGATCATGTCGAGCGCGCTGTCGGCGAAGTCGAAGCTCCAGTCGACCTGCACGTCGACGCCGGTGGTCTGGAACTGGCCCAGGTTCAGCAGCGGCTGGACGGGGTTGGTCGGCACGCCGCTGGCCGAGTTGCGGGTCAGCAGCGAGCAGTAGTAGTTGCTGGCGTCATAGGTCGGGTTGGAGCCGCCCGAGTTGAAGCAGAACTGGAAGGCGTTGACGATCGACAGGCTGCCGATCGCGTCCTTCACCTTGATGTCGTACCAGTCGATCGAGGCCGTCAGACGGCTGAACAGCGGGTTCTCGAACGGCGAGCGCAGCACCGCGCCGAACGAGTAGGTGTCGGCGGTTTCTTCCTGCAGGTCCGGGTTGCCGCCGGTGAGGGCGAACACCTGGGCCGTGCCCAGCTGGTAGCTGTCGATGATCGCGGTCGGCACGCCCTGCGCCAGGCAGAGGCTGCGCACGGCCGCGGCGTTGGCGCCCGTCCGCCACGACGAGCGCACGTCGCAGGGATCGCCGTTGGTGGTGGTCGCCGAGGCCGTGCCGATGGCCACCGAACCGGTCGAGACCGGCGCATAGAGCTCGCCGACGCTCGGGGCGCGGATGGCGCGGTTGTAGCCGCCGCGCAGACGGACCGGCTCGACGATCTTCCAGTCGAAGTCGGCCTTGTAGGTCTGCACCCCGCCCACCGAGCTGTAGTCGGAATAGCGGTAGCCCAGGTCGAGGTTGAACTCCTGCACGAAGGGCAGGTCCTTGACGATCGGCACCAGCAGTTCGCCGTAGACCTCGTAGGTGTCGACCGAGCCGGCGGCGTCGCGCAGCACGCTGTAGCCCAGGATGTCGCTGGTGCCGTCGGGCTGGTTCAGCTGGCTGTCGGGGGTGAAGGTGTATTCGTTCGAGCGATAGTCCGTACCGGCGGCGAACTTCACCGTGCCGGCCGGCAGGTCGAACAGCGAACCCGACACGTTCACCTCGACCATGCGCTGCTCGAGGGTGTTCTGGTTCAGGGTGCGGCGCGACATGTAGCGCGCGCACTCGGCCGACGGCGTCAGGTTGCCGAAGGGATTCCAGCCGCCGGCGCAGTATTCCGTGCCGCCCGTCGGGCTGTTGAGCAGGCGCGAGATGGCGCTGGCGCTGGCGCCGCCGGTCTGCTCGTTGTCGAACTTGGCGCGGCTGAACGAGACGTAGCCGTCCCAGGTCCAGTCCTTGAAGCCGGTCTCGCCCGACAGGCCGTTGGTGAACTGGAAGACGTCGTAGCTATACTTCTGGACGCGCGGACCCAGGATATCGAGCGCCTTGTAGAAGGTGAAGGCGGCGTTCGGGGTCGGGCGCGAGGCCAGGATCGGACGGAAGTCGGTCGGGACGAACGGGTTGGTGACCGGCACGGTCAGGCCGTAGACGTTCGAGGCCAGGGTCGGGTTCGAGACGCCCACCGAGACGTAGTCGGTGAAGGTGAACTGGGAGAAGAACTTGATGCTGTCGGTCAGGTCGTAGTCGACCTTGGCGAAGACGGCATATCGGTCGAGGTCCGACTGCATCGAGCTGCCGTTGTAGCCGAAGTTCACCTGTTGCGAGGTGCCGGCGGCGTTGGCGTTGACGATGTAGGCGTTGTCGGTCTGCGGGTCGCGGAAGTTCAGGACCGGCACGCCCGAGGTCGAGAACAGGGTCTGGTCGGTGTTGAAGCCGATCTGGCCGGTGTAGCGGCCGGCGGCGTTGCCGGTCAGGGCGGCGGTGCCGTAGCTGCCCTGGAACAGGCTGTTGATCGAGGCCAGGGTCGGCAGGTTGGCGCCGAACAGCACCGTACCCTGCGGGATGGTCGACAGGCCCGGGGCCGAGGTGCGGAAGATGTAGTAGTCGCGGGCGCTCTGCAGGGCGCGGTCACGGTTGGTGTAGTCGAACGACAGCACCGCCCGGCCCTTGCCCTCGGCGAAGTCCGAGCCGCCGGTGATCGAGAAGCGGAACGACTCGGCGTCGCCCTTCTCGGAGATGCCGTACTGGGCGTCGGCGGTCAGGCCGTTGAAGCTGCGCTTGAGCTTGAAGTTGACGACGCCGGCGGTGGCGTCCGAGCCGTAGGCGGTGGAGGCGCCGCCGGTGATGACTTCGACGTTCTCGATCAGGGCTTCGGGGATGATGTTGAGGTCGACCGAACCGTCGGGGTTGGACGGCTGCAGGCGGCGGCCGTCGAGCAGGATCAGGGTGCGCTTGGCGCCCAGGCCGCGAAGGCTGGCGTAGGACTGGCCGCCGTTCAGGCCCGTGCTGGTCGAGCCGGTGTTGCCCTGGCCGAACGAGCCGGTGAACTGCGGCATCTGCGACAGGGCCTTCTCGACCGTCACCTGGCCGGTGGCCTCGATGGCGGCGGCGCCGACGGTCTGGATCGGGCTGTTGGCCACATAGTCCTGGCGGGCGATGCGCGAGCCGGTGACGACCACGGCCTCGACGGCCTGAGGCTCTTCGGGAGCGGCGGCCTCCTGGGCGTGGGCGACGCCGAGCATCAGCGCGCCATACGCGCAGCCGCCGGCCATCATCCGCTTCAAGGTCCTCGATCGCATACTTGCATCCCCTTTGGATTGGGTCGCGCCCCTCGCGCTTCCGATCCTCAAGACGCAGCCTGTTTCGGAACCCACACCTTCCCGACAACTTTTTGCCGCAGAGCCAAGTCACGGATTGGTAACGGGAAAAATTTTTGCTTTCGGACGTGAGGAAACGCCGATGGCCTGCGTCTTGATAGATGCGGGCCGCTCATGTCGGCCTCCTGAACAGAGCTACGGGACCGCCATGCCGGACGTGATCCAGATCCCCGCCGAACATTTCGAGCGATTGAAGAGCCGCCTGCCCGCCATCACCCGCGAGCACCTCAACAACGTCTACGGCATCAGCGAGACGACCTGGACCAAGCTGCGTCGTGGCGAGCCGATCAAGCGCGTCACCTGGGAGCGGCTGCTGAGCCGCTACGAGCGCCTGCAGAAGGCCGCCGCATCCTGATCTTCGCGCTTTAGCGCTCCCGACACCGCCGGGCCGGCCTCGCTGCGCCCGCTGTCCTTTTCTTTCCCAAAATCCACGCGCTTCACGGACGCCCAGGCGGCGCCCGGCGCGTTCGCCGCGTGCGCAAAGGCTCCTTCATGAACAAACGCTTCGCCTATCTGATCGTCGGCGCGATGGTGCTGGGGGTGCTCG
>NZ_JBMDIW010000038.1:0-40222 GCF_057808875.1 Caulobacter sp. FG7
AGCCCCACGAAATGGTCCGCCACGGCTTTACCTACGCCTCGGTGGGGCGCGGGGCTGCGGCCGAGGGCGGCGAAGGCGCGGGTCTCAAGGCAGACGAGCGCCAGATGGACGTCGTCCCGAACTAGGCGGGAAGGTCCGCGTCTCCGCCGCCCCTCGGGCGGCGGGGCCGGGCCGGCGATCCAGAAAAAATCCCAGGGGGAAACGCATCCGGAGTGCGGCGATGGCGGTGAACGCCGCCGATCGCGCGCGCCTGGGCCGCCTGCGTGGACTGCCAGCCTAGACTGAATGCCTCGAACTGAATGCGGCGTCGCGAACTGCACAATGGATCTGAAGTCATGACCGCACAGCGTAGCGTCAAAAAGCCCAAGGTTCTGGCGGTCTGCTCCAGTGGCGGCCACTGGGAGCAGATGATGATGATCCGTGACGCCTTCAAAGGCGCCGATCCGGTGTTCGTCACGACTTTGCCCGGTTTGGCTGAGAAGTCGGGCGTCGAGAAAGCCTATGTCGTACCGGACTGTAACCGGGACAATATCGGGGCAAATCTTCGCTGCATGAGGGATCTGCTTTCGATCATCCGGACCGAACGGCCCGATGTGATTATCTCGACCGGCGCCGCGCCGGGTCTGCTGGCCATCGTCATCGGCCGCGTCTTCGGCGCCCGGGGCGTCTGGGTGGACAGCATCGCCAACTCCGAGCGGCTGTCGATGAGCGGCAAGATGGCCGGCTACGTCGCCAACCTCTGGATCACCCAGTGGAGCCAGCTGGCCAGCGCCAAGGGGCCGAAATACTACGGGAGCGTCCTGTGATCCTGCTGACCGTCGGCACCCAGCTGCCCTTCGACCGCCTGGTCGACATCGTCGACCGCGTTGCGCCCGACACCGGCGAGGAAGTGTTCGGCCAGATCGGCAAGAGCACGCTGTCGCCGCGCAACTTCACCTTCCAGGAAAACCTGCCGCCGCGCGACTTCGAGACCAAGATCACCTCGGCGCGGGTGCTGGTCTCGCACGCGGGCATCGGCTCGATCCTGACGGCCCGCAAATACAACAAGCCGATCATCCTCTTCCCGCGCCTGGCTGCGCACAACGAACACCGCAACGACCACCAGCTGGCCACCTGCGCCCAGCTGAAGACCCAGGCCGGCATCTATGTCGCCACCGACGAGGGCGAGCTGCGCGCGCTGCTGCTCGACAAGGGACTGGTCTCGGGCTCGGAGGATCCCGGCGCGGCGGTCAAGCGCCGGCAACTGACCGACGCCATCGGCGCCTTCATCGGCGGCGGCGCGTGACGATCGCCCCCGACGACCGCCAGAAGGTGCTCTACTACGTGGAGCGCTACCTGCCGCCGTCGCAGGCCTTCGTGGCCCAGCAGGCGCGGGCCCTGGCGCGCTACCGGCCGGCGATCCTGGCCGGCAGCACCATGGCCAGCCTGGATCGCGACCTGATCGGCTTTCCGGTGCACGATATCCGCGCCTCGCCGGCCATGCGGGCGGGCGAGTTCGCGCTCAAGACCGTGCGCCTGCCGGCGCCGGCGCTGTTTCCGGCCGTTCGCCAGGCCGACCTGGTGCACGCCCACTTCGGCAAGAACGGCTACGTGATCGAGCCCCTGGCGGCGCGCGCCGCGGGCAAGCCTCTGGTCACCACCTTCCACGGCTTCGACGCCACCTTCGCCGGCAAGGCGCAGGACGTCGACGGCTTCAACCAGGTGCGGTTCTTCGCCAAGGGCCGCGAGCAGATGGCCAGGGGCGGCGGCTGGCAGATCGCCGTGTCGGACTTCATACAGGACCGCCTGCTGGCCCTGGGTTTTCCGCAATCGCGGATCTTCCGCCACTACATCGGCGTCGACACCAGCCTGTTCTCGGCCCCGACCCGGCCGCGCCGCAAGGGCCTGGTCGTCTCGGTCGCCCGCTTCGTGGAATACAAGGGCCACAGGCTGATGATCGAGGCGCTGGAGCGCGTGGCCAAGGCCGGCACGCCCGTCGAGTTCATCATGATCGGCGAGGGTCCGCTGCGCGACGAGATCGAGGCCCTGGCCCGCCGTTCGCTGCCCAAGGTCGAGATCCGCGAGAAGCAGACCCAGGCCCAGATCCGCGACCTGCTGTCGGAAGCAGAACTCTATCTGCACGGCGCGGTGACCCTGGCCAACGGCCACGCCGAGGCCTTCGGCATCGCCAACCTGGAGGCCCAGGCCATGGGCGCGCCGGTCGTCGCCTTCCGCTCGGGCGGGGTGGGCGAGGCGGTGGAGGAGGGGGCGACCGGCTTTCTCGCGGCAGAGCGCGACGTGGCCGCCATGGCCGACCACATCGGCCGCCTGCTGAACGACCAGCCGCTGTGGAACGCGTTCAGCGAACGCGCGCCCAGGATGGTGGCCGAGCGCTTCGACATCCGCCGCCAGACCGCGCTGCTGGAAGACTATTACGACAGCGTCCTCGACGCCCATAAGCACGGGGAGGCGCGCCGATGACGTCCCAGATCCAACCGCAGACCAAGCCCAAGGGCGTGAAGCCCAAGTGGAGCCTGAACGTGTTCCGGCCGGTCCGGGACACGATCATCAATGTCCGGCGGGCCTACTACAACAAGGTCTGGGGGATGCACATCCATCCGACCGCCTCGTTCTCGCTGAGCGCCAAGTTCGACCGCACCAACCCCAAGGGCGTGCATGTGGGCGAAGAGACCTACGTGGCCTTCGACGCGGCGATCCTGACCCACGACCTGACGCGCGGCCTGTATCTCAACACCTATATCGGCCGCCGCTGCTTCATCGGCGCGCGCAGCATCATCCTGCCGGGCGTGACCATCGGCGACGAGTGCGTGATCGGCTCGGGCGCGGTCGTCACCAAGGACATCCCGCCGCGCTCGCTGGTCGCCGGCAACCCGGCCAAGATCATCCGCTCCGACATCAAGATCATCTCGCGCTACGGCCGCATGGCCCGCGAGGACGAAATCGAGGCGGCCAACGTCGCCGCCCTGGCCCTGGGAGCCGCCGAATGAAGATGTTCTTCTACCGCGGCAAGCACGAGAACTTCGGCGACGAGCTGAACCACTGGCTGTGGCCGCAGATCCTGCCGGACTTCTTCGACGAGGACGAAAGCGACCTGTTCCTGGGCATCGGCTCGATCCTCTACGACAACTTCGATCCGGCGATCCGCAAGATCGTCTTCGGCTCGGGCTGGGGCGGCTACACCAAGGCGCCGACGCTGGACGACAAGTGGACGGTCTATTTCGTGCGCGGCAAGAAGACCGCGCAGGAGCTGGGCGTCGACGAAGCCTTGGGCATCGGCGACAGCGGCATCCTGATCCGCAGCCTGTGGGACGCTGGCAAGGTCGAGAAGCGCCACGCCGTCTCGTTCATCCCCCACTACGAAAGCGCCATGTACGGCGCCTGGGAGAAGGTCTGCGCCAAGGCCGGCATTCACTTCATCGACCCGCGCTGGTCGGTGGAAAAGGTGCTGCAGGAGATCAGCGCCTCCGAAAAGGTGATCTCCGAGGCCATGCATGGCGTGATCATCTCTGACGCCCTGCGCGTGCCGTGGCGGGCCATCGTGCCGCTGGATCCGGCCAACCGCGCCAAGTGGTACGACTGGGCCAGCGCCCTGGACGTCTCGATCGACTTCGACACCCTGGGTCCATCCAATCCGGTGGAGGCCCTGGCCGCCCTGCTCAAGGACACGACCTGGCGCAAGGCGATCACCTTCCGCCACCGCCGCATCCGCCAGCTGACCGGCGACATGGCCTTCGGCTCGGCCGGGGCGACCCTGCAAGCCGTGGCCGCCAAGCCGGGCCAGCTGAGCACCGACGCCGCCATCGAGGCCGCGCACGCCGCCATGCTGGCCCAGGTCGAGCAACTGAAGGCCGACTTCGCGCCGGCGGCGGTTCGCGACGTCCAGCCCGTCGAGCAGTGAGGCCCGGCCGATGAGCAGCCTTTCCGCCACCGTCATCCTGTCGTCCTACAACGGCGAGAAGCGGCTGCCGAACACGCTGGACTCGTTCGTGCGCCAGGACTTGCCCAAGGACGGGTGGGAGATCATCGCCGTCGACAACAACAGCAGCGACGCCACGTTCGAGCTCCTGCAGTCCTATGCCGACCGCCTGCCGATCAAGCCGTTCCGGCACGTCACGCCCGGCAAGTCGAGCGCCCTGAACGAGGCGATCGCCCGCGCCCAGGGCGCGCTGCTGGTGTTCACCGACGACGACGTCGAGGCCGCGCCGCACTGGCTGTCGTCGATCGTCGAATGCGCGAGCGCCCACCCGGAAGTGTCGGTGATCGGCGGCCGCATCGTTCCCAACTGGGAGCGCCCGCCGGGCGATGATCCGCTCTACACCTGGCTGCCGCTGGGTTCGACCTTCGCCATCGTCGACGACCTGCCGACGGGGCCTTGCGATCCGTCGAAGATCTGGGGCCCCAACACCACGATCCGCGCCAGCGCCCTGGGCGAGGAGCGCTATCGCGAGGACATCGGGCCATTGCCCGCCAAGCTCTACGCCATGGGCGAGGATTCAGAGATCGTCATGCGGCTGGCGGGGAGGGGCCACAAGGCCTACCACTGCGCCGAAGCGCAGGTGCGCCACTTCGTGCCGGCCTCGAACATGTCGGCCGACTGGGTGCAGAAGCGGGCCGAGCGTCTGGGCTTCGGCATCCCGGCCCTGCAGCCCGAGAAGATCCCCGGCGGCCCGCGCCTGGGCGGCGTGCCGGTCAGGACATGGCTGGAGACCGCCAGCTGGGGCGCGCGCAGCCTGATGCTGTATCCGCTGCCCAAGTCGCGCCTGCGGTTCTGGGCGATCTGGAAGCTCTACTACATGCGCGGCCTGATCCAGGGCATCCGCCACTACATGCCGGCGGCCCGCGCATGAGCGATCCGATCGACACCTCGGGATCGGCGCAAGCGCCGGCTGGCGGCGCCAGCGGCATCGGCTCCAAGGCCGTGAAGGCCTCGGTGTGGGTGATGGGCGGGGTGGTGTTCACGCGCCTGGCCAATCTTTTGATGACGGTGGTGCTGGCGCGCATCCTGCTGCCGCAGGACTTCGGCCTGGTGGCGCTGGCCACGACCGTGCTGCTGATGCTGCAGGCGATCACCGACCTGTCGCTGGGCAACGCCCTGATCCACAAGCAGGACGCCGACCGCGCCGACTACGACACCGCCTTCACCCTGGGCGTGCTGCGCGGCCTGCTGCTGATGGCGATCATGATCGGCGCCGGCGCGGTGATGGTCAGGATCTACAACGACCCGCGCCTGTTCGCGATCATGGCCGCGATCAGCGTGCGGCCGCTGATGGCCGGCCTGATGAGCCCCTACTACATCACCCTGGCCAAGCACCTGAAGTTCTCGGTGGTGATCGCCATCGAGAGCCTGGCGGCCGTACTGCAACTGGTCGCCGCCGTGGCGGTGGCCTGGACCACCCACAGCTACTGGGGGATCGTCGCCGGGGTGATCGCCGCGGGCCTCGTGCCGCTGGTGGCCAGCTATCTCTACGCGCCTTACCGGCCGCGCTTCTCGCTGGCCTCGACCAAGCTGATCCTAGGCTTCTCGATCTGGGTGACGCTGAACCAGTTCATCACCGTCATCGGCAACCGCTTCGACAACCTGGTGATCGCCGGCGTGCTCGGCACGGCCACCTTCGGCGCGTACAACGTCGGCAACAACATCGCCACCATGCTGACCCAGCAGGCCATCCAGCCGCTGGAGCGGGTGTTCTTCCCCAGCTTCGTGCACATCGCCGCCGACCGCGACCGCCTGCGGGCCGCGTTCCAGCGCAGCCAGTCGTCGCTGTTCGCGGTGGGCCTGCCGCTGGGCGTGGGCCTGGCGCTGGTGGCCGAGCCGCTGGTGGCCCTGGCCCTGGGGCCCAAGTGGCATCTGGCCGCCGTCGTCATCCAGCTGATCGCGCCGGTGCTGGGCGTGCAGGTGGTGTTCGGCGCGGTCAACGCGGTGGCCTACGCCCAGGGCGCGACCAAGGACCTCTTCCAGCGCAGCCTGTGGCAGACGGCCGTGCGTGTGCCCGTGGTGCTGGCCGGCCTCTATTTCTGGGGTCTCACCGGTCTGCTGGTCGCGCGCATCCTGTCGGGCGGCCTGCTGCTGTCGGTGCTGAACCTGATGCTGGTGCACAAGCTGACCGGCCTGACGCCGCTGGAGCAGGTGAAGGTTACCTGGCGCTCGCTGGTCAGCACGGTGGTGATGATCGCCGCGGCCCTGGCGGCGGGCTCGCTGTTCCCCAGCGTGGAGCATCACGCCGACGCCCTCTACGCCACCGTGGCGATCTCGATCGCCGGCGGGGCGGCCTATGTGGTCACCCACGCGGCGGTCTGGCTGATGGCCGGACGCCCGGGCAACAGCATCGAGGCCGAGATCGCGCGACTGCTGTCGAAAACCACTGGGCGCTTCGCCCGCCTGCGGAATGCATAAGCCATGGCCAAGTCTCCGCTCTCCCCGGTTCCCAAGATCTCGGTTCTCGTCAACAACTACAACTACGCGGCCTATCTGCCGGCCTGCATCGACAGCGTGCTGTCGCAGGACTACCCGGACTTCGAGCTGATCGTCGTCGACGACGGCTCCAAGGACAATTCGCGCGAGATCATCGCCGGCTATGGCGACCGGCTGGTGGCGGTGCTGAAGGAGAACGGCGGCCAGGCCTCGTCCTTCAACGCCGGCTTCGCCGCCGCCACCGGCGAGATCCTCTGCCTGCTCGACGCCGACGACGCCTTCCTGCCGGGCAAGCTGTCGCGCCTGGCCGAGATCTATGCCGGCGAGGGCGTCGACTGGTGCTTCGACCGGGTGACTACCGACGAGGCGGCCGGCGCGCCCGGCGAGCTGGTGACCAAGCCGGTGGACTATCGCCAGGGCCTGGGCCGGGGGCGCTTTCCGAGCATTCCGGTGCCGACCTCGGGCCTGACCTTCCGGCGTGGGCTGCTGTCGCAGATCCTGCCCATGCCGGTGGCCCAGGACGTGGTGCTCAGCGACAACTACCTGAAGTTCGCCGCCAGCTATCTGGGCGCAGGCGTGCTGGTCGACACGCCGCTGACCTTCCAGCGCATCCACGCGTCCAACCGCTACACCGGCGCCGTGCAGGCCAGCCCGCTGCGCTCGCGGATCATGATCGCCACCGGCCTGGAACTGGCCCGCCGCTATCCGGGCCTCAAGAGCCTGGGCGCCAGCCTGGCGGCCGGCGGCTTCGCCCAGGGCGAGCTTTCGGGCAAGGCCCTGCGCGAGCAGCTGGCGGTGGCCACCAACGCCGCGTCCAACCCGCGCCTGGCGGCGCTGGACCTGTGGTGGCGGGTGACGATGAAAAGGGCGCGCGCCTCGCTGGCACCGCGCAAGCCGGTGAAGGCGGGCTGACCATGACCATCACCACAGCCACGCTCGACCCCGCCCAGGCCGCCCCGGCCCAGGCTGCCGACGTCGTCCACGTCACGGTCGGCGTGCTGACCTTCAAGCGCCCCGACGGCATCGCCAAGCTGCTGGAGTCGCTGGGCGGCCTGACCATGAACGCCGAGCGGCCGTACCGACTGTCGGTGGTGGTGGTCGACAACGATCCCAAGGGGAGCGGCCGGGCGGCCGTCGAGCCGTTCATGGCCTCCAGCGCCTTCCAGCTGATCTACGCCATCGAGCCCGAGCCCGGCATCCCGTTCGGACGCAACCGCGCCATGGACGAGGCGCCGGCCGACACGCGGTACTTCTGCTTCGTCGACGACGACGAATGGGTGGTGCCCGGCTGGCTGGACGCCTTGCTCGAGGTGCAGGCGCGCACCGGCGCCGACTGCGTCTATGGCCCGGTGGAGCCGGTCTATCCCGAGAACCCGCCGGCCTACTTCATCAAGAGCCGCGTTTTCGAGCGGAAGAAGAACGAGGACGGCGCCCGGATCGGCTATGCGGCCTCGAACAACGTGATGTTCGACCTGCCGCTGTTTCGCCAGATGGGGCTGCGCTTCGAGGAGCGGATGCGCCACACCGGCGGCACCGACTACCTGTTCTTCAACCAGGCGGTCCGCAAGGGCGCGAAGATCCACTGGAGCGACGCGGCCCTGGTCTACGACGTGGTGCCGGCCAACCGGATGACCTGGAAGTGGGTCATCCAGCGCCAGTACCGCCTGGGCAACACCTTCGCGGTCGCCGACCAGCTGCACGGCACGCCGGCCCGCCGGGCCTATCGCCTGGTCTACGGTGCGGCGCGGATGGCGCTGGGGGCCGTGATGTCGCCGGCCCTGCTGATCTCGCCCAGCCTCGGCATGCGGGCGATCATCCACGGGGTGCGCGGCGCCGGCGTCGTCAGCGGCATCCTCGGCCACAGCTATCAGGAATACGGAAAGGTCGAAGCCTAGCGCCCGCGCGCGGCTTGGCCCAGTGATCTACCCATGACCCTCGTGAACGACAGTCCCTCGCATCGGCGCGCCGCCCAGGCCAAGGTCAGCGGCGCGGTGCGCCGCGAAAGCCAGCTGAAGACGCTGCTGACCGCCATCCTGATCCTGTGCCTGTGGCGCGCCTCGGGCATGTCTTACGGCTATCCGTCGCGCTTCGACGAGGGCGGCAGCGGCGACAACGTCTTCGTCATGAAGGCGCTGCTCTACAGCCTGATCCCGCTGATCCTGCTCTACGCCGTGCTCGAGGCCGGGCGGGTCAAGCAGATGATCCAGAAGACCCCGATCTCGGTGGTGATCATCTTCACCGCCTGCGTGGCGTCGGTGTTCTGGTCGATCAACATGGGCGCCTCGACGCGCGGCCTGATCGCGGTGTCGCTGATCACCATCGCGGCCCTGATGTACCGGCTGCGCTACGGGGCGGCGGACACCTGGAACACGGTCTATAAGTTCATGGTGGTGTCGGCGATCGCCAACGTGGCCTACACCGTCGTCTTCCCCCAGTTCGCCATCATGGGCGGGGCCTACCAGGGCATGGTCAAGGGGATGTTCTACCACAAGAACCTGATGGGCCATTTCTTCTCCCTCGGGTTCTTCATCATCTTCCTGAACCCGCAGCACCGCTACGGCCCGACCTTCCACGGCGTGGTCAAGACCGTGGCCACCGCCTGCGCGCTGGGCCTGGTGGTGCTGGCGCGCTCGTCCACCGCCCTGATGATGATCGGCGTCGGCATGACCGTCATCGTCGGCCTCAACGCGACCCGGGCTCTGAAGAGCAAGCCGGCGCGGGTAGGCCTGATCCTGGGGACCACGGTGGTCATGGCGACCCTGATCGTGGTCTCCTACAACATCGTCATCGCCACCATCGCCGAGGCGTTCGGCAAGGACGCCACCCTGTCGGGGCGCTCGAACATCTGGGACCAGCTGCTGCCGCTGGTCTATGATCGGCCGCTGTTCGGCTACGGCTTTGCGGTGTTCCGCCAGCCCGAGGTGTTCGACCAGTTCGTGCGCGCCTCGTGGAACGTCAGCTCGACCCACAGCACCTATCTGGAGCTCTGCCTGAACATCGGCGTGCCCGGCGCGGCGGCGCTGCTGTTCCTGATCCTGGTGCGCCTGTTCGCCAAGATCGCGCCATCGCCGGCCAGCGTCCCGGTCCAGAAGCAGCAGCGGCTGGAGGTAATCATCATCCTGCTGGTGCTGGTGGCTTCGGGCCTCGATGCGGGCATGCTGCTGGCGCCGATCGTGCTGTGGCCGCTGATCGTCATCTCGCTGCCCGCTTCGTTCGAGGCAACGCCGGCCCGTCGGCCCCTGCGCCGCCCGACCTTCGCCTCGCGTGGCCCGGCATGAGGCTGCTGTCCGGCCTCGGGATGGGGGAGGCGGCGTCGGGGAGCTCCGCGCCCCTGCCCAAGAACCTGGCCCTGGTCCAGGCTCTGCGGGGCGTGGCCGCCATCGCCGTGGTCGCCCACCACACGATCCGGACCTTCACCGTCAAGGCCAGCGCGGGCATCGTCCCGCCGGCCCTGATCGGCGCGCCGGCCTTCTACGACGCCCTGGCCTTCGGCGTGGACCTGTTCTTCGTCATCAGCGGCTTCATCATGGTCTATGTGTCGGGGGCCTACATGGCCTCGGACAAGCCGATCCTGGGCTTCCTGCTCAAGCGCGCCGCGCGGATCTATCCGATCTACATCATCGTCTCGCTGGTGCTGATCGGCCTGAAGGTGATGAACCACCTGACCGAGGGGGCGTCGAGCTTCGACCTCCAGCCCCTGCGGATCGCGACCTCGCTGCTGCTGATCCCGGCCTTCAACGAGGCCGGCGGCGTGCAGCCGATCCTCGGCGTCGGCTGGACCCTGTCGTACGAGCTCTATTTCTACCTGCTGTTCGCGGTCGCGGTGGTGGTGGCGCGCAAGGCGTTCTTCGCGCCGCTGGCGGCGTTCATCCTGCTGGCGATCACTGCGTGCAGCCTGTTGCCGGGCAAGGCGGCGATCATCAGCTTCCTGGCCAATCCGATCGCCATCGAGTTCCTGTTCGGCTGCCTGGTCGCCCTGGCGATCAAGCGCGGGGCGCGGATGCCGCTGCCCTGGCCAGCCATCGCCGTCGCCACCGCGGCCCTGTTCGTCGCGCCGCTTTTCGTGCACGCCGAGGCCTGGCGGGTGCTGTGCTGGGGGCTGCCCAGCGCGGTGATCGTGTTCGCGGCGGTGTCGCTGGAAGCCGACGGCAAGGTCGTGCGGACGCCCAAGGTCTTCGGACTGGTCGGCGACGCCTCCTATTCGATCTATCTCGTCCACATCCTGATCGTCGGCATCGTCGGCGCGCGCGTCGGCCGCATGGTCAGCGCGACGGTCGGCACGAGCTACGCCAGCACAGCGGCGGTGGCGGCGATCGTCGTCCTGGCGACCCTGGTCGGCATCGCGATGTACCACGTCGTCGAGCGTCCGATCGCCGAGTTTCTCGCCAAAAGGATTGGTAGCTACGAGCGGGCTCGCCTTGGCCGTGTGTCCGAGGTTCGTGCGTAAGCAACTGGCGCCTATATTTGAAGCGAAATTAGGTATTGGGCACGATGTGCTCTTTGGTGCATTCTGGGTTTGCTGGGTGAGTAACAGTAAGCCAGAGCGTTGCCATGAAATCCGGGTTCGAGCGTCGCGAAATACTTAAGGTTGGCGTGGCCGCCTTGGGGCTTCCTGGGCTCGCCGCCTTGCCCGGCAGGGCGGGCGCAGCGCCCCGTGCCGACGAGCCTGCGCCGGCCGACGGCTACCGGCTCGACTTCCGCGCCGCCCGCCTGTTCCAGAACGGCCAGGACGCCGGCCCGCTGACCGCCATGCCGGGCATCGTCATCCGCGCCGCCGGCGGCCTGGCCCTGGCGCCCACGGGGCGGCTGCTGCCCTTCGCCGACGGCCAGCTGCGCCAGCACGCGCAGGCCGGGCTGCTGATCGAACCGGCCTCGCGCAATCTGTGCGCCAGCTTCAACGCCGCCCCGACCACCAGCCAGGGCTGGTCGGCGGGCGCCACGGTCAGCCTCAAGGTCGTCGACGCCCGCGACGAGCTCTACGCCGCCCAGGACCCGGCCACGGGCGACTACCTGTTCCGCGACCTGCTGGACCAGGGCGTCATGAACGGCATGGTGCTGGAGGCCTACAATTCCGGATCGGCCTCGGCGGCCGTCACCGCCGCCGGCATGGCCGGGGTCGGGGTCAAGCACACGCTTTCGGCCTGGACCCGCTGCGTGGCGGGCAGCGGCGACCTGCGCCTGACCGGCGGCGCGGCCGGCCCCGCCTACAGCCAGGCCTACTGGGCCCGCGTCGAGCGCGCCGGCCTGACGCCGACCAGCGCCAGCCAGGGCCTGACCATGGCCATCCACGCCAAGGCCCGCATCCGCTGGATCCTGCACCAGCTGGAGCCCAGCGCCCTGGTCACCAGTCCCATCGTCGTGGCCGGCGCCTCGGTGGGCCGCGCCGCCGACGAACTGGTGATCGACAACGCCGGCCTGTTTGGCCAGCCTTTCACGATCGTCGCCGACACCCACATCCGCCGCGCCGGCGACCTGGCCCGCCGCTGGATCACCGTCTCGGGCGGCGACGAGGAGGTCGCCGTCACCCGCTCGGCCGACAACGCCCTGACCCTGACCGGCGCGGGCTCGGCGCACGATGCGACCGTCGCGCCGCGCATTCCCCGCATCCACGGCCCGGGCGGCGCGCGCGTGGTCTTGCAGGTGCGGCCGCAGGGCAGGGTGCTGTCGGTCGGCGGCGCCAACGCCCACGACGCCTTCAACATCTTTCCCGCCAAGCTCTCGCGGCTGACCCTGGGCGCGCGTCCCGACGGGGCCGAGCCGCTGGCCGGCTGGTTCCGCAGCCTCGATATCCGGGGCTTGGTGGATCCGCGCGAACTGAAGCTGGCCAGCGCACCGCCGGCCGACGCCATGGCCCACGACATCGTCCGCCATGTCGACCCCAAGGGCAGCGACACCGCCGACGGCCTGACCCCCGCCACCGCCTGGGCCACGCTGGCCAAGGCGGCGGCCGCCGCGACCGCTCTGCCGTCCGGCGTCCACCTGCTGCTGAAGCGCGGTGGATCGTGGCCCGAGATCCTGTCGCCGCCGTCCGACTGGTGCACGGTCGGGGCCTATGGCGAAGGTGCGCGGCCGATCGTCGGCGTCGGCCAGGACTACGGCTGCGACGAGAACAACAAGTCCGGCTTCCGGATCGAGGGGCTGCAGCTGCGCGACTGGAAGCTCAAGGGCTTCAACAACTACGGCTTCAACAGTCACATGCTGTGGGACTGCGAGATCGGGCCCATCGCGTCGGGTCAGGCCGAGACCAATCGCGGCGGGGTGACCAGCCGCAATTTCAGGAACTTCTACATCGGCGCCTGCCACGTGCACGACGTGATCGGCGACGACGTCTTCCTGCAGACCACCAAGGGCGGCTGGGTGATCTCGGAGGGCAATCGCTACGACCCGGCCAACGGCGCCGAGGCCGACAACTTCCAGCTCAGCGACAACCAGGGCGCCCAGGTGCGGCTCAGCGGCGACCAGTACGACATGCGCGGCGCCAGCAGCGGCAAGGGCTGCGTCGTGGTCACCGGCAATGCGGGCACGGTGATCGAGGACTTCGTCGCCTATGGCCTGAACTTCGGCATCGGGCTGAACGGCGACAACATGGTCGTGCGCCGGGGCAAGGTCAGCGGTTCGCGCCTCAACGCCTACAGCTGGGGCGTCGGCGTGGGCGAGTCCACGAGCGTACGCCAGCATGTCTACGAGGACCTGGTGATCAGCGACTGCAATCGCGGGGTCTCGATCAGCGGCATCGGCGGCGGGGTGGATTCCGGTCCCGATCGAGCCGACATCACCGTGCGGCGCGTCACCGTGCAGAACTGCCAGACCGGCCTTTGGATCGACCGCCCGACCAGCGGCGACCTGTCGGGCATCGCCTTCGCCGACTGCGCCGTCAATGTCGACAACCGCACCACGGCGATCCCTGCCGACAGCCAGGCCGAAAGCCTGACCCTGCCGCAGAACTAGGCTGCGAGGGTCTGTTCGAATTCAAGAGAAGAGAGGGTGGAGGCCCGGCCCGGAATCGAACCGGGGTAAACGGATTTGCAGTCCGGCGCGTAACCACTCCGCCACCGGGCCACCGGGTCGACACGCTTGCGTCGGCGAAGAGGGGGTCTGGCTATCAGAGGTCGGGCGGGCTCGCAATGGCCAAACTGGCTTATCCCCACGCTTTACCTGTGGCGGGTCAGGTGAAGACCGCAAATCAAGGCCAGGGTGGCGATCGCGAGGCCTCCGGCCAGCCAGACGGCCGGGCGCACGTCGTGCTCGCCGACGATCAGGGCGGCCAGCAGCGGGCCGGCCGCGCAGCCCAGAAGGCTGGCCCCAGGGCCGAGCAGGGCGGCGCGCCGGCTGGGATCGGCCTCGATGGCCAGGGGCGTCAGGAACGGCGAGGCGAACAGCCACGCGAAGCCGAACAGGCCCGAGGCGGCCAGGAAGGCCGGCGCAGGCGGCAGGACCGCGAACACCACGAGGCAGGCGGCGGCCGCGATCACCCCCACTGTCAGCGACACGAACCACGACATCCTTCCTGCCAGGGCGGTGGCCGCCGATCCGCCCGCGACCTGGGCCGCCAGCGAGATCGAGAAGGCCAGGCCCGCCGTGGTCGCCGGATGCCCGGCCTGGCGCGACAGCGGCTCGGCATAGATCCACAGCGCCAGGATGAAGGCCTGGAAGCAGAACACCGCCAGCAGGGCGACCCAACCTCGCGGGCTGGGCAGGCCCTTGGGACCGTCCTCGGCCTGGGGCAGGGCGGCCCAGGCGCGGGGGATCAGCGCGCCGGCCAGGGCGGCCGAGGCCGCCAGCGCCGCCAGCGCCACGAAGCCACCGTTGGGCCCGAAGTGGCCGATGACGAAGACGGTCAGGGCCGACACCACGACCAGCTGGGCCAGGGTCTGGACGGTGAGATAGATCCCCGACCAGCGATCGGGCCGGGGCGAGCGGACGATCATGCCGGTGACGATCCAGATCAGCGCCCCGGCCGGCAGGCCCGCCGCCGCCCGGGCCAGCACCAGCAGCCCGTCATGGGCGAAGGTCGAGGCGAGGTTCAATCCCGCCAGGAAGCAGCCGCAGGCCACCGCCGCCAGCCGCAGCCGCCTGGCGCCGAAGGCGGGGCCCAGCACGGCCGCACCGATCCCCATCGCCGCCAGCTCGGCCATGCCGGCCAGGCCGATCTGCGTCGCCGTCAGCCGGCCGGCCGCCTCCAGCCCGCCCAGCAGCAGTGGGCCGACGCCGGGAAACAGCACCCCGACGATCCCGATCCACAGCACCGCCAGCCGCTCGGAGAGGCTGGGGGGCGGCCCGATCCACGACCCGTCCTGGGGGCTCAATAGCGGGCCCGCAGATAGAGACCGTAGGTGCGCGGCGGGCCCATGCTGAAGACATCGAAGCCCAGTCCCTCGACAGCGGTGATGTCGAGGATGTTGGTCTCGTCGAACAGGTTCTTGCCCCAGACGCCCAACTCGTAGCGGCCGCCGTCGAGCTTCCAGCCCAGCTGGCCGTTGACGTAGGCGCGGCCCTTGTCGCTGAGCCGCTCGGTGTTGGCGGTGTCGAAGAACACCTTGGAGCGATAGGTGAAGTCCAGCTGGCCGGCGAAGTCGCCGACCGGTAGCGGGTGCTCGTAGCGGACCACGCCGTTGACGCTGGCCTTGGGGGCCGAAGGCAGGCGGTTGCCCGAATAGTCCTGCCCGACCGAGACGAAGTCCTGGTACTCGGCGTTCAGCAGGGCCGCGCCCAGGGTCAGGGACAGGCCGCGCACGGGCCGCGCCTCGATCTCGGCTTCGGCGCCATAGACGCGCGCGGCCGAAGCGTTGGTGAAGTATTGCACCGACAGGGCCCCGCGCTGGATGACGGTGTAAACCTGCAGGTCCTGGTAGTCGTAATAGAAGGCGGCCGCGTTCAGGCGCAGGCGGCGGTCGAGGAACTCGCTCTTGGCCCCCACCTCGAAGGCGTCGACGGTCTCGTCGTCATAGGGGCCCAGGTCTTCCGGCGCAGTGGTCTGGCCGGTGAAGAAGCCGCCGCTCTTGTAGCCGCGATTGTAGGTCGCATAGAGGTTGGCGTCGTCGGTCAGGGCGTAGCGCAGGCCAAGCCTCCCCGACAGCGACTTGAAGGTCTTGTCGCCGTCGTAGGTGAACAGGGTCAGCAGGCCGTAGTCGACGTCGCTGACATAGTGAAAGCTCTTGTCGTCGACCGAGTAGCGCAGGCCGGCCGTGAAGGTCAGGCGTGAGGTCAGGTCGTGGTCGAGCTGGCCGAAGACCGCCCAGCTGCGGGTCTTCTGGGTCAGCGGCCAGCCGAACACGCCGATGCTGGCGGCCGGGTCCATGCCGGTCGGATTGTCGGGCGTGGGGCTGCGCAGGTCTCCCAGCACGTCGTAGCGGCTGTCGTTGGAAAGGTCGTCCTTGGCCCAGTAGAGCCCGGTCACCCAGCGGGTGGGGCCCGTGCCGTTCGACTGCAGGCGGAACTCCTGGCTGGCCGTCTCCTGCAGGGCGATGTAGCGGGCGCTGATCACCTGCAGCGGGTTGGCGTCGGTGTCCTCCCAGTCGTCGCGGGCGGCGCGCTGGTAGCCGGTGATCGAATACAGCGTCATGTCGCCCAGGTCGTACGAGACGCTGGCCGTCGCCCCGAACAGCTTGACGATGTCCTTGCCCTCGAAGCGGTAGTCGCCCTCGTAGAGGTTCGAACTGGTGTTGGCGTAGCCCAGCACGTTCGTGCACTGGCCCGAGGTGTAGAAGGCCGGCTTGCAGACGGCGTAGCCCAGGCTGGGATCGAAATCGCCGGCCGCCTCGGGCGTCTGGGCCACCAGCGAGCGGTTGTAGGTCCAGATCGAGCCGCCGCGCGACTGGTTCAGGCTCAGCGACAGGTCGGCGGTCAGCTTGTCGTCGGGCTTGTAGCGCAGAGCCAATCGCGTGGCCCAGCGGTTGGCGTCGTTGCCCTTGTTCCCCGTCAGCCGGTTGGTCGTATAGCCGTCGTTCTTGTCGTAGAGGCCGCTGATGCGGAACGACAGGACGTCGCCGGCGATCGGTCCGCCGAAGCCGCCCTGGGCGTTGACGGCGTTGAAGCGGCCGTACTCGACGGCGATGTCGCCGCCCGGCGTGCTCGTCGGCTTCCTGGTGACGACGTTGATCGCCCCGCCCGTGGTGTTGCGGCCGTAGAGCGTGCCCTGCGGGCCGCGCAGCACTTCCACCTGCTCCAGGTCGTAGAAGCCGGCCAGCTGGGCCAGCGGCGAGGCGACATAGACCCCGTCCACATAGACGCCGACGGCGCTGGCCGTGCCGGGGTTGAAGTCGTTGACGCCTATGCCGCGGATGAACATGCGCGGGTTGGCGGCGTTGTCGTCGGTCTTGATCTGCAGCCCCGGCGCCAGGCCCGACAGCGCCAGCACGTCGCCGACCCGCTGGTTCTGCAGCTGCGCGCCCGTCATGGCGGTGACCGAGACGGGCACCTCCTGCAGGTTCTCCGCCCGTCTCTGGGCGGTGACGACGATCTCGTCCAACGCGACGGGCGCGGCCTGGTCGGCCGTCTGAGCCCAGGATGAGGTCGCCGACGCCATCATGGCGACGGCGGCGACCCCGGCGAACACTTGCAGCTTGCGCACTACAACCCCCCGCATGTCCGTACGAGGAGGATGCTAGCTATAACTATCGTTTTGGCAAGCGGCGTTCGGCGACTTGTGTTTGCCTATTTCGGGATTGCCCTGGACGGGGCGCCGGCGGTCATCTCGATCGCGCCGTGGCAGGCCTTGGGCGCACGCACGGGATTGCAGGCGGCCGCGACACCGCCGGGCAGGCGCACGGTGTAGTTCCCCGGCAGGCGCGGGTCGGCCCACATGTAGTCGGTCGAGACGTACTGGGCGCCGCTGGAAAGCGCGGCGTCGCGCTGGGTGACGTCGCCGTCGCGGGCGGCCCAGGTATCGGCGTCGGCGCGGGTGCGCACGATGAAGCCGGCCTTCACGGCCGCGGCGATGCGGTCCTTCTGGGCGATCGGGTCGTTGAGCGTCAGGTAGGCGGCGGCCGGCGAGGCCTCGTCGGTGTTGACGAACATCGCCCGGCCTTCCAGCGAGGCGCGCTCGCCGCGATAGATGGCCACCTTCGCAGGGCCCTCGTCGAGAGCGAAGAACACCTTGCCGCGCGCGGCCTCCAGCGTCGGCCAGCCGCCGGCCAGCACCGCCTCGCGCAGGGTCGGCTGCTTGCCCTGGACCAGGTCGGGGGTAATCAGGCGGTCGGGGCCGAAGACGCTGCGGATCTCGGCGTCCAGCGCGTCGAAGGCGGGCTCGTCGAAGGGCAGGGGCGTGACGCCGCCCGGCAGGCTGGCCTGGCCTTCCTTGGCGTTGAGCATGATCAGGATCGGGGCGTGGTCGCGATGCTGATCCGACCAGGTGCGGATCTGCGACAGGCACTCGACGAAGGTCACGCACGAGGTGCGGAAGTCGACGTCGGGCATGTGCAGGGTCTTGAAGCCCGGCCTGGCCAGGGCCCGCAACGTCGCCGGCGCCAGCACGGTCCCGCCGCCGAGCGCGGTCAGCGGCTTGGCGTAACGGCCGCCTCGCGGATCGGCGACGACGTCGATCTCTAGCTGGCGGGCGCCGGCGTCGAGCTGTTCGGCGAGCAGGCGGTGGGCGTAGTCGAGGCCCAGGACCGGCCGGCCGCGCGCGGCGACCAAGGCGGCCAGCTCGTCGGCCGGGATCGCCTGCTTGTAGGAATTGTGGGTGCCGACGGCCAGAAGGTCGTTCATCCGCAGGGGCGCTTCCGCCCTCGCCGCCATCGCCATCGCCGCCGCCAGACCCAGCATCACGCGCACTCCATCTTGGGAAAGCGGCCTCTCTAGCGACGGCGCGTGACGGTTCGGCGTCAGGCGCCAGTGACCGTCCTGCGGCGGGATCGCAACAAATGCGGGGAAAGTCGGGGCGGTGATGTGGGGCTTCATGCGGGCGTTATCGAACTCGCAACGCGTCGTCACAATTTCGCCCTAACCGCCCCGCCATCGCGCCGGCGGCCCGCTCTTGGAGGCTCCCGGCGATCCAGTTGCAGGGGGTCACATGTCCACCACGAAGAAAGCGCTGTCGCTCAGCGCCGCGTCGGCCGTCCTGGCCTTCGCCATGCTCGCCGCCCAGGCCCAGGCCGCCGACCTGTCGGCCGACGCGCCGATCGCCACCGCCGCCAACCCTGACGATGCCCCCGACACGGCCGAGGTCGAGGCCATCGTCGTCCAGGGCTTCCGCAAGTCGCTGGGCGTGGCCCGCGAGATGAAGCGCGACAGCAGCATCGTCGCCGACGTCATCGTCGCCGAGGACATGGCCAAGTTCCCCGACCTCAACCTCGCCGAGTCGCTGCAGCGCCTGCCGGGCGTGGCCATCAACCGCGAAGCCGGCGAAGGCCGCCGCGTCTCCCTGCGCGGCCTGGGCCCCGACTTCACCCGCGTGCAGCTGAACGGCATGGAAGTGCTGGGCAACGTCGACTCGCCGATGGACAGCCGCGGCCAGACCTCGCGCGACCGCGCCTTCGACTTCAACATCTTCGCCTCGGAGCTGTTCTCGAAGATCGACGTGCGCAAGTCGTTCTCGGCCGAGCAGGATGAGGGCGGCATGGCCGGCACCGTCGGTCTCTACACCGCCAAGCCGTTCGAATATTCGGGCCGCAAGGCCGCCCTGTCGCTGCAAGGCGGCACCAACAGCGCCACCAAGGACTTCCAGCCGCGCGTGGCCGGCATGATCAGCCAGAACTGGGACGACAAGTTCGGCGTCCTGGTCTCGGTGGCCTATTCCAAGCGCCAGGTCGAGGAGCAGGGCTACAACACCTACGGCGCTGGCGTTCAGAAGGCCGTGGCCGCCAACGTCGTCAACCTCAGCCCGGCCGACCGCGCCAAGGCCCTGAACGGCGAACTGATCTTCCAGCGCGGCAACCGCCTGTCGGTGTGGGGCGCTGACAACGAGCGCCTGGGCGTCACCACCGCCGTGCAATGGCGCCCGGTCGAGAACCTGACCCTCACGCTCGACGGCCTGTACGGCAAGTTCTCCAACGACCGCAGCGAGAACCACCTGGCCACCCGCGCCAGCGTCGGCTCGACCATCCTGGGTGCGGCCACGCCGCACTCTGGCGTCACGGCCCCGGCCCCGGTGCTGCGCTCGATCCAGTACGACAAGTTCAACACCATCATCTACGCCGACGTCGCCAACACGGTGTTCGCCACCGAGACCCGTCGCCAGGAGACCGAGAACACCTTCAAGCAGCTGGTGCTGACCGGCGAGTGGGAGGTTTCCGACAAGCTGAAGTTCGACGGCCACATCGGCCAGGAGATCTCGGACTATGACATCCCGATCTCCGACAAGTTCTACACCGAGGCGTTCGGCGACCTGATCACCGACTATCGCGGCAAGACCGGCAAGAACATCTACGGCTGGGACACCACCGATCCCAACAACTACCGCGCCCACGAGATCGACTTCTCCGCCACCTACCAGACGACCAAGCTGAAGAACGCCGAGTTCAACGGCTCCTACGCCTTCGACGACGCCCTGACCCTGAAGGGCGGCGTGTCGTTCCGCGGCTTCAAGAACTCGGGCTACACCCAGACCAACGACGACGTGAACAAGACGCCATGGGAAAAGGGCACGCTCGATGACCGCGTCAACGACTACTACAAGATCTTCCGCGAGCACGACGACCAGGCCTGGCTGATCGTCGACTGGGACAAGGCGCTGGCCAAATACAACATCACCCGCACGCTCGGCGCGCCCAAGTCGATCTACGAGGTGCAGGAAGACACCACCGCCGGCTACCTGCAGCTGGACTGGAAGACCGAGCTGGCCGGCATGCGCCTGCGCGGCAACATCGGCGCCCGGGCCTACGACACCGAGCTGACCTCGGCGGGCGTGATGGCCGTGCGCGGCGTCAACACCGCCACCACCGTCAAGAAGACCTATTCGGGCGTGCTGCCGGCCTTCAACGCGGTGCTCGAGGTGAGCGACCAGTTCCAGATCCGCGCCGCCGCGGCCCAGAACATCAACCGTCCGTCCCTGGCCTCCTACGCCATGAACGGCTCGATCAGCGTCGACGGCACGACGGTCACGGTGTCGAGCGGCAATCCGGGCCTGGAGCCCTACACCTCCGACGAGTTCGACCTGGCCGCCGAGTGGTACTTCGGCAGCGTCGGCATGCTGACCGCCGGCGTCTTCCACAAGAAGATCGACAACCTGGTCTCCAGCACCACGAATGCGGCGGTCTATTCCGACACGGGCCTGGCCGAAGGCCTGGTGGCCGGCGTCACCGGCTCGACCCCGGTGATCTGGACCCGCTCGATCAACAACGCCGGCGCCACCCTGACCGGCCTGGAGCTGAGCGCCCAGAGCGACTTCTTCTTCCTGCCCGGGGCGCTGAAGAACCTGGGCATGGTCGCCAACCTGACGCTGATCGACTCCGAGACGACCAACAGGTTCAGCGGCAAGGACGTGAAGGGCCAGATGTACGGCCTGTCGGACGTCAACGCCAACGTCACGCTCTACTACGAGACCGCCAAGTGGGGCGGGCGGGTGTCGTCGAACTATCGCTCGGACTACACGATCGACAGCGGCGGCTTCGAGGCCACCACCTATGTCGACGCCTCGGCCTTCTACCAGGTCTCGCCGCGCATCCGCCTGACCCTGGACGGCGTCAACCTGACCGACGAGCGTGAAGCCCAATACAACAGCTTCTACATCTACGACGCGGTCAACAAGGTCGACGTCACCCTGCCGGGCGCCCACCGCCTGTGGAACCACACCAAGAGCGGCCGCACGGTCTTCTTCGGCGCCAACATCCAGTTCTAAGGCGCAACTCCCCGCGTGATGGCGCGCCCCGGGCCGAAAGGCTCCGGGGCGTCGTCGTTTTCGGGGGGCTGTGGTTGACCCGGCGACGCGATCTCATTTATATCCGACTGGTCGGTTATAAATGGAGTTGGCCATGGGCCGTAAACGCATCGTCGATCGTGACGCGGTGCTCGACGCCGCCGAGGCGGTGGTCGCCCGCGACGGGGCCGCGCGCCTGACGCTGGACGCGGTGGCCGAGCAGGCCGGCATCGGCAAGGCCACGGTGCTGTACGACTTCAAGACCAAGGCGGCGCTGATCGACGCCGTGGTCGAGCGGGCGGTGGCGCGCGACAACGCCTTCAACACCGCCATGACGCGGAGCCTGGACGGGCAGGGCGACGCGGTGATCCGCGGGCGGATCCTGGCGGCGGCGACGCCTCTGCCCGACGACTTCCGCGCGGTGGCCCTGAACCTGTGCGCGGCCCTGGCCCAGGACGCCGGCCTGCGCGGCCGCATCCAGGAGAACCAGAAGACGGTCATCGCCGCCCTGACCGCCGACGCGGCCAGCCCGCGCGGCGCGCAGCTGGCCTATCTGGCGCTGGAGGGGCTGAAGCTGCTCGAGGCGCTGGACTACCACGCCTGGCCGGTCGAGGAGCGCGCGCGGATTCTGCGCGAGATCAACTGGCTGGTGACCGCAAAGCCCGACGGCGAGGCGCCCCTGCCGTCGCCGAAGACGACCTGAAGACCCCCACCCAAGGACTTGAGACCATGAGCTTCAACGAACCCGCCGCCGGCGGGCGCGCACCCGCGCGCCTGTTCCTCACCGGGGGCAGCGGCTATGTCGGCCGCAACCTGATCCGCCGCCTGGTCGCCGACGGCGTGCAGGTCGTGGCGCTGGCCCGCAGCGCGGCCGCCGTCGAGACCGTCCGAGACCTGGGCGCCGAGCCCTTCGACGGCGACCTCTTCGATCCGCGTCTGGCGCAGGCCATGGCCGGCTGCGACGCCCTGGTCCACGCCGCCGCCGACACCGACCACGGCGCCGGCGTCGAGGCGCGCCTCGCGCGGATCAATGTCGAAGGGACCCGCGCGGTGCTGGCCGCCGCCAGGGCGGCGGGCGTGTCGCGCACGGTGTTGATCAGCACGGAGTCGGTGCTGCTGGACGGCGCGCCGCTGGTCGGGGCGACCGAGGACCATGCCTATCCGCGCCGTCCGGCCGGGGCCTATTCGAAGAGCAAGGCGCAGGCCGAGCGCCTGGCGCTGGCGATGAGCGAGCCGGGCTTCGAGGTCATGGCCGTGCGGCCCCGCTTCGTCTGGGGACGCGACGACACCACGGCCCTGCCGCAGCTGGTCGACGCCGTGCGCTCGGGCGGCTTCGCCTGGATCGACGGCGGCCGCTACCGCACCTCGACCACACACGTGGCCAACCTGTGCGAGGGCGTGGTTCGGGCTCTGGAGAAAGGCGTCGGCGGCGAGGCCTATTTCATCACCGACGGCGAGCCGGTGGAATTTCGCGCCTTCGCCACGCGCCTGTTGGCTACGCAGGGCCTGGCGGCGCCGGACAAGACCGTGCCGCGCGGCCTGCTGAAGACCATCGCCGGCGTCGGCGACGCCCTGGCCGCGATCAGCGGCGGCCGGATCAAGGGGCCGCTGAGCCGGCAGGTCTACGCGACTTCCGCCGTCGAGGTGACGGTCAGCATCGCCAAGGCCCGCGCGGTGCTGGGCTATGCGCCCGTGGTGTCGCGCGAGCTGGGGCTGGCGGAGTTGGCGGGGTAAGACCCCCTCAGTCGCTCCGCGACAGCTCCCCCAGAGGGGGAGCATCTCGGCGGCCAATAGATCCTCCCCCTCTGGGGGAGGTGGCCCGGAGGGCCGGAGGGGGGTCTTTCCTCTCCTACCCGAACAACGGCACGGGCCCGCGTCCGCCGCCGTTCCAGGTCGCCCAGTTGGGGAAGACGTAGGGCATGTCGGCGGGCGAGACGCCGTACCACTGGGCGATGGCGCCGACATATTCCTCGACGGCGATGCTGGGGATCCAGCGGCCGTCGTTGTAGGCGTCCTCGGCCCCGCCGTAGGTGGTGTCGGGATAGCGGCCGTGGACCTTGCCCTTGGCCAGGGCGGCCCCCAGCACCAGGTGGTTGGAGCCCCAGGCGTGGTCGGTGCCGGCGTTGGCGTTGGGTTTGTAGACCCGGCCGAAGTCCGACATCGTGAAGGCGGTGACGTTGTTGGCCACGCCCAGCGCCTTCATGGCGTTGTAGAAGGCGGCCAGGGCCATGGCGAGGTCGGCGTACAGGCTGTTGTGCGAGGCGGCCTGGCCGTTGTGGGTGTCGTAGCCGCCCTGGCTGACGAAGAAGGTCTGCTTGGCGTGGCCCAAGGTGTTGCGGGCCTCGATCATCCGCGCCGCCCGCAGGAGCTGGCGCGAGATCTCGCTGGTCAGGGTCGCGCCGGTGGTTGGGTTCTTGAAGTGCTGGTCCACCACCGAGGTCGTCGAGGTGATGATGGCGTTGGCCGTCGCCGCCTGGGCGTAGGCCGACGACATGCCGCGGCCGGTGAAGTCGGTCACCGCGCCGAAGGCCGAGGCGTCCGAGAAGGTGTTCAACGCCTGCTGGCGGGCGATCACCGCCGCGTCGGTGCTGGCGGCGTTGTAGCCGGCGCGCGAGACGCCGCCGCTGGAGGGCAGGATCAGCGGCGACTTGCGGCTGCCCAGCAGGGCCAGCTGCGAGCCGGCGATCGAGACCAGGGGCGGGATCTCGGCGGCTTCCGCGCGGTCGAGGATGCGGCCCATGAACCCGTCGAGGTTCTTTTCGCGCATGCGCATGCCCTGCCACTCGTTCTGCTGGTCCTCGTGGGACATCAGGTTCAGCGGGCGCAGGTCCGGGCGGCTCTGGTAGATGGTCTTGGTCAGCGGCTGGAACAGCGTGCCGGTGTTGAGCACGACGCTGAGCGCGCCCTCGTCCCAGGCGCTCTTCAGCGGGGCCATGGCCGGGTGCAGGCCGAACGCCGTGCCGGTCAGCGGCATAAGGGCGTCCTGCTTGACAGCGATGGCCGAGCGCTTGGCCGCGTAGTCGGCGTAACGCTCGTCGTTGGGGATCACCATGTTCCAGGCGTCGTTGCCGCCGAACAGGAAGACGCCGACCATGGCCCGATAGCTGGAGGTGTCGGCGATGGCGGCCGAAACCCCGATCTGGGCGATGGCGGCGGTGGCGGAGGCGCCGGCGAGCAGCCGGCCGAAGTCACGGCGAGAAAGGGTCATGGCTCAGCGATCGACCTGGAAGTGGGGCGAGGAGGCGACGATGTAGAGGGCGACCTGCGCCCGCTTGCGCGCCTGGATGGCGGGGTCGGTGTTCTTGACGGCGGCCATGGCCGACGACAGCGCGCTGCGCTGGGCCGAGGTCATGGTCCCGTTGAGGAAGACCAGATCGATGCGCTCGAGCATCTTGGCCTCGTCGGCGGCCAGGGCCTCCCACTGGGCCCAGGGCAGTTCGACCGGAACCGAGCCGGGGATGGTCGGCTGCGACTTGAACTCGGTGCGGGTGGCCTCGCCGCCCATAGTCCAGTCCCAGGCCAGGTTGTGGCGGGCGACCATGGTCGAGGTGGTCATCAGCTTGCTGGCCGGGCTCATCTCGCCCGAGCCCAGCGGCAGCGGGAAGTCGTAAGGGTAGAAGTTGAACACCGACGGGGCGCGGAAGGGCATCTGCCCCAGACCGTTGTCGCGATAGTAGAAGGCATAGCCGTCGGACTTCAGGCCCATGCCGCGCGCCAGGCCCGTCAGGAACAGCACCGGCTCCTTGACCTTGCCCGGCGTGGCGGCCGAGCCGCGCGCCTCGCTGTCGGTGAGGATCGCCTTGATCACCGCCTTCATGTCGCCGCGCACGCCCCCGCCGTTGTCGGCGAACACGGCAGCGACCCGGCCCACATAGGCCGGCGAGGGATTGGCCAGGGTCAGCTGCTGGATCAGCCGCTTGGAGATGAAGGGCGGGGTGTTGGGGTGGTTGAAGACGGTGTCGACCACCGTGTCGACGTTCTGCTGCTGGGTGGCGCCGGCCGGGATGGTCACGTTCAGGAAGGTCTTGGCGCCGGTGTCGAACCGGGCGGCGTTGACGATCATCGGCCTGGTGTAGTCGACCTTGACGTAGTCGCTGATCGCCGCGCCATCGAGGCGGGCGTAGGTCCATCCGGTCAGCGCCCGGGCCACTTCCTTGACCTCGGCGTTGGAGTAGGTGGCGATCACCGCTCCGTCGGCGCCGGTCTTGGGCGTGCCGTCCATGTTCAGCATCACCGTGCCGACCGAGAACAGCTGCATCAGCTCGCGGGCGTAGTTCTCGTTGGGGGCCGACTTGTTGCTGTCGACCATGTCGAGGAAGTTGCCCATGAAAGGGTTCAGGGTCACCTCGCGCAGGATGTCCTTGTAGTTGCCGAAGGCGTTGCCCAGCAGGACCTGGTTGAAGGTCGCCAGGCCCGCGGTGGTGTGCACCTCCAGGTCCGAGGCCACCACGATCTGCGACAGGGCGAAGGCCGTGCGCTGGCGCAGCTGGTCGTCCTTGCCCATGGCGTTGGAGTAGAACCGCATGGCCATCGGCAGGGCGCCGAAGTTGTCGCGGTTGCAGTTGCTGAGATCCGTGCCGGTCAGGTTCTGGGCCGAGCAGAAGTTGGTCGGCACGGGCTTGCCGGCGATGTCGGCATAGGTGCTCGAGCTCAGCGCCAGCTGCTGGTCGATCCAGGCCGACGCGCTCTTGGCGGCGACGATCTGGTCGATCAGTTCGGGCGTCGGGCCAAAGCTCGCCTGCTTGGCCAGGCGCGAGGCCTCGGCCGCGGAGATCACCGCCGGCGGGGGCGGGGCGGTCGGCGTCGTGCCGCCCCCGCCCTGGGGCGCGGAGGATCCCCCGCCGCCGCCTCCACCGCCGCCGCAGGCCGTCAGAAGAAGGGCCAGGCCGATCCCGGTCCCCGAAGCTAGAAGTCTGGCACGCATGAACAATAGGTCCCCGATCACGCCCGCGGTGCGGGCGCGCTGAACGCGAAAAACAAGGTGGGTGAAGGCCGTCGCTAGCGGTCTGTGAACATGATCTCCCGCACGGCGCGGACGCCGTCCTGGCGGTGAAGCTGGATGAAGACGTTGACGACGCGCTCGACATGGTCGACCACGTCCTGGCGTCGCAGGTTGGCGCCGGCCTGCAGGGCCATCAGGGCCAGTTGCTCGACCGCGCCGCGCGGATCGTCGGCGTGGACGGTGGTCATCGAGCCCGGATGGCCGCTGGAGACGGCGCGCAGGAAGCTGAACGCCTCGGCTCCGCGCAGCTCGCCCAGGATGATCCGGTCGGGGCGCAGGCGCAGGGACGCCTGGAGCAGGTCCTCGGTCCCGACCCGGGCCTCGCCCTGCTGCCCGCGCGCGGCCACCAGGCCGACGGCGTTGGCGTGGACCAGGCGGATCTCGGGCGCGTCCTCGATCAGCACCAGGCGCTGGTCGAGCGGAACCTCCTTCAGCAGGGCGTTGAGGAAGGTGGTCTTGCCGGTCGAGGTGCCGCCGCTGACGACGATGTTCTTGCCCGCGCGCACGGCCGCCGAAAGGAAGCCGCGTACGTCGCCGGCGTCCAGCAGGGCGCGCAGGGCCGCGTCGGGGCGGACCTGGGGGGCCGTCGCCTGGTCGAAGGCGCCGGCGCGGGCATAGTCGCCCAGCGACAGGTCCGAGACCACGTGCTTGCGGATGGCCATGACGATCCCGCCGCGCGTGGCGGGCGGGGCGACGATCTGCACGCGGGCGCCGTCCGGCAGCACGGCCGACAGCAGCGGGTGCTCGCGGCTGACGCCCTGGTGGGCGATCGCGGCCACCTGGCGGGCCAGCCGCCAGAGATTGGTCTCGTCGAGCTCGGGAACGGCGACGGGCGCGACCGCGCCGCCCAGCCGCTCGACCCACAACTCGCCGGGCCGGTTGACATAGAGGTCGGTCACCGCCGGATCGGCCAGCCACGGCGCCAGCGGCGCCAGGTAGGCCTGCAGATAGACCCCCATCGGGGCGTGATGGGTCATTTGCGGCCCCGCACGCCGGAGAAGTCGAGGTCGCGGGCGACGAAGATCGTCACCGGCGCGCCCTGCGGGGTCTTGATGGTCGGCGAGGTGTTGGTCCCCTTGGCGGCGTTGGCCAGGTTGGCCGCTTCCGACATCGAGCCGATGTAGATCTGTGAATTGGCCCGGCTGTTGCTGACGGCGGCGACGCCGGCGCTGAGCACCGAGGTCAGGATCGAGCCGCCGAAGCGGGTGAAGAAGTGGCGGTCGACCTTGCCTTCCAGGCCGCCGCGGCCCAGCGGGTCGGCGGCCGGCGAGCCGATCTGCACCGACACGCCGTCGGGCCGGATCACCCGGGTCCAGATCACGAAGACGCGGCTGGCGCCCAGCGCCAGGCCGGACTTGTATTGGCCGATGACCCGGCTGCCGCGCGGGATCAGCACGGTGGAGCCGTCGAAGCTCTTGACGTCGCGGGTGACCATGGCGCGGGCCAGGCCCGGCAGGTCGGAATTGATCGCCGTCTCCATCACCGCCGGGATCACCGCGCCCTGCGGGATGACGGCGTCGAGGTCCTGCATCGTCGTGGCCTTGGCGGGTGTCGCCTCGTCCAGGCCGACGCGATCGGCGAAGCGCTCGTCGGGATTGAGGGCGGCCACGCGCGTGGCCTCGCCGGCGACGGCCGCGGGGCTGCCGGGGGCGGCCTTGGCGGCGGGCTGGCCGCGGTCGCTGAGGTCGACGACCAGGGTCGGGGCGCGGCGGCGGCCGGAATCGTCCACCGGCGCGGCATAGACCGTGGCGGGCGGCGGCGGGGCGTAGGCGGGCGCCGGCGGCGGGGGCGGATCGGCCGGCGCGCTGTTGTCGACCGTGAACTGCGGCGCCGGCACGGCGTAGAGCGGGCCCTGGACCTGGGCGAGCTTGGCCACGGGCGCGGCCTGGACGGCGGCGGGCGGGGTGGCTTGCGGGCGCTGGCCGGCGTCGGCGCGGTGGCTCGACAGCCAGGCGAACACGGCCACGCCGAACACGCCGAAGCCGGTCATGATGGCGAGGTTGGAGACCCCGCCGCCCTTGCCGACCACCGGGCGGGCCTGAGCGTCGGCGGCGGCCAGGTCGTCCTGGACCTCATTCGACAGGCGCGGATCGATGTCCTGGCTCATCGGGCTTTCCCCGGACCTTGCCAGGCGGCGTTGACGACGGTGGCGCTGGCCTTGTCGCTGCGCAGCACGAAGCGCGGCGCCAGCTGGTCGACGACCAGGTAGCCGTCCTTGACCACGGCGTTGGCCAGGCCCTCGGAGCCGTCGGCGCCGATGACGAAGATCGCCGGCAGCTCGGCCTGGCTAGGCCAGGCGAAATAGGTGGCGCGGCCGTCGTCGAACACCTGCGCGGGGGTCAGGGCCGCCGAGCCCTTGATCGTATAGGCGGCGTTGCGCGCCGGCTCGGCCGCGGCCGGCTTGGCGGCCGGGGCGGCGATCTCGATCGGAACGGCCGGATAGCGGAAGCGCACGACATAGGCCGCGTCCGCGCCGCCGGGCGACACCGACAGTTCGAAGACATAGCGGCGACGGTCGGTGACGACGGTCATGTTGGTGGCCGGGGCCCGGTCCACCGGCTTGAGGAACAGCAGGGTGGCGCGCTTGTTGGGCGTGATCTGCCAGCCCAGGGCGTCGCCGATCGAGACGTTCTCGATCCGCTCGTCGGGGGCGAACTCCAGCATGGTCTGGAAGCCCATCACGCCGCTCAGGCGGTAAACCTGGTCGGGGTCGTAGGGCAGGGTGCGGATGCGCGGGTCGGGCGCGGACGCCGGGGCGGTTTGAGCCAGGGCCGGCGTGGCCAGCAGGCAGGCGAGCGACAGGGCCAGAAGCGGGCGCTTCACGGGCGAAACTCCGGAACGGGTAAGCAGGGTCACTGGTCTCTCCGGGCTCCGGAGGCGGCGAGGCGGGGCGAGGCCGGGCGGCGATAGCTGGCGCCCAGCGGGACGGCGGCCGCCGGGGCGGTGGTCGAGCCGGCGGCGGGCGCGGTCTCGGCGCGGTCGGACACCACCACCAGCCGGCGCGGACCGACGGGCGAGGACACGGCGGCGCTGGCGGCGGCCTGTTCCTCGCGCCGGGCCAGGCTGACGGCGGCGGCGGCCACGTGGGCGGCGCGCGAAGGCGGCTCCAGCGGCGCGCCGGTCGAGCTGCCGGTCGTGGAGGCGGGGATCGACGGCTCCTGGCCGATCTGGCGTTCGCGCGGCAGCCGCAGGCCGGCGGCGATCACGCACACCGCTATGGCGGCGGCGACCAGCACGGCGGCGAAGACGAGGCTCAGCACCAGCACGGTGATCGCGGGACCCATGTCGAGCTCGGCGAACTGCTGGACGTCCTTCATCGCCGCCAGGGCCTTCAGGGACGGGGCCATCATCGCCAGCTCCAGCGACAGGGCCAGGGTGGCGATCATCGGCAGGATGGAGAGGGCGATCATCGCCTTCAGCCAGCCTTCGACCAGGCCGCGGGTGGTCTCGAACAGCAGCAGGCCGGCGACGATCGGCGCCAGCGCCAGCAGCACCGACAGCACCACCTTGCAGGCCAAAACGACGCCCAGGCTGGTCAGCAGCGTGACCAGCCCGCCGACATTGGCGGCGAAGGCCGCAAAGCCCGGACCGCCCTGCAGGGCCGCGTCGCGGGCGCCGGCTCGGGTCGCGAAATGCTGGGCGGCGTCCTGCAGCGCGTCGAAGGCGAACTGCAGGCGAACGTAAGGATCGAGCTTGCCGGGACCGCCGTCCAACTGGCCCAGCAGCAGGGCGCCGACCTCGGCCGGGGCCTTGAACAGCAGGTCGTAGGCCAGGGTTTCCAGCAGCGCCCAGTTGGTGGCCAGGGCCACGACCAGGGCCAGCTTCACCGCCGCGATGGTGGCGTCGCCGATCCGCAGTGTTCCGCGCCCGAGCACCAGCTTGTAGCCCATGAAGGCCACGTACAGCGTCATCAGCACGGTCAGCAGGGTGGAGACCGGCGAGCCGGGCGCCGACAGGGCGGCATAGCCGGCCTGGGCCAGGCCATGCACCTGGCAGTCGACCGAACCGATCAGGCCCTGGACCAGCGGGGCGTCAGCGGAAGGGCAGGCGCCCAAAGCTTGAAGGGGGGCAGTCATGCGGCCTCCTTGAGCAGCTTGGCCATCCAGGCCTCGGGCGCATCACCCAGCCGTTCGCGCAGGGCGTCGAGCCGGCGCACCGTGCTCTCGCGGCCCGACAGCACCGTCAGCAGCTCGGGCGAGCCGGCGAGGTTCAGGCGGGCCACGACGCTGTCGGTCCCATGCTTGATAAGGAAGCAGCGGGCGGTGTCGGGTAGGCTGCGGACCAGTTCGAACTCGTGCTCGGTCAGGCCGAACCCTCCGCAGTAGTCCTTCGCCTGGGCCTTGGGATTGGCCATGAAGATCTGGGTGGCCGCCTGCTCGACGATGGCGCTGGCGATGCGGCTCTCCAGGGCGTCCTGGGCCGACTGGGTGGCGAAGCCGACCAGGCCGTTGCGCTTGCGCAGGGTCTTTTCCCAGTCCTTGATCCGGGCGACGAAGACGTCGTCGTCCAGCGCCTTCCAGCCCTCGTCGACGACGATCAGGGTCGGGTGGCCGTCCAGGCGCTGCTCCACACGGTGGAACAGGTACATCATGGCCGGCGTGCGCAGGGCCGGGTCGTCCAGCAGCTGGGTCATGTCGAAGCCGAGCGTGGCGGCCGAAAGGTCGAGGCCGTCCTGGGCGTTGTCGAACAGCCAGGCGTGCTCGCCGCTCCCGTGCCACGGGGCCAGCCGCGCGAAGAGGTCGGCGGCGTCAGGGCGGCGGGCGCCCTTGAACAGCTCGGCGAAGAACCGCAGGCGACGAAGCTTCGGCGCCTGGTCGTAATTGGCGTCGACGGCGTCCTTGATCCGGGCCAGGTCGTCGGGCGTCAGGGTCTCGCCGGGCTGGGAAACCAGGCGCGCGATCCAGTCGGCGACGAAGCGGCGGTTGGCCGGCGTGTCCTCCAGGGCCAGCGGGTTGAAGCCCGTGGCCTGGCCGGGACGCAGCACCTCGTAGCGGCCGCCGATGGCGCGCAGGAAGATCTCGGCGCCGCGGTCCTTGTCGAAGAAGACCGTGCGCGGCGCGTATTTCTGGGCCTGGGCCAGCAGGAAGTTCAGCACCACGGTCTTGCCCGAGCCCGACGGCCCGATGATCGTGAAGTTGCCCAGGTCGCCCTTGTGGAAGTTGAAGTGGTAGGGGCCGGCCGAGGTGGTCTCCAGCAGCGTCACCGCCGGACCCCAGTGGTTGCCCAGGGCCTTGCCGACCGGGAAGTTGTGGCCGCTGGCGAAGCCCGCGAAATTGGCCGTCGAGATCAGCGCCCGGCGGGCGATGTCCTTGAAGCAGCCCGGAAACTGCGCCCAGAAGGCCGGTTCCAGGTTGACGTCCTCGCGCACGGCGATGGCGCCCATCTCGGTGAAGGCGCTCATCACCTCGGCGGTCGACTGGTCGAGACCCTCGAGGCTCTGCCCGCGCACCAGCACCGACAGGTGATGTTCGCCGAAGGCGGCGCGGCCGCTGACCACGTCGTCCTTGGCGCGGATCAGGTCAGCCTTGACGCTGACGGCGTCGTCGTCGGCCGCGCGCATGCGGCGCAGGGCCAGGTTCATGCGGTCCAGGGTCGGCTGGCGATCGACGAAGCCGAAGCTCTGGGTGACCACCATCTCGCACGGCAGGCGCAGCAGGTCGTCGAGCATGCCGGGCGTGGTCTGGGCGGGGTAGTCCTTGACCGAGACGATGGAGGCGAAGCTGCGCGCCAGGGCGCCGGCGCGCGACAGTTCCAGGGTCTCGTGGCCGAAGCTCACGCGGCGATAGGGCAGGTATTCGCCCGCGTCGCCTTCCGGCGCGAGCACCGGGCGCATCTCGCCGTTGTAGAGGCAGGACAGGAATTCCAGCGGCTCCGAGCAGGTCCCGCCGGCGCCTGCGTATCGGGAAAGCACCCGCGCGCCGTAGGGGGCTAAGGCCGAGACCAGGCTGTCGCGGGCGGCGTCGAGTTCGCGGCGGTCCAGGGCCTTCTGGCCGGCGCTCTGGGCTGGGCCCGTGGCCAGGCGCAAGGCCTTGTCGATCAGCCCGCCCTGGCCTTGCAGCGGCCGGCGGACGATCGTCAGGAAGAGGTCGTTGACGTAGAGCCTGCGGCCGGCAAGGCGCGCGCTCCATTCGGCGTCCAGCCGCGTGCTGAAGCCGTCGGCGAAATCGCCTTCCGTGCCGACCTTGGCCTCGCGGCGGATGATGTGGTGGTAGACGGCGAAGCGCGAGGAGGCCAGGCCGCGCAGCATCACGTCGCGCACGGCCTTGCGGTAGTTCAGGGTCTCGCTGTCGGCCGTCTCGAACGGCAGGCCGGCCAGGTGGATGACCTGCATCAGGAGGCCGTCGCGCGTCTCGATCGTGCGCTCGTCCAGCAGGCGGGCATAGGGCAGGCGCTTGCCGGCCGATGCTTCACGGCTCGCCTTGGGCTTCACGGTTGGTAGCTGTTGCATCGCCAGGCCCGGAAATTGGGTACGCGGGGGCAGCGGCTGACCTTGGTCAGCCACAGGTCGAAGATGCGGGGTTCGCGCAGGCAGGCCGCGTAGCCGATCGCGTGGATCACCAGCGCCGCCAAGAGCGCCCAGAACGACTTGGTGACCAGGAACAGCTCGGTCGTGACCACGCCGTTGACGACGAAGTAGCTGTAGGTCACGCCGGCGAACATCTGGGGCCGGGTCAGGGCCCCGAACACCACGTCACGATCGAGGGGAGCGGCCATCGAGCTTTACGCGCCCGCCGCCGTACGGATGCCGCTGACGATGGTCGTCGCGCCGAACAGGATGAAGCAGCCCAGGATCACGGTCGCGCCGTAGCGCCAGTTCATGCGGCCGGTCAGCATCATGAAGCCGACGGCGGCCACGGCCATCACCGCCACGGCGGTGGCGACGTTGCCCAGCAGCGTGCCCTGCAGCCACATCACGCCCGACAGCACGGCCGACGAGCCCTGCGGGTCGGCCTGCACGGCCTGGGCGTGGGCCTGGCCGGCGGCGGCGAGGAGGGCGCTGGCCAGGGCGGCGGCGCGGACGCTTACAGATTTACGCATCAGTTGGAGACTCCGAGGGCGGGAACGGCGAAGGCGGCGCCCGACACGGCCATCCGGCCGAGGATCGAGGTCACGTAGGCCTGGGTTTCGGCGTAGGGCGGCACGCCGCCGTGCTTGAGGACGGCGCCGGGGCCGGCGTTGTAGGCGGCCAAGGCCAGCTTCACGTCTCCGCCGAAGCGGGTGAGCATCTGACGCAGGTACATCGCCCCGCCGCGGACGTTCTGGGCCATGTCGGACGGGTCCACGCCCAGGTCGCGGGCGGTGGCCGGCATCAGTTGCATGACGCCCATGGCGCCCTTGCGCGAGCGGGCGGTCGGCTTGAAGCGGCTTTCGCGCCAGGCGACGGCCTCGACCAGCTTCGGATCGAGGGCGTAGGCGGCGGCCGCGACGGCGATCTCGCGGCGAACCTCCTCGTGGCCGGCCTCCACCACCGGCGCCAGCGGCGGCGCGATGGCCTCCACGGAGTCGTCGGTATAGACGGCCGGGCCCTCGAAGCGGGTCACCTCGCCCTCGTCGCCGATCTCCAGGACCTGGGCGGCGACCGGGGCGGAAAGCAGGCAGCAGGTCGCTATGGCCGCCAAGCCGATGGCCTGGCGCGCGAAGTCGAACGTCATCGACGCTCCCCCGATCAGCTGTGGTTAAACGATATGCTTAATCGATGTGTATAGGGCGCGTCTGACTCGCGTAATGCGTCAGGACAGCGCATCGGTAACCAGTTATTTGTGTCGGAAAGTCTACGTTTGGCGGCGCGCGAGCTTCAGCGTGTCCAAGTATAGGGATCTTATACTTAAGCTGCGGGCGCGCACGTTCGCTGTGCGAGAGGACCGCATGGGCGAGTGGCGATCCGTCCTCGACCCGCGACAATGCGCGATCGCATGGCGATCTCCATGCGTGCGGCGGGGACTATCGATGAGCGGCTTTCGGTACGGCTTCCATCACGGCGGAATCAGCGTTCCCGACCTCGACGCGGCGGTGGAGTGGTACGGGCGCGTGCTGGGCTTTTCCCTGGAGCGCCGGTTCGAGATTCCGACCATCCCCGCGCAGGTGGCCATGATCGCCAATGGCGACCTGCGGATCGAGCTGTTCGAGGTTCCCGGCGCCGCGCCGCTGCCGGACGAGCGCCGGATCCCGGATCGCGACGTCCACACCCACGGCGTCAAGCACGTGGCCTTCGTCGCGCCGGACGTGCCGGCGCTGGTCGAGGAACTGAAGGGGAGGGGCGCCGACATCGTCTGGCTGAAGGTCATGCCGCACGGCACGGCCTGCTTCATCCGCGACCTGGCCGGAAACCTGATCGAGTTCGTGCAGGGGCCGGTCCCGGCCGGCGAGGCCGGGAGCCTTTAAGGACGCGTCGCGCGTCGCCTAAGCGTTTGGATCTCGCCGCATTTTTGGAGTGTGGTGGGGACCCAGACTTCCATCTGGGTCCCCGTGGTGCCGCCGGGCAGGATTGAACTGCCGACCTCAGCCTTACCAAGGATGCGCTCTACCACTGAGCTACGGCGGCGGCGAGGAGGGGCGTATAGCCAACGATTTCCGGGAATGCAAAGCCCAAATCGTATAGACCAAGCGCCGCACGCAATTCACCTGTGGACACATGAGCCGGTCACCGACGTCAAACCCAAGCCAGGACAAGGAAAAAGCCGACCGCGAGGCGCGTCTGGCCCAGGCCCTGCGAACCAACCTTCGCCGTCGAAAGGCGCCCGCCAGCGCCGCGGCCAAGCCTGAATCGCCCCCGCCGGGCGACGAATAGTGGAATCGGCGCGGCCTCTTGCATGACCACTTGCAAGCGTTAGAACCGCGCCCTCACATGTGACCCGCGCGAAGGACGTCTTTTCGCGCGTTCGAGGGATTTTCATTGGATCGCATCGCCATCACCGGCGGCGCGCAGCTGAACGGGGTCATCCCCGTGAGCGGCGCCAAGAACTCGGCCATCAAGCTGATGGCCGCCAGCCTGCTCACCGACGAGCCGCTGCGCCTGACCAACATGCCGCGCCTGGCCGACACGCGATTCCTCGGCAAGCTGCTGACCCGCCTCGGCGTCAGCGTCACCGAAAGCGACGGTCCGGACGGCCAGCAGACCATCCTGCACGCGCCGGAGATCACCAGCGGTTTTGCGCCCTACGACCTGGTGCGCCAGATGCGCGCCTCGTTCAACGTGCTGGGCCCGCTGGTCGCCCGCTCGGGCCAGGCCAAGGTCAGCTTGCCCGGCGGCTGCACCATCGGCGCGCGCCCCGTGGACCTGCACCTGCAGGCCCTGGAAGCGCTGGGCGCCAAGATCGACCTGCACGAAGGCTATGTCTACGCCCAGGCCCCGCGCGGCCTGAAGGGCGCCGAGATCGTTTTCCCGATCGTCTCGGTCGGCGCCACCGAGCACGCCATGCTGGCGGCCGTGCTGGCCGACGGCGTGACGGTCATCCGCAACGCCGCCTGCGAGCCGGAACTGGTCGACCTGCAGGAATGCCTGAACGCCATGGGCGCCAAGGTCGAGGGCGCGGGCACCCCCAACGTCACCATCACCGGCGTGGCCCGCCTGCACGGCGCCACCCACTCGGTGATCCCCGACCGCATCGAGATGGGCACCTACGCCGTGGCCGCCGCCATGGCCGGCGGCGAAGTGCGCCTGACCAAGGCCCGTCCGGAACTGATCGAGAGCCTGTCGGTCAAGCTCGAGGAGGCCGGCGCCACGGTCGTGCGCACCGAGGACGGCGTCATCGTCAAGCGCAACGGTTCGCGGCTCAACGCCGTCGATCTCGAAACCGCGCCGTTCCCGGGCTTCGCCACCGACCTGCAGGCCCAGTTCATGGCCCTGATGACGACGGCGAACGGTGAGAGCCGCATCCGCGAGACCATCTTCGAGAACCGCTTCATGCATGCGCCCGAGCTGATGCGCCTGGGCGCCGACATCTCGGTGCACGGCGGCGAGGCCCGCGTGCGCGGCGTCGAGCAGCTGGAAGGCGCCGAGGTGATGGCCACCGATCTTCGCGCGTCCGTCAGCCTGGTGATCGCGGGCCTGGTGGCGCGCGGCGAGACCGTCGTGTCGCGCATCTATCACCTGGATCGCGGCTTCGAACGCCTGGAAGAGAAGCTGGGCGCCTGCGGGGCCCAGGTGCGTCGCATCAAGGGCGACGGCGAACCGGAGCTCTGAAGCCATGACCGCCGCTCCCCTTCGCCTGCTGGCCCAGGAACCCGCCGACCTGGAGGTGGTCTCGGCCGCCCTGCAGGACGCCGTGGCCAAGATAGGCGACATCCGCTGGGACGCCGGGGCCCGCACCCTGACGCTGGCCTGCAACCGCTTCCGTTGGGAAGCGGGCAAGGGCCGGGGCAAGGGCGGCGAGCGCGTGCGCTCGGCCCTGCAACTGGGCGACGTCACCGGCGTCCAGGCCCGCAATCTGCGCCGCGACGCCAAGCAGGCGGTGGTCGAGCTGCTGTCGATCGGCTTCGAGCCGGGGCAGGAGGCGCCGGGCGGCACGGTGCTCCTGACCTTCGCCGGCGGTGGCGACCTGAAGGTGGCCGTCGACTGCATCGAGGTGGTGCTGGCCGACGTGTCCGACCCCTGGGCGACGCCGAGGAAGCCGGGTCACGAGGAGTAGGTGCAACCTCGCCCTTCGACGAGCTCAGGGTGAGGTTCTAATGCACGGCCTGTGAAGTGGTCCTCATCCCGAGCTTGTCGAAGGACGAGGACCATCTCCCGGCCGTTAACCAACCAACCTTCTGATTTCGAAACATTTCAAATCGCATCGAGCCTGATACAACTCGCCGAAGTTGAATCGAGGTCGAGTGCGTGATGACCAGGATCGGGTCGCAGGGCTACGCCGCCGCCTATGCCTATACGGGCGCGACGAACAGCCAGACGGGGACCGCCGCCCAGCAGCAGGCCAAGGCCGCGGAGGCGGCCAGGACGGGCGCGTCCAGCGTCAGCGTCACCCTCTCCGCCGAGGCGCAGGCGGCGCTGGCGGGCAAGGCTGACGGCCGCGACCTGGGCGCCGTGGTCTCCGACGCCCGCAAGAGCCTCGACGCCCTGCTCTCGGCCGCCAAGGCGACCAGCGCCCTGAAGGACGGCAAGGCGACGATCGACGTCTCGGGCCTGGACCGCCGGTCCCTCTACGCCATCGCCTCCAACCAGGGCGGAAAGTTCCCGATCGAGGAGCAGGTGGTCGCCAGCCTGCAATTGCAGTCGGGGCAGAACGCGGCCCTGGCCGGCCCCGCGGCCGACGCACGGGTCACCGGCGACTATGCCGGCCTCTACAAGGCCGCCCTGACGCGCCACGAGGGCGCGGGAACCGAGGAGAAGGCCACGCTGAAGTGGCAGAACGAGAAGGCCGCCCTGGTCGAGGGCCTGCGCCAGTCCACCGCCAAGCCCGGAACCGCGCCGACGGGCATCGCCGACGATCCGGTCGCCGCCTACGTCAAGCAGAACGGCGGCGTCGTCTCCAACCCCCGCTCGCGCGATATCGACGATGTTGTCGCCGACGTCCGCGTGGCGCTGGACCGGCAGTATTCGCTGGCGACCGGCGAAGGGATGGCTGTCGGTCCCGACGCCGGCAAGATCGATTTCGCGCGTTTCGACGACCGTTCGCTGTCGGCCATCGCGCTGAACAAGGGCGGCCAGTTCTCCGAGCACGAGGCCAAGGAAGCGGCCGGCGAGATCAGGAGCCGCAACCGCGAGGGCGTGTCGTCCTACTGGAAGGCGGCCCAGCAGTCGGGCGACGGCTCGGCCTTCGGGCGGACGCTGGTCTCGCAGTACGTCTCGATGAGCAGCGAGGAGCGCGAGGCGGTCGGCTGGACCCCGGCGCTGTACGAGAAGATGGTCGCGACGCAGAACCTGTCGGCGAAACTTTCGTCGATGTTCGGCCCCGACGGGGCGATCAAGACCGGCATGAGCCTGCTCGACTATCTGTAGCCGTCCGTATCTGGAATAAGGGGGCAAAGTTCCGCTTCCACGGATTGCCCATGTCCCTGATCCTGCACACCCCGCGCGCCGTCCTGATGGCCGCGCTGCTCGGCGCCGTCGCCGTTCCCGCCCTGGCCCATGCCGCGCCGGCCAAGCCGATGGTCGCCCCGCTGTCGACCGCTTCGGACGCGAGCGACATCCACTCCTACGCCAAGCCGAAGATCGCCCGCGTCACCCATGTCGACCTCGACCTGACCGCCGACTTCACGGGCAAGAAGATGGTCGGCACGGCCGCCCTCGACCTCAAGCTAGCGCCGGGCGCCAAGGACGTGGTGCTCGACACCAAGGGCCTGGTCATCAAGTCGATCACCAATGCAAAGGGCCAGCCGCTGAAGTGGACCCTGGGGGCTGCCGACCCGCACCTGGGCGCGCCGCTGACCGTGACCCTGAACGGCGCCAGGCGCATCGTCATCGCCTATGAAAGCGCCCCGGACGGCGCGGCCCTGCAATGGCTGTCGCCCTCGCAGACGGCGGGTAAGCAGAAGCCCTATCTGTTCAGCCAGGGCGAGGCGATCCTCAACCGCACCTGGATCCCCACCCAGGACAGCCCCGGGATCCGCCAGACCTGGAGCGCCCGCATCGTCGCGCCCGAGGGCCTGAAGGCGGTGATGAGCGCCGAGCAGCTGACCCCGGACGGCGAGCCCGTCGCCGGCGGCCGCGCCTATCGCTTCAGGATGGACAAGCCGGTCGCGCCCTACCTGATCGCCATCGCCATCGGCGACCTGACGTTCCAGCCGCTGGGCCAGCGCACCGGCGTCTATACCGAGCCGTCGGTGATGAAGGCCACCGCCTGGGAACTGGCCGACGTCGAGAAGATGGTCGAGGCCGCCGAGAAGCTCTACGGGCCCTACCGCTGGGGCCGCTACGACCTCTTGGTGCTGCCGCCGTCGTTCCCGTTCGGCGGCATGGAGAACCCGCGCCTGACCTTCGCCACGCCGACCATCATCGCAGGCGACCGCTCGCTGGTCAGCTTGGTGGCGCACGAACTGGCCCACTCATGGTCGGGCAACCTCGTCACCAACGCCACCTGGGCCGACTTCTGGCTCAACGAGGGCTTCACGGTCTATTTCGAGAACCGGATCATGGAGTCCCTGTACGGCAAGGACACGGCCGCCATGCTGGCCGACCTGGGCTGGACCGACCTGCACCGGGCCATCAAGGAAGCCGGCGGCCCGACCGGCCCCGACACCCGCCTGCACATCGACCTGACCGGCCGCGATCCCGACGACGGCATGACCGACATCCCCTACGAGAAGGGCGCGGCCTTCCTGCGCACCATCGAGAAGGAGGTCGGCCGCGAGCGCTGGGACGCCTATCTGCGCGGCTACTTCGACCGCCACGCCTTCCAGCCGCAGACCGCCGAGGGCTTCATCGCCGACCTGCGCACGCACCTGTTCAAGGGCGACAAGGCGCTGGAGCAGAAGATCGACGTCCAGCGCTGGGTCTACCAGCCGGGCCTGCCCGAGAACGCCGTCCACGTGCAGTCCAAGGCCTTCGAGGCCGTCGACGCCCAGGCCAAGGCGTTTGCGGCCGGCGGGGCGGCGCCGCTCGACGCCTGGAAGGCCTGGAGCACGGCCGAGCGCGTGCGGTTCGTCGGCAGCCTGCCGCGGCAGCTGTCGGCCGAGCGCCTGGCCGCCGTCGACACGGCCTTCGGCCTGTCGGCCCAGGGCAACAGCGAGATCCGCTTCGCCTGGCTGCAACTGGCCGTGGCCAACCGCTACGAGCCGGCCGTGCCGTCGCTGGAGCAGTTCCTGACCGGCCAGGGCCGCCGCAAGTTCGTCGCCCCGCTGTTCGTGTCTCTGTGGGGCCAGGGCGACTGGGGCCAGTCGATCGCCAGGCGCATCTACGCGCAGAGCCGGCCGCTCTATCACGCGGTGACCCGCGAGACCGTGGACAAGACGGTGAAGTAGGGGGCTTCTGCTCCCGCGATCTTCTTCCTCGCTTTCCTGGGCCTTGTGCCCAGGACCCATGGTTCAGCCTGCTCAGACCTTTCGAGCACGACCAAGATCTGAGCAGCCGCCGGCA
>NZ_JBMDIW010000039.1:0-34276 GCF_057808875.1 Caulobacter sp. FG7
CCTCTGGGCCACCTCCCCCAGGGGGGGAGGATTGTGATCCCGAAGAACAAAGGGCCCTCTCCGATGGAGAGGGCCTTCGTCGTTCTTACTGACCCGGAGCCGGGCGCTGGATGGTCGGCTCGAGGTTCTTGATGATCTCGCGGGCGTCGTAGGCGCGCGGGTCGCCCGAGGGCTTGGCGCCCTTGTGCAGGACGATCTCGGTGCTGGCCTCGAACTTCTCGATCGTGCGGACCTCGGCGCGGTTGGCGAAGAAGGGGTCGCCCCAGAAGGGGTCCCAGGCGCGCCAGCCGCCGTAGCGGGGGCCGTAGTAGCGCCAGGACGGACGCCAGTAGCCGTACGGATAGCCGTAGCCGAAGCCGGGCCGCATGAACGGATCCTCGTCGATCACCGTGCGGGCCGTGCGGTCGGTGCGGCGGTCGGCGGTCTCGAACCAGTCATAGCCCTGCTCGACCGTCACCTCGGCGGCGCGGTACAGCAGGTAGCGCTCGACGGTCTCGCGGCTGGTCAGGCTGTTGCCCGCGAAGCCGACCCGGTAGCGGTCGCCCTCGAGGCGCATTTCGGTGAAGCCGCCCGAGGCCTTCTGGCCCGGAATGGCCGGCTGATATGGGGTGGCGGTGGCGCAGGCGCTCAGCGCGGCGGCGACCGCCGCGAGCGCGAGCCAGTTGGCCTTCTTGATGGGCATGACGCGTTCCTCTGGGACGACACTATACTCCCGTACCACAATGCATGGCTGAGCTTTGCGGTTTCGCCAAGGCGAACACGTTGCCGCGATGTAAAAAGAGATTGCCGGCCGACTGTAGAAAGCCGGGCTTCAGCCCCTGGCCACGATCAGGCCGGCGGCGGTGATCAGCAGGATCCCCACGACGACGCCGAAGCCCTTGCGGAACCCGGGCTCGTTCATCCGCGAGGCCAGGGCCGCCCCGCCCAGGCCGTAGGCGCTCATGCTGACAAGGTCCATGCCGATGGTGGCGGCGGCGAACATGACGAGCTGCGGGACCAGCGGCCGCTGCACGTCGATGAACGGCGGCAGCACCGCGCCGAAGAACAGCAGGATCTTGGGGTTGGCGATCTGCACGGTGAAGCCGTCGCGGAAGGCCGAGCGGCTGGACGACAGGCGCACGCCAGCCAGGGCGGCGCCCTCGGCGTTGGCCGGCTTCAGCGCGCCGCGGATCGACTTGATGCCCAGCCAGACCAGATAGGCCGCGCCGGCCAGGGCCAGGATGTGGAAGGCGGCTGGGAAGGCGGCGATCAGCGCGCCCAGGCCCAGCGCCGCGAACAGAAACCACACCAGGCTGGCGGTGTTCATGCCCACGACGCCCAGCAGGGCCGCGCCCTTGCCCTTCTCCATGCCGGTGGCGATGGCGAAGAGGTTGGCCGGGCCCGGCGTGATGGCCATCACGAACATGGCCGCCAGGAAGGCGCTGTAGCGGGCGGGATCGACGGGCAGGACCATGGCGGGGCTATAGGCTTTCTTCCCGCCAAGACAAGGCTCGTCATCCCTACATCCCCACGCTCACCGCCACCCAGATCACGCGGCCCAGGGCGCCCAGCAGCAGGGCGAAGGTGGTGAAGGCCTGGATGGCGAAGCCCAGGCCCCGCTTCTTCGGATCGGCGGCGTAGGACAGGGCGTAGATGATCCGGCCGAGGATCCATACCGCGCCGGCGGCGGCGGCGAAGAGGTCGTTCCAGTAGATCGCGAACAGCCACAGCGACGGCAGGAAGATCACCAGCCATTCCAGGGTGTTGGCCTGCACCCGCACCGCGCGTTCCAGGTCCGGGTGGCCGGTCATGGCCGGGGCGTCGATCTTGGTGCGGGCGCGGGCGGCGCCCACGCGCAGGATCATCCAGATGTAGCAGATCAGCGCCGCCAGGGTGACGATGGCCACGAGAGCGTGGGTTTGCATGGGCTTGGCGGTCCTCCCCGAACCTTTGATGCGGCGCAAGGACGGCCGCGCGCGGGGAGCTTAAGCTTATTCACGCAGGAAGCTCAAAGCCGTGACGGTCATGGCCGGAACCGCCCGCCCGGCCCATGCGCTTTTAGCCTCGTAGACCCTCGTTCCGAACCCTTTCCGAAGAAAGGTCTCGCGCATGCACGTGGACTCCACCGCGATCCGAGCGATCGACTACGAACCCGAACACGGCAAGCTCATCGTCACCTTCACCGACGGCGACGAGTACGTCTATGTCGGCGTGCCCGAGCGGGTGACGGCGGCCTTCACGCGTTCGCGCTCGAAGGGACGCTTCTTCCAGCGGATGATCCGCGACCGGTATCCGTACAACCGGATCTGAGGCGGATCTGAGCGGCGAAAAACCTCGTCCTTCGACAGGCTCAGGATGAGGTTTTTCTACTGCGACCAATGCAATGGTCCTCACCCTGAGCTTGTCGAAGGGCGAGGACCACGCACGGTGTTCAGGAGGGAAGAGGGCGCTTACGCCTCCTCGTCGCCTTCCTCTTCTTCCTCGACCACGACCGGGGCTGCGATCGCCGCCGGCCTGGCCTTCTTGGCGCGGCGCGGGGCCGGGACGACGTCGACCACGGTCGCGACGGTCGGGGCGACCTCGGCCAGTGGGGCGGTGAGGCCCGACAGCGCCCCGCCGTTCAGGCCCACCTCGGCCATCAGCTGGTCGAGCAGAGGGGCCTGGGCGCGATAGCGCAGGGCGCCGCTGACCACCTGGTCGGCGAGGTTGCCGCCGCCGTTCGAACCACCGCCGGCGTCGTTGGCCGCAGCCCCGCCGGTCGCGCCGTTCAGGCCGTCGACCTGGACGATGCGGATCGAGTCGATGGCTTCCAGCGGCTTGACGGATTCGGCGATGATCCGGTCGAGGTTCTCGATCAGCTTGATGCGGATGGCCATGGCCACCTGGTCGGCCGACAGCAGGTTGGCGGCCTTGTTGAGGGCCTCCTGGCCCGAGGCGTCGACGTCGTAGCGGACGCGGGCGGCCTCGGCGGCCAGGCGGACCGATTCCGCCGAAGCCTCGGCCTCGATGCGGGTCTTGTCGGCCGCGCCCTTGGCTTCCTCGCGCAGGGCCTCGGCCCGGTCGGAGGCGGCGGTCTTCTCGGCCTCGGCGGCCACCTTGACGGCGATGGCCTCGCGCTCGGCCTCCTTGGTCGCCTCGATCAGCTCGATGATCTTCTGGCGGTCGGCGGCCTCGCGTTCGCGGACGGTCTTGACCTGTTCCTCGGCGGCGACGGCGAGGGCGAGCGCCTTGTCGGCGTCGGCCTGGGCCTCGGACTGGGCGCGCGACTTCTCGGCCACGGCGATGGCGCGGTCCTGCTCCGACAGCTCGATGGCCTTGGCCTTTTCGATCGTCTGGGTCTCGACGGCGCGTTCCTTGGCGATCTCGCGCTCGCCCAGTTCCTGCTCCATGGCGATGCGCTGCTGGGCCACCGCGCGGTCGGCGTTGATCTTCGACTGCTCGATCTGCTGCTCGCTGGCGATCTTGGCCTGTTCGGCTTCCTGGGTCTTTTCCGCCTGCTGGCGGGCGACCTCGGCCGACTGCTCGGCGCGGCGGGTGGCCAGTTCGCGTTCCTGCTCGAGCTTGGCGTACTCCTCGTCGCGGGTGATCTGCAGGGTCTGGCGCTGGGCTTCCAGGTTCTTGGTGCGGATCTGCACCTGGGTGTCCTGCTCGATGTCGTTGCGCAGCTTCTTGCGCAGCTCGATCTCCTCGGTCAGCCGGGTTAGGCCCTCGGCGTCGAAGGCGTTCGACGGGTTGAAGTATTCCATGGCGGTCTGGTCGAGGCCGGTCAGAGACACGGTCTCCAGCTCCAGGCCGTTCTTCAGCAGGTCTTCCGACGAGACCTGCTGCACCTTCTGGACGAAGTGGGTGCGCTGCTCGTGCAGCTCGGTCATGGTCAGCTCGGCGGCCACCGAGCGCAGGGCGTCGACGAACTTGCCCTCGACCAGTTCCTTCAGCTGCTCGGGGTGCATGGTGCGCTGGCCAAGCGTCTGGGCGGCGCTGGCGATGGCTTCCGAGCTCGGCTGCACCCGCACGTAGAACTCGGCCAGCACGTCGACGCGCATGCGGTCCTTGGTGATCAGGGCCTGCTCGTTGTTGCGCGAGACGGCCAGGCGCAGGGTGTTCATGTTGACCGGAATGGTCTCGTGGAACACCGGCAGGATCAGCGCGCCGCCGTTCATGACCACCTTCTCGCCGCCGAAGCCGGTGCGGACGAAGGACGTCTCCTTGGAGGCGCGCTTGTAGAGGCGGGCCAGGAGCAGGCCCAGGATGATGAGGCCGGCGAGGCTTACGCCGGCGATGAGAGCGATCTCGATCAGGGCAGGCATGCGGAATTACCCCCGAAGTTTGGGAAAGCGGAAAAGGAAGAACAGCAGGAAGGCGAAGGCGGGCGTCACAGCAGCGCCTCGCTTTCGTTGCGGATGGCCAGGAACCGGGCGCCGGCGTTGCGCACGATGATGACGCTGGTCCCCTGCTCGAAGACCTCGCCCTCGTCGTCGGGCTCGACCATCACGTAGTGGGTCTGGCCATGGGCGTCGCGCACCCGGGCCTGGGCGGGCGAGCCGACCTTGGCGGCGCCCGTGACCACCACGGCCACGCGGCCGACCAGGGTATCGCGCGAGACGGCGGTGGTCTCGTCGCCCGGCAGGATGCGGGCCAGGAGGCCGCTGAGCACGCGGGTGAAGGGCAGGGCCACGGCGGCGGCCAGCGGCCCGGCGATCCAGATCGGGGCCGGGTGGCGGAAGACGCCGGCGATCAGCTGCTGCAGCACCAGGCCCGTCACCCCGAAGGCGAACAGGAAGATCACGATCACCATCAAGAGCGGCAGGCGGCCGACGTTCAGCCAGCCCAGCAGCGAGGGATGGTCGACGTCGAGGCCGTCATGGCCCAGGGCGCCGCCCAGGCCGGCGGCCTCGACCGCGCCGATCAGCAGCATCAGCAGCAGGGCCGCCAGGAACAGCGTGTTGCCGTCGGCCGACAGGAACCCCCACATCGGCTCAGTCTCCCGATCGGCGCGCGGCGCGCAGGGCGGCCAGGCGCTCGTCGATGCGGTGGCCGCGGGCCAGGCGCTCCAGCTCCGACAGCTTGGCCCCGCGCGCCAGTTCGGCGTCGGTGGGCGGCTGCGGGGCCTTGGCGCGGGCGGCGGTCAGGTCGGTCAGGTCTTCGGCCATCTCGCGGCGGGTGGCCTGCAGCGCGGCCAGGTAGCCTTCCAGCTCGGCCTGGCGCTGGGCGGCGTCGGCGACGGCGGTCTCCAGCACCGGGATCTGGGCCTCGATGTCCAGCTGGTGTTCCAGAGCGGCGCGGATCAGGTCCTCGCGGTCCTGGCTCAGGGCCAGCTCGATCTGGGCCGACAGGTCGTCGTGGCGGCTGGACTGCTCGGTCAGGCGCTTGGCGGCTAGGTGGCGGGCGGCGATGGCGCGGCCGAGCTCGGCGCGCACCTCGTCGATCGCCTGGTCGACCTCGCGCAGGGCCTGTTGGCCCAGGGCGTCGGGCATCACCTCTTCCAGGGCGTCGATCAGGGCGTGGGCGCCGCCGCTGACGATGCGTCCCACTCGGGCGCGCAGGGTATCTGCCATCGGGTCCTCGTCAGGCGGCCGACGGGCGATCGCCCGCGGCGGTGATCAGGCGGGTCAGCTCGCTCAAGGCGGCGACGCGGCGGGAGACGATCGTCGGATCGTAGGCGGGGGCGCTGGGGGTGACGCCCCAGCGCAGCATCTGTTCGGTCAGGCGGGCGGCGCAGTCGACGAGGCGCGCCTCGTGGCGGGCCAGGGCCTGTGGGTCCGCGCCCGCCAGTTCGGCCGGGGCGGCCAGCAGCACGGCCAGCATCTCCTCGACGGCGGAGGTCAGGGCCAGGGCGACGGTGGAGTGGCGGTCGGACGCCAGTTCGGCCGCGCGCAGGGCCTTCACGGCCGGGGCGGCGATGTCGTGGGCGGCGGCCAGGGCCGCGTCCCAGCCGGCCGGCGTCTCGGCGCGGCGGCGGGCCTGGCGGATCAGGCCGCGCACCTTGTCGCTGGCCGTGATGGCGCCCTCCAGTTCGAGACCGGCGAGAAAGAGGGCGTCCTCTTCGGACAACCTGACACTCAAGGGCGTATTCAGCGCGACCATGAGTGGCAATGTGGGGCGTTGTAATACGTTTGTAAACAGCTACACCTTTCAGCCTGAGATTACATCTTCGTCATGTGCTCGCCGTTTGGTTCCAGAGGCGGTGGCGCCGCCACGGGCGCGGGTCGCGACACACGGCGCTTGAGTCGCGGTCTCGTTCGCTCTGGATCAAGTTCCTTGGTCCCGCCGTGGGCGAAAGCCGCGCAGAGGGGGGCAAATCGTGGGCGTCTCGAACATTTTGAGTGAAATTACAGATGCCGCCCCGGACGCCGGGAACGGGGCGAGGCGATGGTTTCTCCAAGAGGCGTCGCTCTGGGGATAACCGCCGAGGGCGGGAGTGCGACGGCCTTGAACGAGGACCGTCATGTCGAACCAAGGAATGCTGCTCGCGGGCTGTTCCGCCGCCGTTCTGCTCGCCCTGGCCGGCGGCGCCCACGCGGCCGATCCGGATCCGTCGGCCGCCGCGCCGGACGCCGTCGACGAGATCGTGGTGCGGGCCCGCGACAAGGCCGGCCTGATCGAGAAGGAGCCCAACAACACCGTCTTCGGCCTCGACAAGCCGCTGATCGAGACCCCGCGCTCGGCCAGCTTCGTGTCGGACCTGACGCTGCAACGCTACGGCATCGAGACGATCGACGGCCTGACCGCCGTCTCGCCCGGCACCTACACGGCCAGCTTCTATGGCGTGCCCGGCGCGCTCAACATCCGCGGCACCCTGGCCGAGAACTACTTCCGCGGCTTCAAGCGCATCGAGAACCGCGGCACCTATTCGACCCCGATCGGGGCTGCCGACCAGATCCAGATCGTGCGCGGCCCGCCGACCCCGATCTACGGCTCGGGCAAGGTCGGCGGGATGCTGAACTTCATTCCCAAGTCCGGGAAGGGCGAGGGCGGCTACCTGTCTGAGACGCAGGGCGAGGTCACGGCCACCTACGGCAGCTACAATCGCAAGAACGCCACGGCCCAGGTCGGCCTGCCGGTGAACCTCGGCGAGGTGGTGGGCGGCGTCCACGTCTATGGCGAGGTCGAGGACAGCCACAGCTACTACAAGGGCATCTATCCGCGCCGGCAGACCCTGCAGGTCTCATCCGACTTCGACCTGGGGAACGGCTGGAGCACCGCCGTCGGCGGCATGCTGTACCGCTCCAAGGGCGACGTGCAGACGCCGGGCTGGAACCGCCTGACCCAGGACCTGATCGACAGCGGGACCTACATCACCGGCCGCGACACCAGCCTCGTGGACGCCGACGGCAACGGCCGCCTGACGCCCAACGAGATCGGCTTCTATCCGTACGCCAGCGCCATGTACCTGGCCTATTACGGCTTCCCGACCACCGACGCCAAGCACACGCTGGATACGGGCGTGGGCACCACCAAGCTGTCGCCGCGCACGGTCTACATCACGGGCGCCGACTTCTCGAAAACCGAGACCAACACCCTCTATTTCGACGTCGCCAAGGAGCTGTCGCCCGACAGCGCGCTCAAGCTGCAGCTGTTCTACGACGCCCTGGAGAACAAGCGCTTCGTCTCCTACGGCTACCCCGCCTGGTTCGACAGCGACGTCTGGGAAGCGCGCCTGACCTGGAACTTCGCCAACGAGTTCCTGGACGGCGCGGTGAAGGCCAAGTCGTTCGTCGGCGCCTCGTACCGCAGCTTCGACGGCCGCCGGCGCGAAAGCTACAACAGCGGCCTGATCGCGCTCGACCGCCGCGACATCGCCTTCGGCGCCACCCCCACCGACCTGATCGGCAGCCCCTTCAATCCGGGCGACGGCGTGCAGTGGGAGAACGACAACCGCTCGGAATGGAGCCAGGCGGGCCTGTTCTTCACCACCGACATCATGGTCGGCGAGAAGCTGAACCTGATGCTGGGCGGCCGCTACGACGATTACGACGTCACCTCGCACGACACCGGCTTCCTCTCGTACACCGTGGCCGGCGAGCAGAAGGCCTCGAAGGGCAAGGGGACCTACACCGCCAGCGCCACCTACAAGGCGCCGTTCGGCCTGATGCCCTACATCACCTACGCCAAGGCCAGCGCCCTGGAGATGAGCCAGGCCGGCGACATCGCCCCTGGCCTGGTGGCCGACGCCGGCGACGCCTGGCTGTCGGACGGCGACCTGGCCGAAGCCGGGATCAAGTTCCAGTGGCTGCAGGGCACGCTGGTGGGTTCGCTGGCCGGCTATCGCCAGAACCGCACCCAGCTGACCGGCATCACCCAGACCCCGACCGGGACCCGCGCCAAGGGCGTCGAGCTGGAGGTCCGCTGGCTGGCCAGCGAGCACTTCAGCTTCACCTTCTCGGGCAACACCCAGCACACCACGGTCAAGGGCCCCGACACCTCGTTCCAGTACGTGCCGGTCCACACCGTCGGCGTCAGCGGAGCCAACGGCTTCGGCGGCTCCTACGTGGTGTGGAGCTTCGACAGCGTCCGGCCGGGCGACTACGACTACACCCTGATCCCGAAATCGGTGCTCAGCCTCTACGGCGCCTACACCTCCGACGCCTATGCCTGGGGCAAGGTCGCCGCGACGCTGGGCGTGACGCGGGTGACCAAGACCTCGGGCACGGTGCCGGGCGCGGTGGTCTATCCGGACTACGCCGTGGCCAACGGGTCGGTCGCCTACGAGTACGGTCCGTACACCGCCACGCTCAACGTCGATAACCTGCTGGACAAGCTCTACTTCACGCCGGTCGGCGACACCTACGCCAACCTGGCGGCCCTGCCGTCCAAGGGCCGTGAGTGGCGCGTGACCCTGGCTCGGAAGTTCTAGTTCCCCCTGCGGCGCGCTCGCTGCAACGGGCGCGTCGCTCCCTGCTCTTCTTACCTGGAGCTTCGCCATGTCGACCTCCCCCTGGCGTCCCTGGCTGATCCTGTCGGTCTTCGCCCTGCTGCTGTTCCTGATCACCGCCTCGACCTTCTCGTCGCTGGGCGTGGTGCTGCCGGCGATGATCAAGGAGCAGGGATGGGGCTTTGGCCCCGCCTTCCTGGGCTTCACCCTGCTGGGCGCCTTCTGCGGCGGCTCGTCGTGGCTGCCGGCGCTTCTGATCCGCAAGCTGGGCGTGCGGCTGACCATCGTGGCCGGCTCGGCGGTGATGGTGGCGGGCTTCTCGTGCCTGGCCGCGACGCCGGGCCTGGGCGTCTACCTGGTCGGCACGGCCCTCCTGGGCGTCGGCTACCAGATGATGGCCCTGATTCCCGGCACCCACGTGCTGGGCATGCTGTTCAAGAAGCGGGCCCTGCCGTTCGGGATCTATTTCACCATCGGCTCGCTGGGCGGCGTCGTCGGACCGTGGATGGCGCTGTCGGGCATGGAGATCGCCGGCGGCGCCTGGCGGCCCTACTGGTGGATGCAGGCGGCCGCCTCGCTGGTCGTGGGCCTGATCTGCACGGCGCTCGTCGGCAGCAAGGCCTGGCTGGCCGCCGCCGCCGCCGAGACCGACAAGGCCGTGGCCGAAGAGATCGAGAACGCGCCGGCGACCGGCAAGGTCTATCGCACCGCCGTCGACTGGACGGTGAAGGAAGCCGTCCGCACCCCGCAGTTCTGGGTGATCCTGGCGGCCTATTTCGCCCACCTGCTGGGCGGGGTCACCGCCGTCAGCCTGGCGCCGAGCCACTTCGGCGAACTGGGCGTGCCGGCCACGGTGGCGATCGCCGCGATCAGCCTGGAGTCGCTGATGCAGGTGGCCGCCCGCGCCGGCGGAGGCCTGGTCGGCGACCGCATCGACCCGCGCTGGCTGCTGGCGGGCGCGCAGGGCGTGATGGCCGTCGGCCTGCTGGCCCTGACCCACGCCACCTCGTGGCCGGTGATGATGGTGTTCGCCGTCGGGGTGGGGATCGGCTTTGGCCTGACCGTGCTGGCCGTCAGTATCCTGCTGCTCAACTACTACGGCCGGAAGAACAATCTCGAGCTCTTCTCGATGGTCTGCCTGGTCGGCGCCGTCTCGGCCCTGGGGCCGGTGATCGGCGGCCTGATGCGCGACCAGCTGGGCGGCTTTGCGCCCACCTTCCAGCTCTTCGCCGCGGTGATCGGGCTGATCTTCATCGCCGCCCTGTTCATGCGCCCGCCGCGCAAGGCCACCGAGGCCGAGCCGATCGGCGAGCCCGTTCCCACCCTGCTGCAAGACGCCGCCTAGCCGAGGATGTCCGCCATGTTTCACAGCCCTTCCAAGCACAAGGACTTCGGGGTGTTCCTGCCGGTGGCCAACGGCGGCTGGATCATCTCCAAGACCACCCCCGTCCTCGACGGCCTCTATGCGACCAACAAGGCCGCGGCCGTGAAGGCCGACGAGGTCGGCATGGACTTCGTCATGTCGATGGGCAAGTTCCGCGGCTTCGGCGGCGAGACCGACCACTGGGGCACGGCCCTGGAGTCGGTGACGATGATGGCCGGCATCGCCGAGGCGACCAAGAACGTCCGCATCTGGGCCACCATCCACCCGCTGCTGCAGAACCCGGCCGTGGCGGCGAAGCTAATTTCCACCTTGGACCACATCAGCGGCGGTCGCGCCGGCCTCAACATCGTGGCCGGCGCCTATCGCGGCGAGTTCGCCCAGATGGGGGCCTGGGACGACGCCCTGACCCACGACGACCGCTACGTCCTGACCGAGGAATGGACCAGGATCGTCAAGCGTCTGTGGAGCGAGGACAGCGTCGATTTCGACGGCAAGTTCTTCACGATGAAGGACTGCCAGTCCAAGCCCAAGCCGCTTAGCAAGCCGCGCCCGGAACTGATCTGCGCGGGGATGAGCGACCGGGGCTTCCAGTTCTCGGTGCGCGAGGCCGACGTCTGCTTCATCGGCGGCCGCACGCCCGAAGAGCGCCGCGACGCCAGCCGTCGGGCCAAGATCGCCGCCGAGGGCATGGGCAAGACCATCAAGACCTACGCCATGTGCACGGTCGTCCACGCCGAGAGCGACGCGGGCGCCGAGGCCCTCGTCGAGCGCTACAAGGGCGGGGCCGACATGGGCGCCATCCTGGCCATGCTGGAAAGCTGGGGCGTGCCGGCCGAGAAGCTGTCGACCGTCGCCGCCCAGCAGGGCGCCTTCATGACCCACACCGTGGTCGGCTCGCCCGCCACCTGCGCAGAGCAGGTGCAGGCCTTCGTCACCGACTGCGAACTGGACGGGCTGATGCTGATCTTCCCCGACTATGTGGAGGGCCTGTCGATGTTCGGCTCGGAGATCCTGCCGGGCCTGCGCTCGGTGTTCTCGTGAGCGGGTTGCCGGCCTGGATCGCGCCGGGCCGCACGGCGCTGGCGGTGATCGACATCCAGGTCGACTTCGCCTCGCCCGATGGCCTGCTGGGCCAGTACGGCGTCGACTTGGGGCTCGCGGCGCCGGCCGTGGACGCGGCGGCGGCCCTGGTCGCGACTGCCCGCGAGGCCGGCGTGCCGGTGGTGTTCGTCGGCCTGTTCACGGCAGCCGAGACCGACAGCCCGTCGTGGAACGAGCGCATGCGCCGGCGCGGCGGCGATCCCGACAGCGAGGCGGCCCTGTGCCGCGTCGGCCAGCCGGGCAGCGCCTTCTACGGTCCCCAGCCCGCCGCAGGCGAGCTGGTGGTGGCCAAGACCCGCTACAGCGCCTTCGTCGGCACCGACTTCGACGCCCGCCTGAAGGCCATGGGCGTCGACACCCTGGTCGTCTGCGGCCTGACCACCGAGTGCTGCGTGGCGGCCACCGCCGCCGACGCCTTCGACCTCGACTACCACGTCTTCGTCGCCGCAGACGCCTGCGCGGCCTACGAGCCCGACCTGCACGAGGTCGCTCTGAAGACGATGGAGCTAAACACCGCGATCCTCACCGACAGCGTCGAGGTCGCCAAAGCCTGGAAGGAGGCCGCGTGATGGCCGACGGGTTCGCCAACCTCGCGGGCGTCGCCGCGCCTTATACGGTCACCGAGGCCGACCGCGCCGCCATCGCCGCCGCGATCAGCGAGAGCGAGATCGTCGAGCTGGCCTTGACCTTGGGCAACATCCCCGCGCCTTCGGGCAAGGAGCTGGAGGCCGCCAACTACGTCTACGACTGGATGGCGCGCGAGGGCTTCTCGCCGCGCAAGGTTGGCGCGACGCCCGAGCGTCCCAACGTCATCGGCACGCACGGCGGCAAGGGTGTCGGGAAAAACCTCCTCTTCACCGCCCACCTCGACACCGAGGCGCCGACCTGGAACCCGGACCTGGACGCCTACAAGTATAGCCCCGCCACCCTGGCCAATCCCGAATGGGAGAAGTGCTGGCTGGAGGACGGCAAGCTCTACGGCTATCCGATCGCCAACGACCGCGGGCCGATGGCCTGTTTCCTGATCGCCGCCAAGGCGCTGAAGGCGGCCGGCTACGAGCTGGCCGGCAAGATGTATCTCACCGCCTGCCCTGGCGAGATCGGCCCCGAGCCGATCGAGGAGCATCGCGGCGTCGCCTACATGGGCAAGGACATCGGCGCCCACTATCTGTTCCACCACGGCGGTGTGGCCCCAGACTACGCCATCGCCGCCGAGGGCTGCGACTTCGGCCTGACCTGGGTGGGCTGCGGTTATGCGGTGTTTCGGATCACGCTGTGGGGCGAGGGGGTGTTCACTCCGCTGCTGGCCCATCCCAAGACCGCCGCCGAGCACCCGAACCCGCTCTACAGGATCGGCAAGCTGACCGAGGCGATCCACGCGTGGAGCGGCCAGTGGGAGAAGGTCAGCCTCTACGAAAGCCCCGGCGGCGTGGCCCAGCCCAAGTCGCAGCTGGCCTCGATCCGGGGCGGCATCCCCTACGCCTTCGGGGCCGGCACCGAGCGGGTGAACCTCTATCTGGAGGTGGGCCTCAACCCCCGCCAACGCGTGGCCGACATCCAGCATTCGCTCGAAGCCATGGTCCGTGAGACCGGCGTCACGGGGATCGAGATCGAGCCGGTGGTCGTGCGCCACGGCTTCGAGGCGGATGCGGCCGAGGTGGCCCCGCTGGTCGGGGCGGTGGACGTCGCCACCCAGCTGTCGCTGGGCCATCCGGTGGCCCGCGCCGCGTCGGTCTATTCGAGCATGTGGCGCGACCACAACGTCTTCAACATGCACCGCATCCCGGCCATCACCACGGGTTTCGCCCGCTGGCGGCCGACGCCCAAGGACCTAGTCGACAGCGCCCTGGTCTACGCCCTTACCGCCCTGGCCGTCTGCGGCCGGGCCGAGACCGGGAATGCGACCAACCGCGCGCCGCCGGTCTATGGCGACAACCCGTTCGGGGGCGAGTGATGGGCGCGGCCCAGGCCCTGGAGGTTCCCGACACCGCCCTGTTCCGCAAGGCCATGGGCGGCTTCGCGGCCGGCGTGACGGTGGTGACCACGGCGCTGGACGGACGGCTCAGCGGCACGACGGTCAGCGCGTTCTCGTCGCTGTCGATGGATCCGCCGCTGGTGCTGGCCTGCCTCAAGCGCGGCAGTCGCACGCTTTCGGCGGTGCGCGAGGCGGGGGTGTTCTGCGTCAACATCCTGGCGGCCGACCAGGGCGAGCTGGCCTACGCCTTCGCCAAGTCGGGCTGCGACGAGCGCTTCGCCCTGGCGGCGCTGGAGCCCGGCGCCACGGCCGCGCCGGTGCTGGCCGGCGGCGTGGCGGTGGTCGAGTGCGAACTTCACGCCGCCCACGACGGCGGCGACCACGAGATCCTCGTCGGCCGGGTCGTAGGCGTCCGCATCAACGAGTCCAAGCCGCCGCTCGTCTACGTGCGCGGCCAGTTCCTGCAAGCTTGAGAGAAGTCCCGATGGCCTACGACGTGCTCGAGGTGAAGCCGATGACCCGCCGGATCGGCGCCGAGGTGTTCGGCGTCGACCTGGGCCAGCCGCTGTCGAACCGGCAGTTCGAGGAACTGCACCAGGCCCTGACCCAGTACCAGGTGCTGTTCTTCCGCGACCAGCAGATGACCCACGACGCCCACAAGGCGTTGGGCCGCAAGTTCGGGCCGCTGGCCATCCATTCGGGCGTGCCGGGCCTGACCGACCATCCCGAGGTCGTGGCCATCCACGCCGACGAGAATTCGAAGTTCGTGGCCGGCGAGAGCTGGCACTCGGACCTGACCTGCGATCCCGAGCCGCCGCTGGGCAGCATACTGCACATGCCCATCGTGCCCGACGACGGCGGCGACACCGTCTTCGCCAGCATGTACGCCGCCTACGACACCCTGTCGGACCGCATGAAGGCCTATCTGGAGGGGCTGACCGCCGTCCACGACGCCAATCCGATCTACAAGGCGCTCTTCCCCGACATCGACCGGCAATACAACCGCACCGCCCACCCGGTGGTGCGCACCCATCCTGTGAGCGGCAGGAAGAGCCTGTTCGTCAATCCGTCCTACACCACCCACATCGTCGGCCTGCCCAAGGCCGAGAGCGCGGCGATCCTTTCCTATCTCTACCACCACGCCGGCAACCCGGACTTCCAGGTGCGCTTTCGCTGGCGACCCAATTCGGTGGCCTTCTGGGACAATCGCTGCACCTGGCACCAGGCGATCTGGGACTATTTCCCCGACGTGCGCTCGGGGTTTCGGGTGACGATCGCGGGGGATCGGCCGGTCTGAGGTGGGCGAGGAAGATGCTCCCCCTGAAGGGGGAGTTGTCGGCAAAGCCGACTTAAGGGGAAGTGATCGGGGCATGCCAGCAGCCGCTTCCCCCTCCGGCCCTCCGGGCCACCACACCCTTCAGGGGGAGGATCTTGTTGACCCGACCATCCGTCTCGTCGTTGATGCACGCCTGGGTTTCAGGGGCGTTCGATGACGAAAAAGGGTGGCGTGGGCTTTGTCCTGGGCGTGTGCGGCGGGATCATCTTCGGCGCGCTGATCGACAACATGGCCATCGGCCTGATCCTGGGCTTCGCCGTCGGCTTCGGCCTGGTCAAGCTGGGCGGCAACAAGGCCTCCGAATAGGCCCTACTTCCTGCGGAAGTCGGCCGTGCGCTTGCCCATGAAGGCGGCGATGGCCTCCTGGTGGTCGCCGCTGGCGATCAGGGCCGGCAGTTCCTCTTCCACATAGGCCTTGCCGTCGATCACCCGCTTGGTCGCCTCGACGGCCAGCGGTGCGCGGGACGAGATGGCTTCGGCCAGCTTCATGGCCTCGCGCAGCAGCGTGCCGGGCGTGTGGACCGCCGTGACGATCCCGTCGAACAGGGCCCGGGCGGCGTCGAACTGGGCGCCGGTCAGGAGGTGGGCCTTGGCCCGGGCGGCGCCGATCAGCCGGGGCAGGCGCGTGGCCGAGGCCACCAGGCCGATGTTCACCCCCGAGGCGGCGAAGGTCGCCCGGTCGCTGGCCAGGCGGATGTCGCAGGCCAGCGCCAGCTCCAGCCCGCCGCCGAAGCACCAGCCGTCGACGGCGGCGATGGTCGGCACCCGCAGGGCCTCCACCCAGTCCATCAGCCGGTTGAAGTCCTCGACCGCCGCCAGGGCGCCGTCGCCGCGCACGGCCGCCTCGCGCAGATCGTCGCCGGCGCAGAACACCCCGCCGCGGCCGGTCAGCACCACGGCGCGCACGTCGTCGTCGGTGGCGATCTCGTCCAGGGCCCGCACCAGCTGGGCCCGCAGCGGCAGGCCCAGCGCATTGGCCGGCGGGGCGTCCAGTTCCAAGAGGATGATCGAGCCGGTGGGCCGCGAAACGTGAAGCATCGGGGGGATCGTCTGCGTCATGGGGCCAACCTCGCCCGGCGCGGCGCGAATGGGAAGCGCGCAACCTCAGGGGCGGCCGGTGGTTTCACCCGCAACCATGCTGCGACGCACAAGGATTCCGCTTGCCAGATCCGGAGCCTTGTCTCAGCCTCAGCCGTACCCGGCCGCCGAGCGTGGTCGGAGAACACGATAAGAACGACGGCCGGACGGCGCGTTTTCTCCTCGCGCCGAACCGTACCGCGGAGCGCAGACAGCCATTTCGGCGTTCATGTTGCAGCGCCGAAGAGCCGGGCCCAAAGCCGGGGAGTGACATGACGACCGCGACCCTCGAGACGACCGCGTCTCCCGTGAAGGACCTGTACGAGATCGGCGAGATCCCGCCGCCGTTCCATGTGCCGAAATCGATGTACGCCTGGACGATCCGCAAGGAGCGGCACGGCCCGCCGGGCTCGGCCATGCAGGTCGAGGTGGTGCCCACCTGGGAGATCGGCGAGGACGAGGTGCTGGTCCTCGTGATGGCCGCCGGCGTCAACTACAACGGCATCTGGGCCGCTCTGGGCGAGCCGATCAGCCCGCTCGACGGCCACAAGCACCCGTTCCACATCGCCGGTTCCGACGCCTCGGGCATCGTCTGGGCGGTGGGCGCCAAGGTCAAGCGCTGGAAGCTGGGCGATGAGGTCGTCATCCACTGCAATCAGGACGACGGCGACGACGAGGAGTGCAACGGCGGCGATCCGATGTATTCGTCCAGCCAGCGCATCTGGGGCTACGAGACGCCGGACGGCAGCTTCGCCCAGTTCTGCCGGGTGCAGTCGCGCCAGCTGATGCCCAGGCCCCGGCACCTGACCTGGGAAGAGGCGGCCTGCTACACCCTGACCCTGGCCACCGCCTACCGCATGCTGTTCGGCCACAAGCCGCATGAGCTCAAGCCCGGCCAGAACGTGCTGGTCTGGGGCGCCTCGGGCGGGCTGGGCGTCTTCGCCGTGCAGCTGGCGGCCGTGGCCGGCGCCAATGCGATCGGCGTGGTCAGCGACGACGACAAGCGCGAGTTCGTGCTGTCGATGGGCGCCAAGGCGGTGCTGAACCGCAAGGAATTCAACTGCTGGGGCCAGCTGCCCAAGGTCAACGGCCCCGAGTTCGCCGACTACATGAAGGAGAGCCGCAAGTTCGGCAAAGCCATCTGGCAGATCACCGGCAACCGCGACGTCGACCTGGTCTTCGAACACCCCGGGGAGTCGACCTTCCCGGTGTCGGTGTTCGTGGTCAAGCGCGGCGGCATGGTCGCCATCTGCGCCGGCACCAGCGGCTTCAACCTGACCATGGACGCCCGCTTCCTGTGGATGCGCCAGAAGCGGGTGCAGGGCAGCCACTTCGCCAACCTGATGCAGGCCAGCGCCGCCAACCAGCTGGTCATCGACCGCCGCGTCGATCCCTGCCTGTCGGAAGTGTTCCCCTGGGACCAGATCCCCGCCGCACACGAGAAGATGCTGGCCAACCAGCACCTGCCCGGAAACATGGGCGTCCTGGTCTGCGCCCAGCGGCCCGGCCTGCGCACCTTCGAGGAGGTGCAGGAGCTGAGCGGCGAGGGGTGAGCGCATGGAAACGGGGGAACGCAGCGTCTGCATGCAAGACGCCGGCCCGGAACCGGGGTCTCTTCCCTGCAGTTTCGAGACCGAAGGAGTGCGCCATGACCGACATCACCTACACCATCGTCGAGCACGACGGCGGCTGGGCCTACAAGCTGGGCGCGGTCTTCTCGGAGACCTATCCCACCCATGACGCCGCCCTGGCCGCCGCCAAGCGCGTGGCCGGCGAGCAGAAGGTGGCGGGCGATACGGTCGGCATCACCTACGAGGACGACCGCGGCCAGTGGCGCGAGGAGCTGTCCGACGGCCACGACCGCCCGACCACGCACGTGAAGGGCTGACGCTCTTCGCATCCGAGAACGATGTTCTCTCGTAGCTCCCTTCGGCGGCGCCTCGCCGTCGCAGGGAGGACGACGATGACCAAGACCTTCAAGGCCGTGGCCCTGTCGCTTGTCGCCAGCGCCGCCTGCGCCGGCGTGGCGCAGGCCCAAGGCATGGCCGGCGAGTGGAGCGGGCCCTATGTCGGGGCGCTGTTCGGCTACGCCAAGACGGCCGACAACACCGGCGAACAGGTGGTGTTCGACAAGAACCTCGACGGTCAATACGGCGACACGGTCACCACGGCGGCTGGGGCCAATGCATTCTCCCCGGGCTTCTGCGACGGGTTCGCCAAGGGGCCGACTCCGGCCGGCGGCTGCGTCGGCGACGATGACAACGGGTGGGAGATCGGCCTGCGCGGCGGCTACGACTGGCAGTTCGGCAACTTCGTGGTGGGCGGCGTGGCCGAGATCGAGCGCCTGCGGCTCCAGGACGACGTCACGGCCTTTTCGACCACGCCGGCCTTCTACAGTTTCGATCGAAAGTTGAAGTCGCTGGCCGCCCTGCGCGTCCGGGGCGGCTACGCCATGGGCCCCTATCTTGCCTACGCGACGGGCGGCGTGGCGCGGGGTGACCTGGAGCACGCCTTCCGCAGCAGCAACACGGTCAACACCTTTGTGCCCGACACGGATGACAAGGCCGACGGGTACCAGGCGGGCCTGGGGCTCGAACGGCAACTGGACGGGCGCGTGCGGCTGGGGCTGGAGTATCTGTATACGCGCCTTGAGGACGACAGCGGTCCCGTGCGGGTGCAGGGGCCGGCGCCGGCCACCAATCCGTTCATCCTGACCAATGCGGCTGGCACCGACATGCAGCGCGGCGAAGACCTGATCGAGGTCCATAGCGTGCGCATGACCGCCAGCTATCGCTTCTGATCGACCAATCCCAATTTCGATCCATCACGTATCGAAATGGGGATTGGCAAGCTCGCCGCCTCGTCGCACAGTCGCGCCCTGACAGTTCGGCGGAGGGGCGTCATGGGGTGGAAGAGCAAGGTCGCGCTGGGCGCGGTCGGGGTGGCGGCCGTGCTGGCCGGCGTGGTGGTCGTGCGGACGGTCACCTTCAAGCCGCCGGCCCAGGCGGGCGAGGTTCCGCTGGCCGCCGCGCGGCCGTTCGACGCCGCCCGGGCCGCCGCGCACCTGGGCGAGGCCATCCGTTTCCAGACCGTCAGCCACCAGAACGCCGCCGACAACGATCTTTCCCAGTGGGACGCCCTGCACGGCTGGCTGCAGGCGACCTATCCGGCGGCCCACAAGGCCATGACCCGCGAGGTCGTCGGGGGCCACGCCCTGATCTACACCTGGAAGGGCTCGGACCCGTCGCTGGCGCCGATCGTGCTGATGGCCCACCAGGACGTGGTGCCCGTCACCGCCGGCACCGAGAAGGACTGGAAGCATCCGCCGTTCGCCGGCGTGGTGGCCGACGGCGCGGTCTGGGGCCGGGGCGCGGTCGACGACAAGGGCTCGCTGATCGGCCTCTTCGAAGCGGTCGACGGCCTGGCGGCCGGCGGCTTTGCGCCCAAGCGCACCGTCATCATCGCCAGCGGCCATGACGAGGAGGTCGGCGGGGCCGGCGCCCGGGCCGTGGCCGCCACGCTGAAGGCCCGGGGCGTCAAGGCCTGGTTCGTGCTCGACGAGGGCATGGTGGTGGTGGCCGACAATCCTGTGACCAAGGGCCCGGCCGCGATCATCGGCGTCGCCGAGAAGGGCTACGGCACGCTCAAGGTCACCGCGCCCGCGCCCGGCGGCCATTCCTCGACCCCGCCGCCGCAGACCGGCGTCACCACCCTGGCCCGCGCCGTGCTGGCCATCGCCGACCATCCCCATCCGATGAAGTTCGAGGGCCCCGGCGCCGACATGCTGAAGTCGCTGGCCCCCAGCGCCTCGCCGATGGTGAAGATGGCGGCGGCCAACAGCTGGCTGTTCTCGCCGCTGCTGGTCCAGCAGACGGCCAAATCGCCGGCGGGCGCGGCCATGCTGCACACCACCATCGCGCCGACCATGCTGAAGGGCTCGCCCAAGGAGAACGTGCTGCCCCAGGACGCCACGGCCTGGATCAACTACCGGATCGCGCCGGGCGACAGCTCCGCCGCCGTCATGGCCCGGGCCAGGAGCGCCGTCGGCGACTTGCCGGTGCAACTGGCCTGGGAGCGCCAGCTGAACGAGCCCTCGCCGGTGTCGTCGACGACGTCGGAGGGCTGGAAGACCCTGGCCTCGCTGGCCGGGGACGAGAGCGGCGCGCCGGTCGCGCCGGGCCTGGTGATCGCGGCCACCGACAGCCGTTTCATGTCGCCGATCGCCGACGACATCTATCGCTTCCAGCCGATCACCCTGTCGATGGACGGGACGAAGATGATCCACGGCACCAACGAGCACATGACCCTGGCCAACCTGGAGGAGATGGTGCGGTTCTATCAGCGGCTGGTGGAAACGGCGGGTCGGTGACCTCCATTCCGTAAAACCCCCGCGAAAGCGGGGGCCTAGGTGTTTTATCGCCGGGCGCCGTGGGTTTCAGAAGAAGCCTGGGTCCCCGCTTTCGCGGGGATTTTACGGGTAAGGGGTCTCACGGTCTTAAAACCGGGGCGGACAGGCGCTAGAACCCCATCATGCCCGCTGACGACGCTCGTACCGCTTCGCAAACTCCAAGCGCCGCCAAGGCCCCGCCCGCCAAGTTCGGCAAGGGCTTCCTGTTCGACGCCTGGTACTACGCGGCGCTCTCGCGCGAGGTGAAGACCGGCAAGCTTGTCCGCTACGAGATCCTCGGCGAGCCGGTGCTGGTCAGCCGCGGCAAGGACGGCAAGGTGTTCGCGATCCGTGACGTCTGCCCGCACCGCGCGGCCCCGCTTTCGGCCGGCAAGCTGACGCAAGAAGCCGACGGCCGCTCCAGCGTCGAGTGCCCGTATCACGGCTGGCGGTTCGGTTCGGACGGCGTCTGCGCCGCGATCCCGTCGCTGACCAGCGACCAGGGCCTCGAGGTCTCGCGCATCCGCGTGCGGCGCTATCCCGTGGCCGAGAGCCAGGGGATGGTGTTCGTCTGGATCAGCGGCGACCCGCGCTTCGACGGGCAGCCGCCGCAGCCGCCGCCATCATTCCCTGGCGTAGTGGGCGGAGAGGCCAAGATCGTCGACTCGATGATCTTCGAGACCCATATGGACCATGCGGTGGTCGGCCTGATGGACCCCACCCACGCGCCCTATGTGCACGAGGCCTGGTGGGCCCGCTCGTCCAAGCGCCAGTCGGAGAAGACCAAGGTCTTCGCGCCGTCTCCCGAGGGCTTCGTCATGCGCCGCCACGGCCGCAGCAAGGCCAATCGCCTGTACGACATCCTGGGCGGCGCGCCGGAGATCGAGATCACCTTCCGCCTGCCCGGCTATCGCTGGGAGCACATCGTGGTGGGCAAGCGTCAGGTGCTGGCCCTGACCTGCCTGACGCCGCTGACCGAGACCAGCACGCGGATCAGCCAGCTGATCTGGTCGGACCATCCGGTGATGATGCTGCGGGCCCTGATCGCCCCCTTCGCCCGCGAGTTCCTGCGCCAGGACGGCCGCATGGTGAACCTGCAGAACGAGGGGCTGAAGTACGACCCGGCCCTGATCTGGATCGACGACGCCGACACCCAGGCCAAGTGGTACCAGCAGCTGAAACGCGAATGGACCGCCAGCCACGCCGAGGGCCGGCCGTTCGTCAATCCGGTCAAGGAAACCACGCTGAAGTGGCGCAGCTGACGAGCGTCCGTCGGCGGCTTGTCGCCGTCCTGACGACCTTGCCGGACGCCGCCGGCTGGCGGTGGTGTGCGATCGCCGCCGTGGTCTGCGGCGCGGCGATAGCCGCTATCGGCTTTTCGACGGGTCTTTATCGCCCGACCGATGCGGCGGCGGGCCTGCCGTTGCGGCTACTGACGGTGTGGATCGTCCCGGCGCTGGGCGAGGAGCTGCCGTTTCGCGGCCTGCTGCTGCCAGGACGCGACGAGACCCGGCGGCCATGGCTGTGGGTCGCCGTCTCGACCGGGCTCTATGTCGCCTGGCATCCGTTCGAGACCCTGACCTTCCTGCCGCACGCCACGATGTTCCTGCGCTGGGACTTCTTGCTCTGCACGGCGATCCTTGGCCTGGCCTGCGCCTTGATGCGCCTGCGCACGGGCTCTCTGTGGCCGCCTGTCCTGCTGCACGGCGGCTTCGTGGTGGTGTGGCAGACCTGGCTGGGCGGGGTCAGCGCGCTGGGCTGAAGCGTCGGGCGCCAGACGCGAAAAGCCCGCCTGGTCGGGGGACCAGGCGGGCTCGCTCGGGGCGCGCGGGGACGGGGGTTGGGGAGCGCGCCCCAAACCTCGTTTAGGCGCGGTAGACGTAGGCGCTCGAGACGTAGCCGACGCCGACGCCGTTCTGTCCGACCAGGATCCACTTGCCGTCGCCGGTGCGGCCCAGGGCCTGGAAGGTCTCGCCGGCGACGACCGAGCCGACGCGCTGGCCGCGGGTCGAGGCCGAGGCGCGCAGGTTCAGGGTCGAGCGGGCGACGTACTTGCCGGTGATCTTGGTCATCGGCGCGGAGTCGACGTTGTGCGAGATCTTGATGCCGTTGCTGGTCTTGTAGGAGCCGCCGACGTCGTTGGAGGCCTGCTTCTTCTGCATGCTGCAGCCGACGTAGGAACCGGCGCCCGCGCCGACGACGGCGCCGATGGCGGTGCCCGTGCCGCGGTCGTTCTTGGCCAGGTTCGAGCCGGCGACGGCGCCCAGCAGGCCGCCGATCACGGCGCCGGTTTCCTGCTTCTTGCCCGAGGCGTCGCAGCCGACGACGCCGCCCAGGCGCTGTTCGACGGCGTTGGCGGCCGGGGCCGAAGCCATGGTGAAGGCGGTGGCGGCGGCGGCGATGGTCAGGCCGATCGTCTTGATCTTGTTGGTCTTGTGCATGGCGATAATCCTTCGTCCCTTTGAATTGGTCCGGAGCCGTCGGCCCCGTGAGACGCAACATCGCAGGCCGAAGCTGAACCGAGCCGTCAGGTCGTTCGACAGAATTCGTTCATGTTGGAATTTTTTCGAAACCGGTTTGCGGCGCCTCGAAAGTCGTGGTGCGCAAATACACAACTATCGGGCGCATTCATGGGTTAGGATGCGGCGATGGCGCGGCCCGCAACCCCGCGTCGGGGAAGGGGACCGACCCATGAGGAAGATCGCGATTGCGACGGCCGCGACCGTCGCGCTGTGCGCCGGCCTGGCCGGCTGCGACAAGGCGCCGGAAGCCACCGCGCCCAAACCCGAGGCGCTGCTGGACGTGGCGGTGATCACGCCGGTGCCGCTGCCGACCACGGCGAACTATCCGGTGGCCGCCGCCACGATCAACGGCTGGATCGCCAACGCCGACACCGCCGCGATCCGCAACCACGCCTGGCAGATCTGGCAGGCGATGGCCCAGCCGTCGGGCCAGTCGTTCAATGGCCAGTCGCTGCCGATCTGGGAAACCTGGGCCGGCACCAACGACGTCTTCCCGCCAGCGCCGCCGGCCGGAACCGCCGCCGCTGCGACCACCACGACGGTGGCCCAGCGCGTGGCCGCGCCGCGCAAGCTGCGCGTCTTCCAGCAGCCGAACCAGTTCCACCACGGCCGCGGCGGCATCACGCCGACCAAGTTCGACACCACGGTGACCTCGTTCAACAAGTTCAGCCCCGAGGCCGCGACCTTCCTGGACGCCTCGCATCCGGGCCCGGGCGGCGCCTCCTATCGCTACTCCAGCACCAGCGACATGCAGAAGCTGAACACCTCGTGGCCGACGGGCACGACGCCCCAGAACCGGGGCGTGCAGGAGTTCCCGGTGCGCGGCCTCGAACTGAAGCCGGTGTTCGGCCTGGTCCACGCCAAGGGCCTGACGGTCCAGCCGCTGTGGCAGGGTCCGTCGGCCTCGACCAACGCCCAGAACCCCGAGCCCCAGACCTGGACCACCTGCGTCCTGGTGGCCCCGACCGGCCAGGGCCCGGTGCGCCCGGCCACCCCGCGCGAGATCGCCAGCATTCGCGACCCGGGCGCCTGCAAGACCTTCCTGTGGGCGCCGATGAGCACCTTCTACTCGGTCAAGCTCAGCGCCGCCGAGGCCACGGACTACAACACCGCCAACGGCCTGACCGGCGCCGATGCGGCCGTGGCCGGCGACTTCGCCGTGCTGCAGGCCATGCACGTCAACAGCAAGGAAATCCCGTTCTGGACCTGGCAGACCTTCTGGTGGCAGCCGGGCGCCGACACGCCCAACGGCTTCCCCGGCAGCAAGCAGGGCCAACCGGCCAGCCTGACCGGCCCGTGGACCAACTACGCCACCTGCACGGCCTACGACCAGACGACCACCCAGGGTGGCTCGACCATGACCGTCTGTTTCAATCCCTATCTGGAGACCAGCACCGGCATCCCGGCCGGCATCACCTCCAATTGCATGAGTTGCCACGGGGTGGCGGTGATCACCGCCGGCAACGCCCCCTATCCGGCCGACTACAAGAAGCCGATCGCGTTCTTCAGCGACCCGCTCTACTTCACGACCAGCAACACCCACGCCGACTTCTCGTGGGCGCTGGCAGGCAATTCCGACCCGAACTGACGACGCAGCGCCCGTCCCTTCGGGGGCGGGCGCACGCCTTCCCCGATCCCGGCTCTCGCGCAACCGCATGCTGCGTCGCGGCATTGCTCGCAGGTGCGAAAGGGATCACAGTGCCGGAAAACATAAGTACGGCGCAGGGGAGTTTGAGAGCATGACCGACGCGGTCGCCCAGGAGTCCAAGTCCCTGATCCTGCCGGGCCTGACGGGCCTGCTGCGCGAGGCGGCGACCAGCGCCCAGACCTTCGTCGCCGAGGCCCGGCCCGCGGTGAAGGCCGCCGTCGCCGGCGCCGACGGCAGGATCGACCGCAAGCTCGCCGACGCCCAGCAGCACGCCGTCCACGGCTTTGGCTGGTACGCCGCCTATGCCGAGCTGATGAACCAGGTCGCCGGCTGGGCCGAACGGCTGGAGGCCGAGGGGCGCTTTGGCGAGATCGAGGCCCTGCTGGCCCAGCTTCTGTTCTCCGAATACGCCGCCCAGCTGATCGGCGGCGTGCCGATGAACCAGGGCGAGATCGTCCGCCCCGCCCACCTGGTCACCGACCGCGCGGTGATGAACCGCCTGTTTTCGAACGGCATCATGAAGCTGATGGTCGAGGGCGGTACGCAAGCGGTGAAGACCCGCATCGCCCAGCGCCTGGCCGAAGCGCGCGGACGCCCGACCCTGGAGCACACCGGTCTCGACGAGACCTTCGAGATGATCCGCGACCAGTTCCACGCCTTCGCCGAGGAGAAGGTCACCCCCTTCGCTCACGAATGGCACCTGAAGGACCAATTGATCCCGATCGAGCTCGTTCAGGAGCTGGGCGAGCTGGGCGTCTTCGGCCTGACCATCCCCGAGGAATACGGCGGCAGCGGCATGGGCAAGACCGCCATGTGCGTGGTCTCCGAAGAGCTGTCGCGGGCCTGGATCGGGGTCGGCTCGCTGGCCACCCGTTCGGAGATCGCCGGCGAGCTGATCCTGACCGGCGGCACGGAAGAGCAGAAGCAATACTGGCTGCCCAGGATCGCGTCGGCCGAGATCCTGCCGACCGCCGTCTTCACCGAGCCCAACACCGGCTCGGACCTGGGGTCCTTGCGCACCCGCGCCGTGCTGGAGGGCGAGGCCTATGTGGTGACCGGGAACAAGACCTGGATCACCCACGCCGCCCGCGCCGACGTCATGACCCTCTTGGTCCGCACCGATCCGGCCACCACCGACTATCGCGGGCTTTCGATGCTGCTGGCCCCCAAGCCGCGCGGCGTGGAAGGCGACGATTTCCCCGCAGAGGGCATGAGCGGCGGCGAGATCGGCGTCATCGGCTATCGCGGCATGAAGGAGTACGAGCTGGGCTTCGACGGCTTCTCCGTGCCCAAGGACAATTTGCTGGGCGGCGTTCCGGGCCAGGGCTTCAAGCAACTGATGGCCACCTTCGAGAGCGCCCGCATCCAGACGGCGGCGCGGGCGGTCGGCGTGGCCCAGGCGGCGCTGGAGGTGGGGCTGTCCTACGCGCTCGACCGCAAGCAGTTCGGCGACGCGATCTTCGCCTTCCCCCGCGTGCACAACAAGCTGGCCATGATGGCGGCCGAGATCATGGGCGTGCGCCAGCTGACCTATTTCGCCGCCCGCCAGAAGGACGAGGGCAAGCGCTGCGACCTGGAGGCCGGCATGGCCAAGCTGGTCGCCGCCCGCGTCGCCTGGGCGGCCGCCGACAACGCCCTGCAGATCCACGGCGGCAACGGCTTCGCCATGGAATACGCCGCCAGTCGCCTGCTGGCCGACGCCCGCATCCTCAACATCTTCGAGGGGGCCGGCGAGATCCAGGCCCAGGTCATCGCCCGCCGCCTGCTCGAGGACGGCAACTAGTCCAGCGTCGTGCGGTAGCGGGCCATGGCCGCGCCGGCGATCACCACCACGAACAGCGCCAGCGCCCCCAGGCTGGGCCACAGGGCCACGACGTCCAGGCCCTTGAGCAGGGCGCCGCGCACCACCCGCAGGAAGTGGGTCACCGGGATGACGCTGCCCAGGGCCTGGGCCCAGCCGGGCATGCCGCGGAACGGGAACATGAAGCCCGACAGCAGGATCGACGGCATCATGTAGAAGAACGACATCTGCATGGCCTGCAGCTGGGTCCGGGCCACGGTCGAGATCAGGAAGCCCAGGGCCAGCGAGCCGACGATGAACAGCAGGACGCCCAGGCCAAGGGCGATCCAGCCGCCGGCCATGGGCACGGCGAACAGCACCCGGGCCAGGATCAGGATCACCGCCGTCTGGATCAGGCCCACCACCACATAGGGCGCCAGCTTGCCGATCATCACCTCGATGGGTCGGGCAGGGGTGGCCAGAAGGCTCTCCATCGTGCCGCGCTCGTACTCGCGGGTGACGCCCAGGGCGGTCATCATCACCAGGGTCATCGACAGGATCACGCCCAGCAGGCCTGGCACGATGTTGTAGGCGGTGACGGCTTCTGGATTGTAGCGGCGGTGGATCACCACCTCGAACGGATCGGCGCCGGGCCTGGCCGCCGCGCCGACCAGGTCGCGCGACAGGGCCGTGCGCGGCAGGCTGGCCAGGGCGGCGATGGCGCCGCCGGTGGCGGCCGGATCGGAGGCGTCGGCCTCGACCAGGATCTGGGCCCCGTCGCCGCGCACCACCCTGCGGGTGAAATCGGCGGGGATGGTCAGGGCGAACTGCACCTCGCCCCGGGCCACCGCGTCGTCCAGCTCGGCCGGCGAGGAGGCGGTGCGGACGATCTCGAAATAGCCGCTGTTGACCAGGGCCGACAGGGTCGAGCGGGCCATGAGCCCCTGGTCCTGCACCAGCACCGCGGTGGGCAGGTCGCGCGGATCGCTGTTGATGGCGTAGCCGAACAGCAGAAGCTGCACGATCGGCATGACCAGGATCATGGCGTAGGTCAGCCGGTCGCGGGTGAGCTGGATGAACTCCTTGATCAGCACCGCCAGGATGCGCGCGCCCGAAAGGCCCCTGGCGCCCGCGCCGCTCATTGGAAGTTGTCCGACGACTGGCTCATCAGCCGGATGAACACGTCCTCCAGCGTCGGCTGGACCTCGGTCCAGATCACCGGCGGCTTGCGATAGGGGGCGATGGCGGCCTCCAGCGCCGCGCGGTCGGTCCCGCTGACGTGCAGGGCTGCGCCGAAGGGGGCGGCCATGGCCACGCCCGGCGCCTGGGCCAGGTCGCGCGCCAGCCGGTCGGCCCCCGGTCCCTCGCCGCGGAAGGTGACGAGGCCCGAGCGGGCGATCACCTCCTCGGCCGTGCCTCGCGCCATCAGCCGGCCATAGGCGATGTAGGCGATGTCGTGGCAGCGCTCGGCCTCGTCCATGTAGTGGGTCGAGACCATGACGGTCAGGCCCTCGGCCGACAGGGCGTGGATCTCGTCCCAGAACTCGCGACGGGCCTTGGGATCGACGCCGGCCGTCGGCTCGTCGAGCAGCAGCAGCCTGGGCCCGTGCATGATGCTGGCGGCCAGGGCCAGGCGCTGTTTCCAGCCGCCCGACAGGCTACCGGCCAGCTGCTTGCGACGAGCGGTCAGGCCCAGCCGCTCGAGGCTTTCGGCCACCCGCTGCCGCCGACGATCAAGCTCGTGGACGCGGGCGACGAAGTCGAGGTTCTCCTCGATCGACAGGTCCTCGTAGAGCGAGAACTTCTGGGTCATGTAGCCGGTCTGGCGCTTGACCGCCTCGGCCTGCTTGCGGAAGTCCAGGCCCAGCACCTCGCCCTCGCCGCTGTCGGGCGTCAACAGGCCGCACAGCATGCGAAGGGTGGTGGTCTTGCCTGAGCCGTTGGGGCCCAGGAAGCCGGTGATGCGGCCCTTCTCGACCTGGATCGACACGTCCTGCACCACGTGGCGCGGGCCAAAGCTCTTGTTCAGCCCCGAGACGTCGACCGCCAGGTCGCTCACTTTCCTGCCTCCAGCGGCGCGACGTCGACCGGCAGGCCCGGCGCCAGGGGCGCGCCGGGCGCGGGCCGGGCCTCGACCAGGAACACCAGCCGCTGGCGGGTCTCGCGGCTGTAGATCACCGGCGGGGTGAACTCGGCGCGCGGGCTGACATAGTTGATCCTCGCCGAGCGCTCGGCCCCGCAGCCGTCGCACGAGAAGCGCACCTGCGCGCCCACCCGGTAGCGGGCGATCTCGGCCTCGGGCACGAAGAAGCGCAGCCGCACGCGGTCATCGGCCAGCAGCGCCACGACCGGCTGGTTGGCGGCCGCCCATTCGCCGGGCTGGTAGAAGACGTCCTGCACCAAGGCCGCGGCCGGGGCCTTGGGGCTGATCTGGTCGAGGCGGTCCTGGGCGGCGGCCAGGGCCTGGCGGGCCGAGGCGACGGCCGCGCCGGCGGCGGCCACCGTGTCGGGGCGCTGGCCCAGGGTTCCGACGGTCTTGCGACGGGCCACGGCGACGGCGTTGGCGCGGGCGGTGTCGCGGGCGGCGCGGGCCTGGTCCAGCCGGGCCGGAGCGTAGATGTCTTTGGCGACCAGCGGGGCGATGCGGTCGTAGTCGGCCTGGGCCTGGCGCACCGCCGCCTCGGCGGCCGCGCGCTCGGCGTCGAACACCGCCAGTTCCTGCGGGCGCTGGCCCTTCTCGGCGTCGCGCAGCTGGGCCTGGGCGGTCTCCACCTGCGCGGCGGCCTGGTCGCGGGCGGCGGTCAGCTGGGCCGCGTCGAGGGCGAACAGCGGCTGGCCGGCCTTCACCCGATCGCCGCGCTGCACGGAGACGGCGCTGACCGGACCGGCCGAGGCGGCGGCGACATAAAGCGTCTCGCCCTCGACATAGCCCGACAGCCGGCGAGGGCGGTGGCCGTCGGGGCCGAGCAACCGCCAGCCCACGAAACCGGCGACGCCGATCCCGATGACGACGGCGGCGATGCGGGCGGCGGGCTTCATGCGCCGGCCTCCATACGCGGGGTCAGGCCCAGGAGCACGGTGTCGGCGTGCTGGCGGACCAGGACCTGCAGGTCCATGGCCGGCGCGCCGACGGGCACGAAGGTCTCCTTCCAGATCACCCCCATCAGGATCGGGCCGACGATGCTGAAGGCGTAGAGGCGTGGATCGCCCGGCGCGACCTCGCCGCGCGCCTGGGCGCGGGCGATGGCGCCGCTCATCAGCGTCAGGGCGCGGCTGACCACCTCGTCGTGCCAGACGCGGGCCAGTTCGGGGAAATTGCGCGATTCGCCGATGACCAGCTTGGCCACCGCGCCCAGGCGCGAGGTCCCGATCAACTGGACGATGCGGGAAAAGACCATCCGCAGCAGGTCGGGGAAGGGCAGGGTCGCCTGGGCCAGCACCGCCTCGACCATGTCGAGATTGGGCGCGACGGCCTCGCGCACCACGGCGCGGAAGATGTCGTCCTTGGTCTCGAAATAGAGATAAAGCGCGCCCTTGGAGATGCCGGCCCTGGCGGCGATCTCGTCCAGCCGGGCGCCGGCGAACCCGCGCTCGGCGAAGACCTCCAGCGCGGCCTGGACGATCTCGCCCGGGCGCGCCTCGCTGCGCCGTCGCCATTTGGGCGAGCCTGGCTGCATGGTCTCGGCTCTCATTATATAACTGACCAGATAGTTATATATGGCGCTGTGGATAACTCAAGGGGCGCGTGCTCAGGCAACGCAAAAGCCGCCTTCCTTTCGGAAGGTGGCTTGCAAGGCTCTTGAAGAAATGGGGTTGGCTTCGCCGCCTTAGCGCGGCGCCCAGCCGCTGGCGATCAGTCCGACCTGCCTGTCCATGACGGCCGACATCTCGGCGGCGTTGGCGCCGCGGGCGGCGGCCAGGCGATAGTTGGAGGCGTAGCAGGCCTTGAGCACTTCCACGGTCAGCGGGAAGTCGAGGTCGGGCCGCACGTCGCCGCGCGCCACGCCCTCCTGCAGCACCTGTTCGAGCATGTCCGACAGCCGCTCGTTACGGCCGTAGGGGGTCACCCCCGGGTCGTTGCTCGGGCTGTAGGAGGCGGCGATGTGGGCCAGGAACAGCCGCACGCGCCGGGTCTCGAACTCGTAATGGATGGCGAAGATCGAGCACAGCCGGTCGGCCGTGGAGCCGCGCAGGAACGGCAGCACCCGGTCGAATTCGGCATAGAGATCGCCTAGGCGGCGCTCCATCACGTGGCTGAGAACCTCGGCCTTGGACGCAAAGGTCGTGAAGACGCTGCCCACCGACACGCTCGCCCGTTCGGCGATGGCGCGGATCGTGGTCTCCTCGTAACCGGTCTCGTTGAACAGGTCTCGCGCGGCTTCGAGCACGCGCTCGCGCGTCGCCTGTTTCTGTTCGTCGCGTACGCCCACGCAGTTCCCCCTCCGGACACGCAGCGCTGATTTCAAAACATCGAAACGCACGCCCGACCCCAACGGGCGCATGTCTCGTTCTTATTGTCGTTGACCTGGACGACCGGGGGACGTTTCCGCCCCCCGGCGGAACCGTCCTTAGGCGCGGACGCCGGCGAGGATCAGCTTCAGCTGTTCACGCAGGTGAGCCACCAGGTTTTCGACCGTCCAGCCGTCGTAGACGGCGCGGCGGTAGTTGGCGACATACACGTCCCAAGCGATCTCGGCCACGAGTTTCGCGTCGACGTCGGCCTTCAGTTCGCCGGCCTGCACGCCACGCTCCAGAGCGTCGGTGATCAGGGCGAACAGGTGCTTGATATCGGTGCGGGCGCGCTTCTCGGCGGCGTCCGAACGGGTCCAGCTGACGGCGATGCTGGCTTGCAGCAGCGGCAGTTGTTCCAGGTGGAAGCTGTAGGCCACGCCGAACAGGCCGATCAGGGCGTCGGCGACGGTCTCGCCTTCGCGGGCGGCCTGCTTCATCTGGGCGTAGATGACTTCGTAGTCGGCGGTCAGGATCTCGTCGAACAGTTCCGACTTGTCCGAGAAGCTGGCGAACACCGCGCCGGTCGACATGCCGGCGGCCTGGGCGATGTCACGGATCGTGGCGCCTTCGTAGCCGCGCTCGCTGAACAGGCGGCGGGCGGCCGACAGGACGCGTTCGCGGGTGCGCTGCTTGGCGAGCGCCCGGCGGGTCAGCTTCACCGGGGTTTCGGAACCGGACTCGATGTTGACGGAAACAAAGCTCATGCGGCGGCCTCCAGGCGGGCGAGCGCGGCTTCGGCGCGCTTCTCAAATTCGATGCAATACTCGTCGACGACGTTTTGCAGGACGTCGGCGTAGCGGCGGGCGAGATCGCGCCCGTCCTGGGCGGCGTCTCGAAGGTCGATGATCAGTTGGCGGACTTCCGCGAGGGCTTCGTCCCTCTCGGATGGGGCCGCGGCGAGCCGTGCGCTCTGCGACATGATTTCTCTCTCCAGGCCGGCCGCGGGAACAAACTGCGCTGAACGATCCGCGGCTTGGCGTCGATCATGTTCAACGAACGCGCACTGTGAATTCAGGTGGGGCCGTCTACCCTTGCAAACAAGGCTTTTCAACCCACAAAACGTGTCAAAGTCTGTCAAACTTTGCTGGAAATCGTTCTATGGTAGCGCTGCTCATCCGTCGATGCGGCAAATGCGCTCAACGAACACACTCGGCGAACGTGTTTTGCGATTTTGAGGCGAGCGGGCGGCGCTGGCGTTCATGAGGCGAGCGGCCTAGGTTGGGCGCCATGGCCAACCTGTTCCAAATCGCCATCCCCGTCGCCCTGTTCGCCGTGCTGGCGACGCTGTGCGTGGGGATCTACGCCCTCTTCCGCGGCGGCGACTTCGGCCGCTCCTATTCCAACCGGCTGATGCGCCTGCGCGTGGTGCTGCAGTTCGTCGCCGTGCTGGTCCTGGTGGCCGCTTTCTGGTGGAGCCACCGGTAAAGCTGTAGCCCGCTGATTTTGCAGCTTTGTTTCAGGAGGTAACGGCGTGGTCGTGCTCAACCGCATCTATACGCGCACGGGCGACAAGGGCTCGACCCGGCTGTCCACCGGCGAGCCGGTCAGCAAGGCCAGCTTGCGGGTCGAGGCCTATGGCGGCGTCGACGAGACCAACGCCTTTATCGGCGTGGCCCGCCAGCACGCCGGCGGCGACGCCGAACTGGACGCCATGCTCGAGCGGATCCAGAACGACCTCTTCGACCTGGGCGCGGACCTGGCCACGCCCGAGCAGAACGAAAAGCCCGAATGGGAGCCGCTGCGCGTGGTCGAGGCCCAGGTCGAGCGGCTGGAGGCCGAGATCGACCTGATCAACGAACGCCTCTCGCCCTTGACCTCGTTCGTGCTGCCGGCCGGCTCGCCCTTGTCGGCCGCCTTGCACGTGGCCCGCACCGTCTGCCGCCGGGCCGAGCGCACCTGCGTGGCCCTGGCTGGCGCCGACGGCGAGATCGTCGGCCAGCCGGCGCTGAAATATCTCAATCGGCTGTCGGACCTCTTGTTCGTGGCCGCGCGGCGCGCCAATTCCGACGGCGCGAGCGACGTGCTGTGGAAGCCCGGCGCGACGCGATAGGATCTTCTTCGATGCGCATCGGCCTTCTGGAAACGGGCGAACCGCCCGAAAGCCTGATCTCCGCCTACGGCCGCTATGGCGGCATGTTCCAGCGCCTGCTGGGGCCGGGCCACGACTACGCGACTTTCGACGTCCAGGCCGGCGCGCTGCCCAAGGCGCTCGACGCCTGCGACGCCTATGTCGTCACCGGCAGTTCGGCCGGGGTCTATGACGACCTGCCGTGGATCGACCCGCTGAAGGGCTTCCTGGCCAGCGCCCGCGATCAGGTTCCGCTGGTCGGGGTGTGCTTCGGTCACCAGGTGATGGCCGAGGCCTTCGGCGGCAGCGCGGTGAAGTCCGACAAGGGCTGGGGCATCGGCCTGCAGAGCTATTCGGTCGCCAGGCCCGCGCCGTGGATGGACGACGTGGCCCATGTCAGCGCGCCGGGCTCGCACCAGGACCAGGTCGTGGCCCTGGCGCCGGGCGGGCAGGTGCTGGCCGGCAGCGACTTCACCCCGTTCGGCGTGCTGGCCTATGGCGACAAGGCCATCTCGATGCAGTTCCACCCCGAGTTCGATCCGGCCTACGCCACGGCGCTGATCGAAAGCCGGCGGGGCACGCGCTTCTCCGAGGAGCAGGCCGACGCGGCCGTGGCCTCTCTGGCCGCGCCCAATGACAGCAACCGCATCGCCGGCTGGATCGGAGCGTTTCTAGCCGGAGCGTGGCAGCTGAAAGTGTGAGCGGTTTCGGCGCCCGCCACGCTCCAGATGATCGAGGTGGAGCCTGTCTATGGACAGGCTCCAGCGCAACCAAGGCCTGACTTGGCCGTTGCGGCTGGGCAAGCGGGAGAACAACGTCATGCGTCTCGCCACCGTCATGCTCGCCGCCGGCCTGACCCTGGCGGGCGGCGCCGTGATCGCCATGACCCAGGGCGCGGCCGGTCCCGCGCCGGCCGCGCCGCCGGCCGAGGGCCTGAAGTCGGTCGCCAGCTTCCAGTCGATCAAGGATCCGGCCGCCCGCTCGGTCGCCCTGTTCACCGAGGCCGGCAAGGTGATCCAGAGCCCGCGCTGCCTGAACTGCCACCCAGCGACCCGCGCGCCCACTCAAGGCGACGACCTGCATCCGCACAATCCGCCGATGGTCGCCGGCCAGAGCGGTCATGGGCCCACCGGCATGCCCTGCCTGTCGTGCCACGGCCCCGCCAATGTCCGGACCTTCGGCCAGCAGGTCAAAAGCATCCCCGGCGACCCGCACTGGGCGCTGGCGCCGGCCGAGATGGCCTGGCAGGGCAAGTCGCTGGGGCAGATCTGCGCCCAGCTGAAGGACCCGGCCCGCAACGGCGGCAAGACCCTGGCCCAGATCCACGAGCACATGGCCCGCGACCACCTGGTCGGCTGGGGCTGGAACCCCGGCGAGGGCCGCAAGCCGGCGCCGGGAACGCAAGGCCAGTTCGGCGAGATCATCAAGGCCTGGATCGACACCGGGGCGAAGTGCCCGAAGGCTTGATCGGCCGCTTCTCTACTCCCATCATTCCTGCCCTTGTGGCGGCGATCTGACAGTCCGAAGCAGGCAAGGCGGCCAATTTCGGTTCACGACCCGTTGCGGACATCGGGCGCAACGACCCTCTCTCTTTGAGAGAGCGACTGTCTGGATGATCAAGCGGCGAGTAAGGCG
>NZ_JBMDIW010000004.1:0-253035 GCF_057808875.1 Caulobacter sp. FG7
CGTCTCAAGGCGCGGGAGAGTAGGTCGCCGCCAGGTCCGCTAAAAGGATGCATCCAGCAAAGAACAACAAGTCCAGAACCCTCCCTCACGATCAATACCCCTGCCGCGGGGTGGAGCAGCCCGGTAGCTCGTCAGGCTCATAACCTGAAGGTCACAGGTTCAAATCCTGTCCCCGCACCCAAACTTTCCGCAGGCGCACGCAAGGTCGATACGGTCTGTATCGGCCTTTTTTCACGTTCAAATTTACCACCCATAGTGGTATTTTGGCGACAGGCGGGCCTTCGCGCGCGAATTTTTATGGCCTGCGGCCGCTTCCCGTCGATATTCTCCGTGCAAAGGCCATAGCGCGTGCCGCAGTTTTGCGTCATGAGTTGCTGTGGAAGGACGCGGGCCGGCAATTGGCCCGTCGATTGAGGTTTTGAGGATAAGATGGCGAACGGTGTCGTTAAGTGGTTCAACCCGGCCAAGGGCTTTGGCTTCATTCAGCCCGAGGACGGCGGCCAGGACGTGTTCGTCCACATCGCCGCGGTTGAACGTTCGGGCCTGTCGGGCCTGAACGAAGGCGATCAAGTGGCTTATGAGCTGGAAGAGGACCGCCGCTCGGGCAAGACCTCGGCCGGCAACCTGCGTGTGACCGGCCACGGCGCCGCTCCGGCCGGCGGCGCTCCGCGTCGTCCGCAACGCAGCTTCGACGCCCCGCGCGGCGGCGGCTACGGTGGCGGCGGCGGCGGTGGCGGCACCGGCGAAGCCGGCACGGGCGTCGTGAAGTGGTTCAACAGCACCAAGGGCTTCGGCTTCATCCAGCCGGACAACGGCGGTGGCGACATCTTCGTGCACATCTCGGCCGTCGAGCGCGCCGGCCTGCGCGGCCTGAACGAAGGCCAGCAAGTCGGCTACGAACTCGAGCAAGACCGCCGCTCGGGCAAGACCTCGGCCGGCAACCTGCGCATCCTCTAAGCTTCGATCGGCGTCGATCCGCGCGATCGACGCCTGAAGCCTGAATGCAAGAAGGCCCCGCTGGGGCCTCCGTCATCCACTGGGATGGCTGGAGGCTCCGGCGGGGCCTTTTCGCGTTCTGAAGTCCCCGGCGACCTGAGGCCGCCGGGGAGGAGGGGTCAGAGGCCTTGAGCCGCGGCGCGCTCGGCGGCGGCCTGGTTCACGGCCAGGGCGGTCATGTTGACGATGCCCCGGGCAGTGACGCTGGGGGTCAGCACGTGCACCGGCCGGCTCATGCCCAGCAGGATCGGACCGACCAGCAGGGCTTCGGTGGCGGCCGTCAGCAGGGTCAGGCTGATATTGGCCGCGTCCAGGGTCGGCATGACCAGCAGGTTGGCCGAACCCTTCAGGGTGCTGTCCCCCACCAGGCGGTCGCGCAGGGCCTGGGAGAGGGCGGCGTCGGCGTGCATCTCGCCGTCGACCTCGAGCTCCGGCGCGGCGGCCCGCACCATCGACAGGGCCTCGCGCATCTTGCGGGCGGTCGGCGAGTTGGAAGCGCCGAACGAGGAGTGCGAGAGCAACGCCGCTTTAGGCGTCAGGCCGAAGCGGCGCACCGACTCGGCGGCCAGCAGGGTCATCTCGGCGATCTGCTCGGCGGTCGGCTCGACATTGACGTGGGTGTCGCAGAAGAACAGCGTGCCGTTGTCGAGGATCAGCGACGACATGGCGTAGACCCGGCCGACGTTCTCGCGCTTGGGAATGATCGGCAGCACGTAGGTCATGTGCTGCCACCAGTCGCCGCTGCCGCCCACCAGGGCCGCGTCGACCTGGCCGGTCTGCAGCAGCATTGAGGCGGCGACGGTGCGACGGCCCTCGACCCGGCGCTTGGCGGCCAGCGGCGGGACGCCCCGGCGCCCGACCAGGGTCTGGTACTGGCCGACGATCGGCTCGAACACCTCGTGGTCGGCCAGCGGGTCGAGGATCTCGACCGAGCCGCCCAGGTCCAGGCGCAGGCCCATCTCGGCGACCTTGGCCTTGATGACGTCGCGGCGGCCGATCAGCACCGGCGCGGCCAGGCCGTCGTCGACCACGGTCTGCACGGCGCGCAGAACGCGCTCGTCCTCGGCCTCGGCGTAGGCGACGCGGACCTTGGCGGCCTTGGTGGCCTTGCGGGCGCGCTCGAACACCGGGCGCATCAGCTGGCCCGAGCGGTAGACGAACAGCTCCAGCTCGGCGCGGTAGGCGTCGAAGTCCTCGATCGGGCGGGTGGCCACGCCTGAGTCCATGGCCGCGCGGGCCACGGCCGGGGCGATCTGCAGGATCAGACGCGGATCGAAGGGCTTGGGGATGATGTATTGGGCGCCGAACATCGGCGCGGCGCCGCCATAGGCCGAGGCGACTACCTCACTGGCCTCGGCGCGGGCGAGCTCGGCGATGGCCTCGACGGCCGCCACCTTCATCGCCTCGTTGATCTCCGAGGCGCCGACGTCGAGCGCGCCGCGGAAGATGAACGGGAAGCAAAGGACGTTGTTGACCTGGTTGGGATAGTCGCTGCGGCCGGTGGCCATGATGGCGTCCGGGCGGGCGGCCTGCACCAGTTCGGGCAGGATCTCCGGATCCGGGTTGGCCATGGCCAGGATCAGCGGCTTTTCGGCCAGCAGGGGCAGCCACTCCTGCTTGAAGACGCGCGGGGCCGACAGGCCCAGGAAGATGTCGGCGCCGGGCAGCACGTCGGGCAGGGTGCGCGCGTCGGTCGGACGGGCGTAGCGGGCCATGTTCTCGGGCATGTCCGGATCACGGCCGGCGTGGACCACGCCCTTGATGTCGGTGAGGGTGACGTTCTCGACCGGCAGGCCCATCGAGACCAGCAGGTCGACGCAGGCGAGCGCGGCGGCGCCGGCGCCCGAGGTCACCAGCTTGACGTCCTTCAGCTGCTTGCCCTGGACGAGCAGGGCGTTGCGGACGGCGGCGGCGCAGACGATGGCGGTGCCGTGCTGGTCGTCGTGGAAGACCGGGATGTTCATCCGCTCGCGCAGGGCGCGCTCGATGACGAAGCACTCGGGGGCCTTGATGTCTTCCAGGTTGATGCCGCCGAAGGTGGGCTCGAGCGCGGCCACCACCTCGATGAAGCGGTCGGGATCCTTGGCGTCGACTTCGATGTCGAAGACGTCGATGCCGGCGAACTTCTTGAAGAGGACGGCCTTGCCCTCCATCACCGGCTTGGAGGCCAGCGGGCCGATGTCGCCCAGGCCCAGCACGGCGGTGCCGTTGGAGATCACGGCCACCAGGTTGCCGCGGGCGGTGTAGTCGCGGGCCAGATCGGCATTTTCGGCGATGGCCACGCAGGGGGCGGCGACGCCGGGGGAATAGGCCAGGGCGAGGTCGCGCTGGGTGGCCATCCGCTTGGTGGCCTCGATCTGCAGTTTTCCGGGCCGCGGCAGCCGGTGGTAGTCCAGGGCGGCTTTACGGAAATCCTCGTCCATCGTCGATCCTTCGCGGGTGTTCTGCGCAGCGCTGTGAAAGCGGGCCGTCTTTTCGCGCTCGTCTCGGGGGAGGGAACGCTCGCGGTCCGTCTGGGCGTGTAGCTACCGGGGTTGGCCGCGCATTTCCAACCTTACGCAGCGTCCGGGGCCCATTTTTTGCGATTCTGCGGCCTGGGCGCGTCGGTCCGGCGGCTTTCGACGACCTGCGGTCGAGCGCTGGTAAGTAATAAAAGACTTATATACGCTCAATCGGCGGGCGCGGGGCGCCGCGTGGCTGGGCGAACTGGCGGCCTGGGAGGCTCGCGAGGCCGGCGCGATCGCAGCGACGCTGGACAGCCGGCGCGGGCGGTTCCAGCCTTCGGGGGAAGGCGAAAGAGCGTATGATGACCACCACACCGCAGGGCGCGAGGAAGCAAGAGCGATGAGCGGCCTGACGACCCATATCCTCGACACCGCCGCCGGGCGGCCGGCCGCCGGCGTGGCGGTGCGCGTGCTGCGCCGGATCGAGGGGCCGCCGGTGCTGCTGCTGGCGACGCTCACCGACGCCGATGGTCGCGCGCGGCTGGTCGAGGGCGAGGCCCTGAAGGTCGGCGGCTATCGGCTGGAGTTCGAGGTCGCCGCCTATTTCGCCGCCAGCGGGGCCAAGGTCTCGGACCCGCCGTTCCTCGACGTGGTGACGATCGACTTTTCCGTGGCCGATCCGAGCCAGCACCACCACGTGCCGCTGCTGGTGTCGCCGTTCGGCTATTCCACCTACCGGGGCAGCTGAGATGGGCGGGACCATCCGTTTCCTGCTGGACGGCCAGGTGCAGGAGGCCGCGGGCGTCGACCCCACGACCACCCTGCTGGAGCACCTGCGCGGACCGCTACGGCGGACCGGAACCAAGGAAGGCTGCGCCGAGGGCGACTGCGGCTCGTGCACCGTGCTGGTGGGCGAGCTGACCACGGGCGACGACCTGGACCCGGTCAGCTGGCGGGCGGTCAACGCCTGTATCCAGCTGCTGCCGATGCTGGACGGCAAGGCGGTGATGACCGTCGAGAGCCTGTCGACCCAGACTGTGGCGGGATGTGCGGGCAAGCCGCATTCCGTGCAGCAGGCGATGATCGACAAGCATGGCTCGCAATGCGGGTTCTGCACGCCCGGCATCGTCATGTCGCTTTACGGCCGGGCCGTCGGCGCCTGCGGGGCGGGCGCGCCGGTCGAGGACGTGCTGGCGGGGAACCTCTGCCGCTGCACCGGCTATGGCCCGATCCTGGACGCCGCCCGCGAGGTGGTGCGCGAGCCTGCGCCCGACGTGGCCGCGCCGCTGAAGGCGATCCAGCGCCAGGCCATGCTGACCCTGGCTCACGAGGATCCGGTGCGCGGCGTCACCCGCCGCTGGCTGGCCCCGCGGAGCCTGGCCGAACTTGCCGCCGCCGCCGAGGCCAATCCCGACGCCGCCTTCGTGGCCGGGGCCACGGATGTCGGCCTGTGGGTGACCAAGCTGCGCAAGCCGCCACAGACCCTGATCGACATTGGCCGCGTACCCGAACTGAAGACCATCGGCCGGGTGGGCGACGCTTTGCGGATCGGCGCGGGCGTGCGCTATGTCGAGGCCATCGAGACCCTCAGCGCCCGCTATCCGGGCCTTTCCGACATGATGCGGCGCCTGGGGTCGACCCAGGTGCGCAACAGCGGCACGATCGGCGGCAACATCGCCAACGGCTCGCCGATCGGCGACATGCCGCCGGCCCTGATCGCGCTGGGCGCGCGGCTGGTGCTGCGCCGGGGCGAGCAGCTGCGCGAGATTCCGCTGGAAGACTTCTTCGTCGCCTACGGCAAGCAGGACCGCCAGCCGGGCGAGTTCGTCGAGGCGGTGATCGTGCCGCGCGGCCCGGCGGGCCAGATCTTCAAGGTCTACAAGCTGTCCAAGCGCTTCGACCAGGACATCTCGGCCGTCTGCGCCGCCTTCGCCATCACCGTGGTCGACGGCGTGGTGATCGACGCGCGCGTGGCCTTCGGCGGCATGGCCGGCACGCCCAAGCGGGCCGACGCCTGCGAGGCGGCATTGATCGGTTCGCCCTGGACGCGCGAGAGCGTCGAGGCCGCCGCCGCCAGGCTGGACGAGGACTACTCGCCGCTGTCGGATATGCGGGCCTCGGCCGCCTATCGTGCGACGACGGCGCGCAACCTGCTGCTCCGCGCCTTTATCGAGAGCGCCCAGCCCGGCGTGGCGACCAGCGTGCTGGCGGAGGCGGCCCATGGCTGATTCCGGGGCGTCTCTGAAAGTCACTCCGTTCCAGGGCGTGCACGCCTCGGTTCCGCACGACAGCGCCCTGCGCCATGTGACGGGCACGGCGGTCTATGTCGACGACCTGCCCGAGCCGGCCGGGATGCTGCACGTGCACCTGGGCATGAGCACGCGGGCCCATGCGCGCATCGTGTCGATGGACCTGTCGGCGGTGCGCGCCTCGCCCGGCGTGGTGCGGGTGCTGACCGCCGACGACATTCCCGGCGAGAACGACGTCAGCCCGGTGATCCACGACGACCGACTGTTCGCCGACGGCGAGGTCATTTACGTCGGCCAGAGCCTGTTCGCGGTGGCCGCCACCTCGATCGCCGCCGCCCGCGCGGCCGCGGCCAAGGCCGTGGTCGAGTATGGGGACCTGCCGGCGGCGATCACGATCGGGCAGGCCGAGGCGCTGGATCTGAAGATCGAGGCCAGCCAGCGCATGGCGCGCGGCGACGCCGAGGCGGCTATCGCCGCCTCGCCAAATCGGGTTCGAGGCCGGTTCGCGATCGGCGGCCAGGACCACTTCTATCTCGAGGGCCAGGCCTCGCTGGCCACCCCGCGCGAGGAGGGCGACGTCCACGTCTGGTGCTCGACCCAGCATCCGACCGAGGTGCAGCACCTGATCGCCCGCGTGCTGGGCCGTCCCGACCACGCCGTGACGGTGGAGGTGCGCCGGATGGGTGGCGGCTTCGGCGGCAAGGAGACGCAGGCCTCGCTGTTCGCGGCGGCCGCGGCGCTGGCGGCGGTCAAGACCGGCCGCCCAGCCAAGTGCCGCCCCGACCGCGACGAGGACATGGTCATGACCGGCAAGCGGCATGACTTCGAGGTCGGCTACGACGTCGGCTTCGACGACGAGGGGCGGCTGGAAGGGATCCGGCTGGAACTGGCCTCACGCTGCGGGGCGACGACGGATCTTTCGCCGGCCATCAACGACCGGGCGATGTTCCACGCCGACAACGCCTACTATCTGCCGGCGGTCGAGATCGTCTCGCACCGCTATCGCACCCACACCGTCTCCAACACCGCCTTCCGAGGGTTCGGCGGGCCGCAGGGCATGGCGGCGATCGAGCGGGTGATGGACGCGGTGGCGCAAAGCCTGGGGCTGGACCCGCTGGAGGTGCGCCGGCGCAACCTCTATGGCGCCCATGGCCAAGGAGGGGGCCGCAACCTGACGCCCTACTACCAGGTGGTGGAAGACAACGTCGCGCCGGAGCTGATCGAAGAGCTGGCGCGCTCGTGCGACTACGAGGCCCGGCAGCGGGCGGTCGAGGCGTTCAACGCCGCCAATCCGATCCTGAAGAAGGGCCTGGCCCTGACGCCGGTGAAGTTCGGGGTGTCGTTCACGACCACGCACCTCAATCAGGCCGGCGCGCTGATCCACATCTATGCCGACGGTTCGATCATGCTGAACCACGGCGGCACCGAGATGGGGCAGGGGCTCTATATCAAGGTCGCCCAGGTGGCCGCCGAGGCGTTCCAGGTGCCGCTCGACCGGGTGAAGATCACCTCGACCACCACCGACAAGGTGCCCAACACCTCGGCCACGGCGGCCTCGTCGGGGGCCGACCTCAACGGCATGGCGGTGCTGGATGCGGCGGGCAAGCTGAAGGGGCGCCTGGTCGCGTTCGCGGCCGAGAAGTGGGGCGTGGATCCCTCGCAGGTGGCCTTCACCCCCGACGGCGTGCGGATCGGCGGCGAGACGGTGAGCTTCCCGGACTTCTGCAAGCAAGCCTATCTCGCGCGGATCTCGCTGTCGGCCACCGGCTTCTACGCCACGCCCAAGATCACCTACGACCGCAAGACCCATCGCGGGCGGCCGTTCTACTACTTCGCCTATGGCGCGGCCTGCAGCGAGGTGGTGATCGACACCCTGACCGGCGAGACCAAGGTGCTGCGCGCCGACATCCTGCACGACGTGGGCCGCTCGCTGAACCCGGCCATCGATCTTGGCCAGGTGGAGGGCGGCTTCATCCAGGGCATGGGCTGGCTGACCACCGAGGAGCTGGTCTACGACGCCAAGGGCGTGCTGAAGACCCACGCCCCCTCGACCTACAAGATCCCGACGGCCGGCGACCGGCCGCGCGTACTGAACGTCAAGCTCTGGGAGCCCGGCCGCAACGCCGAGCCGACGGTGCATCGCTCCAAGGCCGTGGGCGAGCCGCCGCTGATGCTGGCGATCTCGGTGTTCAGCGCGATCACCCGGGCGGTGGCTTCCGTGGGGGATCACAAGGTGATGCCGAACCTCGATGCGCCGGCGACGCCGGAGGCGGTGCTGATGGCGGTCGAGGATGTGCGGAGGCGGGCCGCCGATGCGTGAGGGGACCGTTCTCGCCCCTCTCCCAGAGGGGGAGGGAGGGGCCCACGCCGCCAGGCGTGGGAGGGTGAGGGGTTACACCTTCAGCCGTCTTACTCCCTCACCCTCCCACCGCTTCGCGGCGGGCCCCTCCCTCTCCCCATGGGAGAGGGGTCTTGAGCGCGCGCCATGATCTCCACCCACAAGAACTGGGCCCGCGCGGCGCTGTCGCGCCTCGACGCCAACGACAACGCGGCGCTCGTCACCGTGCTGGCCACCGAGGCCTCGGCGCCGCGTGAGGCGGGGACCAAGATGGTGGTCTGGGAGGGCGGCCAGTCGGGTACGATCGGCGGCGGCAATCTGGAGCATCAGGCGACCAACCAGGCGCGGCGGATGCTGATCGGCTCGCAGGCCGCCTTCGCCATCCAGGACTATCCGCTGGGGCCGCTGCTGGCCCAGTGCTGCGGCGGCCGGGTGCGGCTGATGATCGAACGGGTCGAGGCGGCCAGCCGCGACTGGCTGACCGAGGCTGCACGCCGGATGGACGCCGACCAGCCGTTCGAGCTGCGCACGCGCTTCGATCCGGGCCTGCTGACCAAGACGATCGCGCCCATAGCGGCGCTGGACGGCGATCCGCCGGCCGTCCGCCTGGGCGGGGCGCCCGCCGCCGCGCGTGGGGCGCGCCCGGAGCTCGGCGACGAGCTGGTCGAGCGCAGCGAAGCGCCGCGCCGGCCGCTGCTGCTGTTCGGGGCCGGCCACGTGGGCCAGGCGATCGCCCGGGCCTTCGCGCCTCTGCCGTTCAAGCTATTCTGGTACGACAGCCGGCCCGAGGCGGCGGAGATCCCCGGCGTCGTCGTGCGCGAGCCGGCCGAGCTGGCGGCCCTGGCCATGGGCGCGACGCCGCAGGCCTATGGCCTCGTCCTGACCCACGACCACGCCCTGGACTACGCCCTGACCTCGGCGGGGCTGGCCGGCGGCGGCTTTGCCTATCTCGGCCTGATCGGCTCGAAGACCAAGCGGGCGCGGTTCATGCACCGCCTGCGCGACGACGGCTTTTCCGAACTGGCCTTGAACCGCCTGACCTGCCCGATCGGCCTGGCAGGCCTGAAGAGCAAGGCGCCCGAAGTGATCGCGGTTTCCGTGGCCGCCGACCTCTTGATGCGGCTGGAAGCCGCCCAGGCCAGTAACGACGAGGGGCTTCGTGCAAGCGTATAGGGCGTCGATCCTCCACCTCACCGGAGATCCGACGGAGAATGGGGAGGCCGTGGCCTTCCACGAAGACGGCCTGCTGGTCGTCAGCGAGGGCCGGGTGGTCGCGTGCGGCGACTACACCGCGCTGGCGCCGGCTCATGCCGATGTTCCGGTCGAGGACCTCTCGGGTCACTGGATCACGCCGGGCTTCGTCGACACCCACATCCACTTCCCGCAGGTCGACATCGTCGCCGCCCATGGCGCGCAGCTGCTCGACTGGCTGGAGCAGCACACCTTCCCGGCCGAGGCGGCCTTCGCCGACCCGCAGCACGCCCGCGAGACGGCGACCTTCTTCGTCGACGAACTGCTGCGCAACGGCACCACCACGGCCCTGGTGTTCGGCTCGGTGCACAAGGGCTCGGTCGACGCCCTGTTCGCCGAGGCCCTCTCGCGCGACATGCGGCTGATCGCCGGCAAGGCGCTGATGGACCGCAACGCTCCGCCGGGCCTGACCGACACGGCCGAGGGGGCGCGGGCCGACATGCAGGCCCTGATCGCCGACTGGCACGGCAAGGGGCGTCTCGGCTACGCGGTCACCCCGCGCTTCGCCATCAGCTGCACCGACGCCCAGCTGGAGATGGCCGGCCAGGTGCTAGCCGAAAATCCCGGCGTGTGGATGCAGACCCACCTGTCGGAGAACCCGCGCGAGATCGTCGAGACCGCCGAGCTGTTCCCCGGCGCGAGCGACTATCTGGATGTCTACGAGCGGTTCGGTCTGGTGCAGAAGCGTTCGGTCTTCGCCCACTGCGTCCACTTGCAGGGCGAGGCGTTCCAGCGGCTGGCGGCCAAGGACGCGGCGGTGTCGTTCTGCCCGACCTCGAACCTGTTCCTCGGCTCGGGCCTCTTTCCGCTGCCGACCGCCTGCCAGCATGGAGTGAAGGTAGGCATCGGCACCGACGTCGGAGCCGGTACGACCTTTTCGATCCTCCACACCCTGGGCGAGGCCTACAAGGTGGGCCAGCTGCGCGGGCAGGCGCTGGATCCCTTCCATGCCTTCTACCTGGCCACCCTGGGCGGGGCGCGGGCGCTGGATCTGGACGACCGTATCGGCAACCTCGCCCCCGGCAAGGAGGCCGATTTCCTGGTGCTGGACCTCGCCGCGACGCCGCTGCTGGCGCGCCGGTTGCAGGCGGCCAAGGGGCTGGAGGACCGGCTGTTCGCGCTGACCGTGCTGGGCGACGACCGGGTGGTGGCCCGGACGTATCTGGCGGGTGTGGAGCGGTACAGGAAGTAGGCGAGGGTCGTCCCCCAGGATCCTCCCCCCGAAGGGGGAGGTGGCCGCGAAGCGGTCGGAGGGGGAAGGGTTTGCGGAGGCGGAAGCAACTTCCCCCTCCGTCGCCTTCGGCGACACCTCCCCCTTCAGGGGGAGGATCTTTATGCCTACCCCACGACCCCGTTCATCGTCCGCGCATAGAGCGCCAGCAGGCGTTCGGCGTCCACGGCGATCGCCGCGCTGTGGATCGGCTGGTCGTCCCAGGCGGACGGGCCGAAGAGCTCGCCTTCCACCTTCTGCAGGGTCTGGCCAAGCGCGATGCCCTCGGTGACCACGCGGACCGAGCCGCGGCGCACCTCGAACAGGCTCTCGTCGATGACATAGGCCACGGCGGCGGCGTCGTGGACGCAGCAGCCGACGATGCCGTCACGGCCACCGTAGAAGGCCGCATAGGGCTTGGAGATGGCGTTGAGGAACTGGCCGGCCGGACCGGCCGAGGCTTCCAGCGCCTCCATGAAGTCGGGCGTCATGATCACCTGGGTGGTGACGTCCAGGCCGACGACGGCGACGTGCCAGGGGGCGGTGAAGACGCGATCGGCCGCTTCCGGGTCATTCCAGATGTTGGCTTCGGCGACGGGGGTGACGTTGCCCGGCTTGCCGGCGACGGCGAAGGCGCCGCCCATGATCACCACGCCCTTGAGCAGGGTGGCCACTTCCGGATCGGCTTCGAGGGCCAGGGCCAGGTTGGTCAGCGGACCGACGGCGACCAGGGTGATCTCGCCGGGATTGGCGCGGGCGATGTCGATGATCGCCTGGTAGGCCGGCTTGGCTTCCGGCTCGGCGGCGACCAGGCCGGTCAGTTCGACGTCGCCCAGGCCGTTCTCGCCGTGCACGAAGGTGGGCGAGGGGTTGCGCGGGCGCACCAGCGGCTTGTCCGTACCCTTGTAGATCGGGGCGGTGAGGCCGAAGCGCTGCTTCAGATAGAGGGCGTTGCGGGTGGTGGTGTCGATGTCGGCGTTGCCGAACACGGTCGTCACGGCCACCAGGTCGAGCGCCGGGCTGGCCTCGATGAACAGCAGGGCCATGGCGTCGTCGATGCCGGGATCGGTGTCGAAGATGATCTTGGTCGTCATCGGTCTTCTTGTCTGCGGATCCGGCGGGAGGCCGGGAAAGCCGACGACCTTAGCCGTCCGTGACGGCGCGGGCATGTCAAAACGACAACGGCCCGGGCGTTTTTCAACGCCCGGGCCGCCGTTTGCTTCAAGCTTTGGTTCGCTTAGCGGCGGGCGCTCAGCGAGATGCCGACCACGCGCGGCTCGTTGACGAAGCCGGTCAGGTTGTTGAAGTCGATGCCGCCGCGCAGGTTCACCTCGTTGGTGATGTTGCGGGCGAACACGGCCACTTCGTACGCGCCGTCGGTGCGGGCGTAGCCCAGCTTCAGGCCGCCTTCGAAGGTGTCCTTGCTGTTGAACTCCTTGCTCTCGTAGAGGAAGAGGTTCGTGTAGCCCTGACGGAACCAGTCGGTTTCGGCGAAGAGTTCGCCATTGGCGCCGACCGGCACGTTGTAGCGGGCGCCGAAGTTCAGGATGTATTCCGGCGCGTTCGGGAACGGATTGCCGTTGACCAGGGCCTGGCCGGCGCTGTTCAGCGGGTCGGTCACGGTGCACTGGGCGCAGACGGCCACGGCAAGGCCCGAGTCCTTGATCTTGGTGTGGCTGTAGCTGTAGCCGGCGGTGACCAGCAGGTTCGAGGTCACCTTCCACTCGCCGTCGAGTTCGACGCCGTAGGCCTCGCCCTTCTTGGCGTTAATCAGGCGGTTGGAGTTGCTGCCGCCGCCGACCGCGCTGAACTGCGGGTCGTCGATGGTGTAGGTGAACACCGCGCCGTTCAGGCGGACGCGACGCTCGAACAGCTCGCTCTTAACGCCGGCTTCCCACGACAGGATGGTTTCCGACTGGGCGACCGAGGCCGGGCTGCCGAAGGCGATGTCGCGGCCCTGGATCGACGGACCGCGGAAGCCGCGGGCCACCTTGCCGTAGACGCTGACGTCGTCGTTGACGGCGTAGAAGGCCGACAGGTCCCAGCTGGCCTGGCTGTCGGAGACCGACACCGGGGCCGATGCGCCGAACGGCGAGGACAGGACTTCCATGTCCTTGTCGTCGTCGGTCCAGCGGACGCCGGCGGTGACCTTCAGGGCGTCGGTGACCTGGTAGGTGCCCTGGCCGAACACGGCCCACGAGGTGTTCTTGTGCTCCAGGGTGCTGGGCGCGACGAAGAACGGGTTGGTCGAGACGGTGAAGGCCGACTTGAAGTAGTAGGCGCCGACTTGCCAGGCCAGCTTGCCGTCGGTGTCGCTGGCCAGGCGGATTTCCTGGGTGACCTGGTCGAGGTCGCCGATGGAGTCCTGGGTGTCGGAGTCGAACGGGATGAAGCCCGGGCCGACGCCGGCCACGCCGCCGTCGATGTCGCCGCGGCTGCGGCCCTTGGCGGTTTCATAGGCGCTGATCGAGGTCAGCTTCACGCCGCCGAAATCGTGGTCGATCTTCAGCGAGACGCCGGTCGAGTCGTACTCCTGCGGGTTGTTGGCGCCGCCGTTGTAGCTGACCTTGTCGCGGTCGAAGTTCGAATTGATCTTGTTGCTGCCGGCCGTGAGGATGTTGGCGCGGAAGACCGCCGCGGTGCCGTCCAGCGAACGGGTGTGGGCGATGGCCAGGATCGAGGTGTCCTCGGTCGGGGTGGCCAGGATCTGGAGGCGAGCGGCCTTTTCGTTGTAGCCGCCCAGCGCGTCCTTCACGCCGGTGAAGCTGTTGTCGATGTAGTCGTCGCGGTGCTGGTACAGGGCCGAGGCGCGGACGGCCAGCTTGCCCGGGACGATGGCGCCGCCGACGCCGCCTTCGAAGGTGGCCGAGCCGTACGAGCCGTAGGTGGCCGCACCGTTGGCGCGGAAGTCTTCGCTGGGCTTCACCGTGTCGAACTTGACGATGCCGGCGGTGGTGTTGCGGCCGAACAGCGTGCCTTGCGGGCCGCGCAGCACTTCGACCTGCTCGACGTCATAGACGGGCGAGCTTTTGAGCACGACGTTCTCGAGGACGACGTCGTCCATGATTACCGACACCGGCTGCGAGGCGGCCAGGTCGAAGTCGGCGTTGCCCAGGCCGCGGATGTAGAAGCGCGGGGCGGCGCGGCCGTTGGAGCTTTCGATGTAGAGGCCGGGGACGCGGCTCGACAGGGCCAGAACGTCTTCACCCGCGGCGAAGATCGAAGCCAGCTTCTCGCCCGAGACGGCGGCGACGGAGACCGGCACGTCCTGGATGTTTTCCGAGCGCTTCTGGGCGGTGACGATCACGTCGTCGAGGGCGACCGGCGTCTCTTGGGCGAAGGCCGGGGCCGCGACGGCGGCGGCCAGCAGGAGAGCGCCGAACGCGGCGCCCGAGCGCAGCTTGGCTTGATTGGTCATGTCGAAATCCCCTTCGAACACCGGTGGAGGAGCCGGTTGCGGGGTGCAATGCACAATGGCGTCGCCGAAATCAAAAGGCTTGATGACGACTCGGTATCGACTCCGTGAAGTTTGTTCAGGGGCTGTCACTATTTGACCACGCTGCGACAAGGGCGCCCAAAACTAGGTCATAAGTCAGGACATACTTACTTATTGTCCTTGGTCGGAACGTCTTTCGCTTACTGCGCAAGGCGTTGGTCGGCGCCCCCCTGAAGCAGCGAAACGTGCGCCGACACGATTTTCCAGCCGTTTTCGGTGCGCAGCCAGGTCTGGCTCTGGCGGCCGGGCTGTTTTGCCCCGGTTCTGAGGAATTCGACGTTGGCGATCGCGAAATCACGCCCAAAAGTGGTGATTTCGGTCCGCAGGCGCTCGCGCAGCGGCGAGCCGCCGGCCCGTCCGATTCGAAAGGCGGCGATCTCTTCGAAGCCGTAGAGGTTCTCGGCCACGCCGTAGCGGACGGTCTCGGGGGCGTCGCGGAAGAAGCCGTCCAGCGCCTCGACGTCGTTGGTCATCAGGGCCGTCTCATAGGCGTCGACGGCGGCGGTCACCTGCGCCAGCACCTCGGGGTCGTTGACGATCATCCTTTGAACTCCGGTGGGCGATGGGCGGCGATCACCCCGGCGCGCTCGAGGCGCAGGGCTGCGGCGAAGGCCAGGTCCTCGCGCCAGGCCGGCGCGATCAATTGCACGCCGACGGGCGCCTTGCCGGGGCGGTTCACCGGCGCGGCCACGACCGGCAGGCCGATATAGCTGATCGGCTGGGTGTAGGCGCCCAGGGTCTTGCGCACCGAAACCTGCGCGCCGGCCAGTTCCATGGTCGCCTGGCCGATCGGCGGGGCCGGGCAGGGGGCGACGGGCGCCAGCAGCAGGTCGAAGTCCTCGAACAGCTTGCGGGCCGCGTCGCGGAACACGGGGCGATAGCGGCGGGCGGCGTCGGCGACCTCGTCCGGCAGCAGGGCGCCGGCCAGCAGCCGGTCGCGCACGGCCGGGTCGTAGTCGAGGGCGCGGGCGGCCAGGTCGTCGAAATGCAGATGGCCGCCTTCCGAGGCGCTCATGGCGAAAGCGGCGGCGCGGGCGGCCTGGGCGCCGGGAAGCTCGACGTCGCGGCGGGCCTGCAGGGCGTCGGCGACGATCTCCAGCGCCTCGACCACCTCGGGGAAGGCGCCTTGCTGAAACCAGCCGCCCAGCACGCCCACGCGCAGGGGTCGGTCGGCCAGGGCGTCCAGGCGCCCCGACAGCGGGTCGGCGACCGGCGGCGACAGGTCGTCGCGCGGGTCGGGCCCCTGCAGGGCGTCGTAGGCCGCGGCGAGGTCGGCGGCCGTGCGCGCGAACGGGCCGATGTGGTCCAGGCTATGGACGAAGGGGAAGGTCCCGGCTCGCGACAGCCGGCCCAGGGTCGGCTTCATCCCGAACACGCCGCACAGGCTGGCGGGAATGCGGATCGATCCGTTGGTGTCCGAGCCAAGGGTCAGGGGAACGATCCCGCCGGAGACGGCCGCGGCCGAGCCGCCCGACGAGCCGCCGGCGATGCGGGCCGGGTCGTGCGGGTTGCGGGTAGGGCCGTCGTGGGCGTTCTCGGTGACGAAGCCGTAGGCGAACTCGTCCATGTTCAACGCCCCGACCAGCACCGCGCCGGCCGCCTTCAGCCGGGCTACGGCGGTGGCGTCGGCGATGGCGGGAGCGGCGTCGCGGCGGATCTTGGAGCCGGCCAGGGTGACGTGGCCGGCCACGTCGAACAGGTTCTTGACCGCAAAGGGCGCGCCGGCCAGCGGGCCCAGGTCGACGCCGGCGGCGAAGGCGGCGTCCACCGCATCGGCCTGGGCCAGGGCCTCGGCCTCGAAGACGGCGGTGAAGGCGTTGAACGGCTCGGCCCTGGCGGCGGCCAGTGCGCGCTGGGCGATCTGGCGGGCGGTGGTGCGGCCCTCGCGCAGCGCGCGGCCAAGGCTTTGGACGGTGTCGAAGCTCATGGCTCGAACACCTCCACGGCCGAGGACGGATCCGTCAGGCCCGCGAACAGGGCCGTCTGGTCGCGCAGCAGGGCGAGGTTCTCGGCGACGCCGGCGCGGCAGCTTTCGGGAACGGGCAGGCCAAGCTCGGCGCTGCGGCGATCCAGATAGGCGGCGACCTTGGCGTCGGTGAGGTTTTGGAAGGCCGACAGATCGCCGCCCGACATGGGAAGTCACTCACGCTAGGAAGTAATTGAATACTTCATAGCCAGCTGACGATAACGCCGCCAGCGCGGGTTTTTCAAGCGCTTAAGCTGAGGCGATCGCCTGCCGAATGCGCGACCTCGGTGCAGCCGGCGCCCAGAGCGGAGGCAGGTTTCGCAAAGCATCGCCGCAAGGGGCGGCGCGGGCTTCGCGCCGGCGGCGGCGCGGCCGGAGAGTGGAGGCTGTTTCAAGCCTTCGGTCCCCGCTTCGCCATGCATCACCACCTCGCCTCCACTCCGGAAACCGTCCGCTTCGGCATCTTCGACGCGGCCTTCGATCCGGTCCTGACCATCCAGCCGGGCGACAGCGTCACCTTCGACTGCGTGTCCGGCGGGCCCGAGGTGATGCCGGGGCCGGAGTCCTGGCTGACCATTCCGCCAGCCCTGCAGGCGATCCACGACGCCAGGCTCGACCGGATCGGGCCGCACATCCTCACCGGGCCGGTGGCCATCGCCGGGGCCGAACCGGGCGACACCCTGGAGGTGCGCATCGAGGCGGTGGAGCCCAACAACGACTGGGGTTATTGCGCGGTGCGGCCGCTGGCGGGCACGATCCCCGAGGACTTCCCCGACCGCTATGTCAGCCACATCGCCGTCGACAAGACACGCGGGGTCTGCAAGCCGGAGTGGGGACCGCAGCTGCCGTTGCGTCCGTTCTTCGGCACCATGGGCGTGGCCCCGCCGGCCAGGTACGGCCGCCTGTCCAGCCGCGAGCCCCGCGAGCACGGCGGCAACATGGACAACAAGGAGCTGGGCGCGGGCGCGACGCTGTTCCTGCCGGTCTGGGTTCCGGGCGCCAACTTCTCGGCCGGCGACGGCCACGGACGCCAGGGGGACGGCGAGGTCTGCGTCAACGCCCTGGAGATGGGCCTGACCGGGACCTTCAGCTTCATCCTGCACAAGACCGCCGACGTGGGCGTCGCGACCTGGCCGCGCGCCGAGACGCCGACCCACTACATCGTCATGGGCTTCAACGAGGACCTGGACCTGGCCATGAAGCAGGCCCTGCGCGGCATGATCGACTTCATCTGCGCCCGCTCGGCCCTGACCCGCGTGCAGGCCTATCAGTTCTGCTCGCTGGCGGTGGACTTCCGCGTCACCCAGACGGTCAATGGCGAAAAGGGCGTGCACGGCATGCTGGAGAAGGGCGTGCTGTTCTAGCGCGCCTCAGGCGGCTTCGGCCGCCTGCGCCTGGGCGAGGACTTCTTTCCAAGGCGCGCGGCTGGAGGGCGCAAGGCCCACCCACAGGCTGTATAGCGGCCAACTGATCGCGACCAGCACCAGGACCGGCGCCACCCATTTGAACAGCAACAATCCGCCGATGATGGGATAGTTCAGGTTCCCGGCCGTCGGCTGGCCCTTCAACGCCAGGGCCGCATGCGCCAGCGCGGCGATAGTCGCCACCACCGGCGCGGCGAAGCTGACCGCGCACATGATCCCGAAGCTGGACAGGCCCCGGCGCGCATCGCCGAGCCGCTTCATGTGCAGACACAGGCTGACATAGCTCAGCACCATCAGGAGCGGCAGATAGAGGGAACTGGCCGTCCGTGACGGCAGCACCGTCGCCGACAGCAGGCTGATCAGCGGGGCATAGCCGTACCACAGCGCATAGACGGCCAGGATGCTCAGCGCGAAAGTTCGGCGGCCGATGTGGCCCGCTGGCGAGAACAGCACGGCCAGAGGGGCCAGGAGAGTGGACGGGCGTAGCGACAACGGGCGTTTCCAGCGGGCTGACTTGTTGGTGGCAGCTTGGCGCGACGGTCTCGCGAAAGTCGAGCCGATTATTGGCGCACGCCCCTGATGCGCTGGGCGTGGCGGCGGTGCATTTCTGCTCGAACCGGACGACGAACTTGGCCCATCCGGCCAGGGGCCATGAGGTGGAGGCGCTGCGGATGGCGGTGCTGGTCGAGCGCGGCGGCGCCTGGCGCATCAAGGCCGCCGAGAACATGACCTTCACGGATCTCTGCTCCGGCAAGCTGTTGTTGCGGGCGGCTAGATCAGGTGTCGAGCCGGTTGGCTGCGCGCATCGGGGCTGGGGGCGGCCGGCGCGCGTGACGGCGGCAGGGCGAGCGCCAAGCTCAAGAGCGGCCAGAGGACGGCCGCGGCCTTCGTTCCGGCGATCGCGCCCTTGAACAGCATTTCGGCGGTGACGATGGGATAGTTCAGATTCTCCATCGACGGTTGGCCCTTCAGCGCTTCGGACGCCCAGGAGAGGCCAAACCCCATGCCGACGAACGGCGCGGCCGCGGCGCCGGCGTAGGCGAAGGCCAGAATGGCGGGCGTCCAGCGGGCGTCGTTCAGGCGCTTCAGGTGCAGGCAGAAGCCGATATAGGCCAGCAATCCGTAGACCAGCCCGATCTTGTTCAGCAGGAACGCCGTGCCTTCGGCGTCGACGGCGCCAAGCAGAAGCCAATAACCGTACCAGGCCGCGTAGACGGGAAGGATGGCGGCCGTGAAGGTTCTGCGATCGATCTTTCCATCGGGAAAGAACAGCAGGCTGAGGCCCGCTCGCAGCGTCGGATTGATCATGGTCTGCCCCCCGAGGCGCGGTCGAGCTTAGGCAGGGCGGAGACGCCGTGGCAACGGGTCAGGCGGCCGTCGGCGTCTCCAGTGGCGGCTCGGCCGGCGGGGCTTGGGGCGTGACCGGTTCCGGCGGGGCCTCGTCGGTCGTCTCCGTCGCCAGCAGCGCCCAGTGGGTGCGGAAGAAGCCCATCCTCAAGCCTCCCGGGTCATGGCGATCAGGCGCGCCTGCAGGGCTTCGGGGGACTCGACCCCCGGGTCGCCGTCGTGCAGCACGCGGGCGAACCAGTAGCCGTCGGCCGCCAGGCGCACGACATCCAGGCGCGGGTCGGCGTCGGTGTCGGCGTGGCGCACGAGGCGCTCGTCGATCCAGGTCCGCCAGCGGCGGCGCAGCGCCGGGTCGGTGACCATCGAGATGGTCAGGGCCTGGCCGCTGAGCGCCTGGTCGCAGCATTCGAAGGTCGAGATCACATAGGCGCGCGTGAACGAGCCGTGGCCGCCCTCGTCCTGGGCGATCAGGCGGTCCAGCGCCTCCTCCATCTGCTCGAGCATGAAGTCGAAGACGGCGTCGATCAGCGCCTGCTTATTGGCGAAGTGATGGAACAGCCCGCCCTTGGTGACGCCGGCGCGTTCGGCCACCGCCTGGACGGTGATGCCGCCAAGGCCCTGTTCCTCGGCGAGCGCGACGGCGGCTTCCAGCAGGGCGCGGCGCACCTGCTCGGGCTGCTTGGGGCGGTTGTAGGCGGTGGTGTTCATCCGTGCCCCAGGGTGCGCGAGAAGAGCTGGGCGACGACGACGCCGCTGACGATCAGGCCGATGCCGATTATCGCCGGCAGGTCGAGCATCTGGCGGAAGAGCACGGCGCCGATGATCGCGGTCAGCACGATCCCGACCCCGCTCCAGATGGCGTAGGCGACGGCCAGCGGCATGTGCTTGAGCGCGATCGACAGCAGGAAGAAGGCCAGGGTGTAGAGGCCGGCGGTGGCCAGGCTGGGCAGCAGTTTCGTGAACTGCTCGGACTTCTGCAGGAAGGTGGTGCCGGCCACCTCGGCGGCGATAGCGCCGGCGAGGAAGGCGTAGGTGGAGGCGGGGACGGACACGCGGGACCTCGGGTGGGGAGGTGTGTAAGATACCGCTTGGTTGGTTTGTTTGCAAGAGGGCGTAGAGCCCCCTCAGTCGGCTTCGCCGACAGCTCCCCCAGAGGGGGAGCATCTTCTTGGCGTGGCGTTGTTTAGATCCTCCCCCTCTGGGGGAGGTGGCCCGGAGGGCAGGAGGGGGTCAGAGCCCCAGCAGCCGCCGCACCACGAACTCCATCATCTGCGGCGTCAGCGGTCTGCGGGTGGCCTGATTGTTGAGGGCCAGGCCGCTGAGGGCGTCGATAATCAGGTCGGCGTCGGTGTCGGCGGGGATCTCGCCGCGGGCGATGGCGCGCTCGACGACCTGGCGGTTGTAGGCCCGGCGGCGCTGGAAGTCCTCCTGGCCGTTCTGGAACAGTTCGGGCCGCACGCGGCTCTCGGCGATCAGGAAACTCATGCAGGGCCCGACGACCGGGTCGTTGTAGAGGTCGATCATCGCCTGGCCCAGCGCCACGAGATCGGCGACGACGTCGCCGGTGTCGGGCAGGGTCTCGAACAGGAACGCCTCGTTGAAGGCCTCGCCCACCGCCTGCATCGGCGTGGCCCAGCGGCGATAGAAGGTGGCGCGCGGGGCGCCGGCCTTGTCGCAGATCTTTTCAAGGGTCAGGCCCGACATGCCGTGCTGGGCCAGCACCTCCAGCGCCGCGCGCTTGAGGCGCTTTTCCACCTCCGGGTCGCGCGGACGGCCGGGACCACGGCGCTTGGGCGGTTCGGACAGGGTTTCGGAAGGCGGGCCGGGCTCGAAGTCCATGGACGCAACCTAGAGCGCATTTGCGAACGATGGTCAAAAAAAGCGGCGCATCCGGGGAGGATGCGCCGCCAAAACCGCATGGCGCTGGGAAGGTCGGCCACGCGAAACATGTGAAGGTGGTCAGAACTTGCCGCGGATCCCGAGCATGATCTGGCGACCGGGCTGGTAGTAGGTGTAGGCGGCGCTGTCCCACTGGAACGGGCTGCGCTGGGCCTCCTCGGTGATGTTGATGACGTCGAGGCTGACGCGCGGCTGGGTCGGCAGCTTGTCGAACTGGTAGCTGGCCGACAGGTCCCATTGTCCCCGGGCGTCGGTGTTGATGGTGGCCACCGGAATGCCGTTCTGGCCCGGGCCCGACGAGATCTGGGCGTCGTTCCAGACGTAGGACAGCCGCACCGTGGCCCCGTGCTTCTCGTAGTAGCCGGTGACGTTGTAGGTCCACGGCGAGATGCCGACCGCCTGGGCCGGGGCTCCGTTGCCGCGCGCGTTCTGCTCCACGTGGGTGGCGTTGGCGGTGAAGCCCGCGCCGTCCAGCAGGAAGTCCAGCGGCTGCACCCAGGTGACTTCCTGGCCCAGGATGGTCAGCACGCCGTCGGCGTTGATCTGCTGCTGCACGGTGACCGTCGCCGCGGCCGGGCCGCCGCGGTTGTTGATCGCCTGCTGCTGCAGGTTGGTCAGCTGGTCGAAGGGCACGCCCAGCTGGCTGAACGGGATGGTGTTGGTCCCGTTGACGGTGAAGCCGGTCAGCTCCTTGCGGAACAGGGCCACGCCGATATAGCCGGCGCCGCCGGTGTACCACTCGCCGCCGATGTCGAAGTTGTTGGACGTATAGGGCTGCAGGTTCGGATTGCCCTGGTTGGCCTGCTGGGCCGAGGGGTCGGAGAAGGTGGTGCCCGGCAGCATGGCGCTGGGGTTGGGGCGGGTGACGGTGCGCGAGGCCGAGGCGCGCAGGATCAGGTCCTCGCGCAGGTTCCAGGCGACGTTGAACGAAGGCAGCAGGCCGTCGTAGTTGCTGGTGCGCGACAGGAACGACAGCACGCCGTTGACCGTCTGCGGGCCCTCGATCGTCTGGTCGGTCGAATAGTAGCGGGCCCCCAGGTTGAAGCGCAGGTCGCGGTCCAGCACCTGGGTGGCGCCGTTGACCTCGACATAGGCGCCGGTGGTCTTCTCGCGGATCAGGCCCGAGGCCGCGCCGGTGGCCGCGGCGGCCGAGAACTGGGCGCTGTCGAGGAAGGCCTGATAGTTGCTGTCGGCGAAGAACCGGTCCTTGTCCAAGGTGATGAAGCCCAGCGGGCCCTGCTTGATGTAGCTGGCGAGATTGGCCTGGGGGATGGCCGAGCCGGCGCGGCCGTCGCAGGCCGGGACGGGGGCGGGAACCGGGCTCTGCGGCGTCACCCCGCCGCCGCCGCAGGTGAAGGCCTGCCAGCGGGCGGAGTTGTCGAGCGCGGTGATCGTGCGGCCGACGTCGTCATAGGCGACGCCGAACTTGAAGTTGGTCCCCTTGTCGTCGCCCAGCGTCAGGTCGAAATGGGCGCCCTTGGTCTGGGTGACGCGCTTTTCGGCCTGCACGTTGACGCGGCCGCCGGCCCACACCCAGCCCAGGGCCGGGTCGTTGAGGTCCTTGTTGGCCTTGATCGACGGATAGTCGCCGCCGCCGTTGGCGTAGGTGACGTTCAGGCCCGAGTTCAGCGGGGTGTTGAACAGCACCGTCGGCGCCTCGCGGAAGAAGACGCTGCGGCTCCAGTTCACCTGGCCGTCCAGCTTGATCCAGTCGTTGGGGCGCCAGGTGAAGCCGGGATTGAGGTTCAGGACCTCGACGTCCTCCTCGTAGGGGCGGTACTCGAGGAAGAACTGCGAGTTCAGGAACGTGCCCTCGGTGACCACGCCCTCGCCGTTCACCTTCACGCCGACCGGGACCATGAAGTTGGAGTTGCGCACCACCCAGTTCATGTCGATGCGCTCGAACGAGCGACTGCCCTTGGAATAGAGGGTGTCGAAATAGACGTTCAGCTGGTCGTTGGGGCGCCACTCGGCCGACAGCACGTAGGAGTCGCGGTCGCGCTCGCCCGACGACCAGGAGTCTCGGCCAAGACGCGGCAGCTGGGCGTCCGACAGCTGCTGCAGCGTCGTGCCGGGGTTCAGCGCGGCCAGCAGGGCGTTGTCGATGGTCTGGCCCGGCGTCAGGCCGTTGGAGGCGACGCCGGCCGGCACGGTGGAGGCCCAGTTGAAGTTGTTGCCGCCGGTGACGTTGCAGCCGGTGCAGGTCATGTTGGCGTTCGACCAGCCGACGCTTTCGAAGCCGGTGGTGGTGCTCTTGGTGCGGGCGATGGCGACGCCGCCCAGGAGGCCAAAGTCGCCGATCGGGGTCTCCCAGGTCTTCGAGGCGATCAGCGAGCCGCGCGGGCTGATGTCGTCGGCCTGGTTGTTCTTGCCGGCCTGCAGCGAATAGATCAGCTGGCCGCCTCCCTTATAGTCGAAGGGGCGGGCGCTGCGCATGTTGACCACGCCGGCGACGCCGCCCTCGACCATGCCGGCCGTCGGGGTCTTGTGCACGTCCAGCCGGGTGAACAGCTCGGTCGGGAAGAGGTCGAGGTCGACCTCGCGGTTCTGGTTCTGGCTGTCGGTGCGGCCCGACGAGGCCACCGCGATCTGCGAGCCGTTCAGCAGGATCTTGGTGAAGTTGGTGCCCAGGCCGCGGATGGTGACGTTCAGGCCCTCGCCGTTGATCTCGCGGGTCAGCTGGACGCCGGGGATGCGGTTGAGGGACTCGGCGATGTTGAGGTCGGGGAACTTGCCGATGTCCTCGGCGAAGACCGAGTCGGTGAAGGCGACGCTTTCGCGTTTCGCATTGGTCGCGTCGGCCAGGCTCTTGCGATAGCCGGTGACGACGACCTCCTCTACCGCATCGGGCTCGGCGGCCTGCGGCGCGGGCGCCGTCTGGGCCAGGGCCGGCAGGGCGACGAGGGCGGTGGTCAGGCAAGTGGCCCCGATCAGGACCTGGCGGATTCCGCGCGTGCGGTGGCTGGACGACATCATTCACTCCCCTGCGCTTTTGGCTTTTCGCGCTTTTCGCATCGACCGCCGCCGTCCGCCGTTGCGCGGCGATACGACTGGTAGCGGTCACAGGGGTGAACGGCTACGAGGTAAGGCCTATCGTGTCAAGGTGGTCATACCTTTGCGATGTTGTAGGTCGGACAAGGTCAAGCTTGCGTCCACGGGCTTGGCCATCACCACGTAGCGCATCGGTCCGCGGGCCTTGGCGTCCAGCGGCCAGCAGGTGGCCAGGACCAGGCCCCGTCCCGGCGCGCGGGGATCCACGCCCGAGGCGTCCCATCGCACGATCTTCGCGCCGACCACCTCGAAGCGGGCGACCTTGCCGTCGGCGCGTTCGACCAGGATCGGGTCGCCGGGCCTGACCCTGGCCAGCACGGCGAAGTGGGTGTCGCGGTGGGCGGCGTAGACGGCCGTGCCGCGGTCGCCGGCCCGGGGCGTGCCGGCCACGTGGCCGGGGCCGAAGGCCAGGGCCTGGCCGCTGGCGCCGTCCAGGGCGATGACCTGTTCGCCCTGGCGCGGGAAGACGATGCGCGCCGTGGGCCAGGTGTCGGCCCAGCTCCAGGGGCGCACCGGCGCGCCGCCCTGGCGGAGGCTCTGGTCGAAGGCCCGCTCCAAGAGCGTCTGGGCCAGGGCGGCCTTGGCATGGATCCAAAGGCCCTGGCCGCAGAGCACCAGCCCGAGGCTTCCGGCCGCCAGGGCCGGAAGCAGGAAGGGGAGCCGCCGGCGGGCGGCTCCCAGCATGGTCGCCAGCCGGCTCACGCCGCGTTCCTCCGCCGGCCCAGCATCCAGCCGCCGGCGCCCAGGGCGAGCGCCAGGATCATCAGGCCAAGACCCGTCAGGATCAGCATCGGCGCATCGGTGGCCGTCTGCGGCAGGTCCAGCTGCGCGATCTGCTGCTCGGGATCGGCCGGCGCGTCGCCGCTCCCGCTCACGGCGGCCTTGCGGTTGAACAGGGCGTCGAAGTCCCAGCCGGCCGGCAGGTTCAGCGGCAGGTCGCTGCGCAGCAGCGGGGCGTCGGCGGGGCGGGACGGGCTCTTGTCGACCGCCACCAGGCTGGTCTGGCTGGTCACCAGGCCGTGGTCGAGACCCAGCTTCAGCACCCGCGCGTCGGCTTCGTCCTCGGTGATCTGGGCCAGGCTGCGGGCGACCTCGGCGTCGGTGATCTTGCGGCGCGCCCAGAGCTTGGAGATCCCCTTGCCGGCCTCGGCGTCGCGCAGGCGGATCCGGGTCTGCCAGGGGCGGCCGTCGATGACGCCGCTGATCGTCAGCACGCCGTCCAGGTCTTCCACTCGCGCGGCCAGGGTGACCGGCTCGCCGCGATAAAGATCGGGCAGAACGGCCGGGGCGGCGTCGGAAGTCGTGCCTTCGAAGCGGGCCACGAGGTTGGTGGCCACCGGGCTCTCCAGCTTGTCGAACAGGGCGCGCATGGCCTCCTCGACCCCGTCGGTCGAGCCGATGTGGGTGAAGGTTCCCCGGCCCAGTTCGGCGGCGCGGGTCATCAGGTAGCTGTTGGGGGCCGAACCGATGCCGACCATGAACACCTTCGAGCGGCCGCGACCGGCGCCGATGGTGTCGAACAGGCCCTGCTCGTCGCCGATCGCGCCGTCGGTCATGAACACCACCTGGCGCACGCGGCCGTTCTCATCGCGCCCATTTTCGTCGCGTAGGGCCGCGGCCATGGCCGGGACCATCTCGGTGCCGCCGGTGGCTTCCAGCCCCGAGACGAACTTGCGAGCCTTGGCCAGGTTGGCGGCGTCGGCGGCGACGGCGCCCTCGAACAGCACGGTCAGGGTGTCGTCGAAGCGCACGACGTTGAAGCGGTCGCCGGGCTTGAGGTTCGAAAGGCCGTACAGCAGGCCGGCCTTTGCCTGGCGCATCGACTCCCCGCCCATCGAGCCGGAATTGTCGATGACGAAGATGATGTCGCGGGCCGGCGGCGGGCCGGCGCGGGCGGCGATCGGCGGGGTGACCTGGGCCAGCACATAGTGGGCGCCGGCGGTCTTCTCGCGGAACAGGGCGACGCTGGGCGCGGCCAGCGGCACGGGCTTCCAGGTCAGCACGAAGTCGCGGTCGGCCGGAACCTGGCCCTTGGACAGGGTGACGACCTTGCCGCCCTTCTCGTCGCGGACGTCGACGGCGTGGGTGGCGCTGGCCGCCGCGCCCAGCGGGAAGCCCGCGCGCAGGTGGACGGTCAGGGTGAGCGGGTTGATCGCGCCGGCGACCTTGGGGTCGACGATCGCGGCGCGGCTCTCGGGCGTCGGCGCCGTTCCGGGCGAGGCGTAGCGCGGGGCCACCACCAGCGGCATGCGCAGCGAATACTCGCCGGCCGAGACGGCGACGGGGGCCTGGTACTCGATCTGCACCAGCACCGTCTCGCCAGGCGCGACGTTGGCGACGGCGTTGGTGAACATGTTGGGACGGTTCTGCTCGACCAGGGCGGCCTTCTTTCCCTGCGCCTTCGCGGCGTCGTAGATGGCCTGGGCCTCGGCGCGCTTCTTGATCTCGCCGACGATCACCTTCTTGCCGACCACCATCTTCAGGGTGTCGACCGCGCCGTCCTGGGGCAGGGGATAGACGTAGACGGCCTCGACCCAGCGACCGGTGTCGTTGCGAAAGGCCTGGGTGACGCGACCGCGCACGGTCAGGCCGCTGACGGTCATGTCGATGTCGGTTCCCAGGCGCACGGCCTCGACCACCTGGTCGCCGCCCTTGGCGCGCATGATCAGGCCGCCAGAGGCAGGCTCGCCGGTTTCTGCGGCGCGGCCGGTTCCGGCCAGGGCCACAAGCAGCAGCAGCCCCAGGGCGAAGGCTTCGCAGAGGATGAGAAACCACCGGGCGGGGCGGGCGCCGGAGGCGACGCGGGGCTTGGGCGCGCCGACGTCTTGAGCGGACATGGACGGATCTCCTTGGGGCTCGAAAGCAGGTGATCTCCCTTGTGGTCACATGCCGGCGCCGCCGCGAGCGGCGGGATTTGCAATCTTCGTGAGGGATCCGTGCAGCTTGTCCGGAGGTGGGCTTGCCGCGCCCGGAGCGGCGCCGCATTGTGCGGAAATGTGCGGATTCGTGAGGCCTTGCCGATGACCCTGGCGCCGGAAGCCGAGCTGCCGGACGAGCAGAGCCTGGCCATCGCCGCGCGCGTGCGCGAAGCGCTGGCGCGCCGCCGAATGTCGCGCCAGCAACTGGCCGACCGCGCCCGGATCAGCATCTCGACCCTGGAAAAGGCCCTCAGCGGTCGCCGGCCGTTCACCCTGGCCACGACCATCCGGCTGGAGGAGGCGCTGGAGCAGCCGCTGCGGGCGCCCGCGCCCGCCTCTCCCGTCGCCGTGACGGGTCTCGCCCCCGAGGCCCTGGGCGCCTATTCGCGGCCGGCGGTGACCTGGCTGGAGGGCGAGTACCTGACCTTGCGGCCGTCGTTCGAGGATTCGGCCGCCGTCTACGCCTATCGCACGGAGATCGTCTGGGACGACGCGGCCTCGAGCCTGGTGTTCCGCGAGGCCGCGCGCCAGGACGCCGAGTTCACCCAGCGCGGGGCGGTGTCGCTGTCGAACCAGTCGGGCCACACCTACCTGGTCACCAACGAGCAGGGGCAGTTTCGCCTGGTCATCCTGGGCCGTCCGGCGATCGGCGGCGAGATGTACGGCATGCTGACCACGCTGCAGGTGGGCCAGGGCAGCCACCTGACCCCGGCCGCCGCGCCGATCGCCTTCGTGCCGCTGCGCCGTGTGGAGCAGCCGGCCTTCGGTCGCGTGGGTCCTGACGCGGCCGCCTATGACGACTACCGCGCCGCCCTGGCGAGGGTCACCGACAAGGGCTTCGCGCGGTTCTTCGCGGGGTAGGGGGCGGGGTGAAAACCCCGCCCTTCGACAAGCTCAGGGTGAGGTTTTCGACTGTATCGCCGAACCTGAAATGGTCCTCATCCTGAGCTTGTCGAAGGACGAGGACCACGCTGCGCCCTTACGCCGCCTGCGCCCCAGCCACCCGATCCGCGACGAACGTCATATGATCCGGCATGGCCTCGGCCGAGCGGGCGATGACGGTGCGGATCTCGTTCATCCGTGCGCGCAGCAGGTCGTCGCTCATGACGTCGGCCATCGGGTCCCAGCCCTTGGGTTTCAGCCCCTGGCCGACCATGACCGCGAACCAGGAGGTGTCGTTGAACAGCTCCTCGTTCTCGCGGAAGATCCGGCCGTGGCTCTCGAAGACGGCGATCTTGTCGGCCAGGTAGTCGGGGATCGGCATCTGCCGCAGATAGTCCCAGTAGGGCGTGTCCGAGCGCTGCGTGGCCTTGTAGTGCAGGATGAGAAAGTCGCGGATCTTCTCGTACTCGAAGGTCATCACCCGGTTGTAGCGGTCGATGTCGGGCTGCTGGAACCGCCGGTCGGGGAACATGGCCAGGAGGCGCGAGATGCCCACCTGGATCAGGTGGATGCTCTGGCTTTCCAGCGGCTCCATGAAGCCGGCCGACAGGCCGATGGCCACGACGTTCTTGTTCCAGCTCTTCTTGCGGCGGCCGGCCTTGAACTTCAGCGTCCAGGGCGTTGCCAGGGCCTCGCCGTCGAGATTGGCCAGCAGGTAGGCCGTGGCCTCGTCCTCGCTGATGTGCGCACTGGAAAAGGCGTAGCCGTTGCCGATGCGGTGCTGCAGCGGGATGCGCCATTGCCAGCCGGCCGGGCGGGCGGTGGCGCGGGTGACCGGATCGGTCGAGCCGCCCGAGGCGCACGGCACGGCCACCGCGCGGTCGTTGAGCAGCCAGTGCGACCAGTCCTCGAAACCGCTCTTCATCGCGCCCTCGATCAGCAGGCCCCGGAAGCCCGAGCAGTCGATGAAGAGGTCGCCTTCGACGACGGTTCCGTTCTCCAGCGTCACCGATTCCACGAAGCCGTCGGTCCCGCGCAGGGCGACGTCGGTGATCCTGCCCTCGATGCGGCGCACGTGGCGGGCCTCGGCGTAGTCGCGCAGGAAGCGGGCGTAGAGGCCGGCGTCGAAATGGAAGGCGTAGGCGATGTCGCCCAGCGGCGAGTTCTTCTGGCCCGTCGGCCGCTGGAACTTCGCCTGGGCCGCCGCCAGCGACTGCAGGGAATATTCGGAGAGGTCGGCGGCCTCGCCCATGGCCTGGTAGCGCAGCCAGTAGGCGTGGAACGACACCCCCTCCATGTCGACGCCATAGGGGCCGAAGGGGTGGTGGTAGGTGTGGCCGATCGCTTTCCAGTCGCGGAACTCGATGGCCAGCTTGTAGGTGGCCTTGGTGCGGCGCAGGAAGTCGTCCTCGTCCAGGCCCAGCATGCGGTTGAACATGTTGATCTGGGGGATGGTCGACTCGCCGACCCCGACCGTGCCGATGGCCTCGCTCTCGATGACCGTGACCTTGGTCACGCCGTCCTTGAGGAAGCGGCCCAGGGCGGCGGCGGTCATCCAGCCGGCGGTGCCGCCGCCGACGATGACGACGTGGCGGATGCGGTCGTTGCTCATGCGGCGACTCCTTGAGCCGCGCCGCAGTAGCGGGCGACGAACTGGGCGTGGTCCGGCATCGCCTCGGCGGTGCGGGCGATCAGGGCGGACAGGTGGGAGAGGCGCTGGCGAACCTCGTTTTCGGGCAGGCTGTCGACCAGCGGGTCCCATTCCTGCGGAACGATCCCCTGGCCCAGCAGCACGGCCAGCCAGTTGGGCTCGTGGAACAGGTCGTATTCCGACGGGAACCAGCGGCCGCGATGGGCGAACAGCTCCATGCGCCGGGCCAGGCTGTCGGGCACGGTCATCGACGACAGGTAGCGCCAGTAGTCGGTATCGTCGCGGCGGGTGGCGTGGAAGTGCAGGATCACGAAGTCGCGGATGCGGTCGACCTGCTCGGCGGTCAGGCGGTTGTATTCGTCGACCTCAAGCGGATCGACGCCATTGCGCGGGAACAGGGCCAGCAGCTTGGTGATCCCGGCCTGGATCATGTGGATGCTGGTGCTTTCCAGCGGCTCGATGAAGCCGGCCGAAAGCCCGATCGAGCAGACGTTCTTCTCCCAGGCGCGCTCGCGGCGGCCCGGGGTGAAGCGCAGGAAGTTGGGCTCGTCGGTCGGGGCGCCGTCCAGGTTGGCCAGCAGGGTGTCGAGCGCGCGCTGGTCGTCGACGTGATGGCTGGAATAGACGTAGCCGTTGCCGATCCGGTGCTGCAGCGGGATGCGCCACTGCCAGCCGCCCTCGCGGGCGGTGGCGCGGGTGAACGGGGTCAGGCCGTCGCCGCCCAGTTCGCAGCCGATGGCCACGGCGCGGTTGTTGGGCAGCCAGCGGCCCCAGTCCTGGTAGGGGACCTTCAGCGCCTGGCCGATGACCAGCCCCCGGAAGCCCGTGCAGTCGACGAAGAAGTCGCCCTCGACGCGGCGGCCGTCCTCCAGCACCACGGCCTCGACGAAGCCGGTCTCGGCGTTCTGGTCCACCTGGCCGATGCGGCCCTCGATGCGCACCACGCCGCGCTGCTCGGAAAAGCCGCGCAGGAAGCGGGCGTAGAGGCCGGCGTCGAAGTGGTAGGCGTAGCGCAGGCTCGACATGACCTTGGACGGGTCGGGATCGGGCAGGGAGAAGCGCCAGCGGCGGGCGGCGGCCTCGGTGAGGTTATAGTCGCCGATCGGACCGGCAGAGGCGGCGAACTTGCGCCACACCTGGTGGAACTTGATGCCCTCCAGGTCGAGGCCGAAGGTCCCGAACGGGTGGTGGTAGGTCTCGCCGACCGCGCCCCAGTCGACGAACTCGATGCCCAGCTTGAAGCTGGCCTTGGTGGCGCGCATGAATTCGCGCTCGTCGACGCCCAGCATGGTGTTGAAGGTCAGGATCGGCGGAATGGTGGCCTCGCCGACGCCGACCGTGCCGATGGCCTCGGATTCGACGAGGGTGATCTTCAGGCCCTGGGCGCTGAGCGTCTTGGCCAGCGCCGCCGCCGTCATCCACCCGGCCGTGCCGCCGCCCACGACGACGACGGACCTCACGCGTTGGTCTGACATGATACGCTTTCCCGCCCCTGAAGATCTTATGTCCGCACGGCTTTGAGCGCCGTTTCAAGCGGGTCGTAAATTGACTGCGCTGTCCGCATTTGTCACGTTTCCCGCTGGCGAAAAATCGCCCGGGCGCCGTTTCTGCCTGGAAAAGCATTTTAAAACAAAAGGATGAGTGGCGATCGAGTTGACGTTACGGGGTTATGTCAACGCCCTTGACGTGGTCGACCTTTGCCATATCATCAGACCAATAATGGTCTCGACATATGACCAATGGTAGCGCTACCGCGTTGCCGCACCTGGGGAGGAATACAAGAATGAGCTCCGTCAACGGAGCGTCCGCGACGCGTGGGCGCCAGACTCTCGGCGACAACCTGAAATTCGGCCTGAAGTGCGGGGCGTCTGCCCTGGCGCTGAGCCTGGTGTTCGGGGCGTCGGCCCTGGCCCAGACGACCGCCCCGGCCAGCGGCAAGACCACCGAGGACACAGTCGACGAGGTGGTCGTCACCAGCATCCGCCAGAGCCTCAAGAGCAGCCAGCAGCTGAAGCAGTCGTCGGAGATCATCGGCGACTCGATCACCGCAGAGGACATCGGGGCCCTGCCGGACCGCTCGGTGACCGAAGCCCTGCAGCGCGTCCCTGGCGTGTCGATCAACCGCTTCGCCGCCGGCGTCGACCCCGACCACTTCTCGGTCGAAGGCTCGGGCGTCGTGGTCCGCGGCCTGAACTTCGTGCGCTCGGAGCTGAACGGCCGCGACACCTTCACCGCCAACAACGGCCGCATCCTCAGCTTCGCCGACGTGCCGTCGGAACTGATGGGCGGCGTCGACGTGTTCAAGAGCCCCTCGGCCGACCTGATCGAGGGCGGCATCTCGGGCACGGTGAACCTGCGTACGCGCCTGCCGTTCGACAGCAACAAGCGCATCCTGTCGATGTCGGCCGAGGCCAGCTACGGCGACATGGTCAAGGAATGGAAGCCGACCTACTCGTTCCTCTACAGCGACCGCTTCGACACCAGCTTCGGCGAGGTCGGCGTCCTGGCCAGCTTCGTCAACTCGCAGCTGGCCAGCCGCAGCGACGCCATCCAGGTGTCGAACTTCGGCTGCCGCACCAACCTGGGCGTCTCCAGCGCCGACTGCGGCAATGGTACGAAGGGCGTGTGGTTCCCGCGCGGGGCGGCGTTCCGCTCGACCACCAACGACCGTGAACGCCAGGGCCAGGCCGGCGCGATCCAGTGGAAGAGCAACGACGGCACGATGCAGGCCTCGCTGCAGTACCTGCGCTCGAAGTCGACCGTGAAGTGGACCGAGCACGCGGTCGAGATCGCCACCGACAACGTGGCCGGCAACGGCGACTCGCGCCCGGCCGACGGCACCACCTTCTCGTTCGACGAGGACGGCGTCTTCACCAACGGGATCATCACCGGCAGCACCGGCTGGCGCGCCGACCAGAACGGGTCCGACCCGCGCACGCCGATCAACGGCCTGCAGTCCAACAACGTCCGCCGCGACGAGAACACGACCAACATCACCACCGACTACGGCTTCAACTTCAAGTGGACGCCGAACGAGCACTGGGGCGTGCTGTTCGACGCCCAGCACGTGGACTCGAAGGTCGACGCGATCAGCATGGGCATGTGGGGCTCGACGTTCCAGAACGCCTCGATCACCCTCAACGGCAGCGACCTGCCGGACGTGAAGTTCACCGCCCCGTCCAGCGGCACGGCGGTGTCGAACTGCGCGCCGTTTAACAACAACTGCCCGTCCTACGCCCGCGGGACGCACACCAGCCTCAGCGACCCGTACAACAACTTCTGGCGCTCGGCGATGGACCACATCGAGCAGTCGGAAGGCACAGAGGACGCGGTCAAGATCGACGTCGAATACAAGCTCAACAACGACAGCTGGCTGGACTCGATCAAGGGCGGCGCCCGCTGGTCGGAACGCGACCAGACCACCCGCTTCTCGGCCTACAACTGGGGCGTGGTCAGCGAAATCTGGGGCAGCGGCGGCCCGGTGTGGATGGACGATCCCATCAACGGCAACCCGAACACGGCCGGCGGCGCCAACAGCACCCGCTTTGTCGAGGCCTACGCCTTCGACAACTTCCTGCGCGGCAAGACCGGCGTGCCGACGGGGTCGGATCCGCGCCTGTTCTTCTCGCAGAACCTGGTCGACAACTACGGCTCGGTCTCGCAGTTCCTGCTGTCAGTCGGCGACGAGTGGCGTGACCGCACAGTGCTCGACGCGCAGACCGGCCAGAGGTGTCCGCAGAACTGGGTGCCGCTGGCGCAGCGTTGCGGCGTCACCGCCGGCACGCCGTTCCGCCCGCAGGAGATCAACCCGGTCAACGAGGTGACCAAGGCCGCCTACCTGATGGCCCGCTTCAAGGGCGATGTCGGCGACTACAAGATCAGCGGCAACATCGGCCTGCGCTATACCAAGACCGACCGCGAGGCGACCGGCTACCTGGCCTTCCCGATCTCGACCAGCCTTGCCACCGACGCCGATTGCACCCTGGCCTTCACCAACTGGCAGGCCCTGCCGGAGCCGAAGCAGCCGTTCAGCCCGTCGTCGTTCTGTTCGCTGACGCGGCAGGTGCGGGCCGCGGCCCGGGCCTGGGCCAACGGCGCCCTGACCCCGAGCACGGCCAAGGCCTCGTTCGACTACTGGCTGCCCAGCCTGAACGTGAAGGTCATGGCCCCGCACGGGCTGCAGTACCGCCTGGGCGTCTCCAAGACGATGACGCCGCCAGACATCGGCCTGACCCGCAACTACTACAACCTGGCCCTCAACACGAACTTCGACGGCATCACCGGCGGCCAGCCGTCGGGCAACGTGACGGTGGGCAACCCCTTCCTGAAGCCCACCCAGTCGACCAACGTCGACGCCTCGGTGGAATGGTACTTCGCGCCGGTCGGCTCGCTGACCTTCGCGGCCTTCTGGAAGGAGCTGACCGACGTCGCCACCAATACGACCGCGCGTGTGCCCTTCACCAACAACGGGGCGACGTTCGACGTGCTGGTGACCACGCCCGGCAATTCGGACAAGAAGGCGACGGTCAAGGGCTTCGAGATCGGCTATCAGCAGTTCTACGACTTCCTGCCCAAGCCGCTGGACGGGTTCGGCATCAACGCCAACTATAGCTACATCGAAAGCAGCGGCGTCCCGCAGAGCACCCTGTCGGCGACCGACCCCGACGTGGCCGCCGGCCGTATCACCACGGTCGACACCAGCAAGCTGCCGCTGCAGGGCCTGTCCAAGCACAACGTCAACTTCGCGGCGATCTACGAGAAGGGGCCGGTCTCGGCGCGCCTGGCCTACAACTGGCGCTCGGACTTCCTGCTCACCGTCCGCGACGTGATCGTGCCCTACGCCCCGATCATGAACGAGGCCACCGGCCAGCTGGACGGCTCGTTCTTCTACACCGTCAATCCGAAGGTGAAGGTCGGGGTGCAGGCGGTGAACCTGCTGAACGAGACCACCCGCACGACCCAGGTGCTCGACAGCAACCTGCTGAAGACGGGCCGCTCCTGGTTCATGAACGATCGGCGCTACACCTTCGTGCTGCGCGCCAGCTTCTAGTACCGCGTACCCGGGCGCGCGGCCCTCGCTCTTCGCCGCGCGCCTGTTTCTCCTGCCGACTTCATCCGCGCATCGCTCTCCGAAGGCGTCAGTGTCGACGCTTCGCGTTCAAGGGGTTTCGAGCACGCCGGCGGCGTGCTCGGGCGGTGCGCGGCTTCTTTGAGTGAGCCTCCGCATGATCGATCGTCGTCAGGCCCTGTTCGGCGCCGCGGCCGCCGCCCTTGCTTCGCCGGCCCTGGCCGAGAGCAAGATCCAGCCGCTCAAGTCCCTCGCCGCCCAGAAGGGCCTTGTCTTCGGCAGCGCCGTCGGCGCGGGCCCGCCGGGATCCTTGACCGGCTCGTTCGAGGACGCCCGCTACCGCGCCATCCTGGCCGACGAGTGCGGGGTGCTGGTCCCGGAGAACGAGCTGAAGTGGTACGTGCTGCGCCCGGCCGAGAAGACCTTCGCCTTCCAGCGCGCCGACCGCATCGCCGCCTTCGCCGCCGAGCACGGCGCGGGCCTGCGCGGCCACACCCTGCTGTGGCATCACCCGCAGTGGTTCCCGGCCTGGCTGAAGGACTACGATTTCGGTCCCAAGCCCGCCGCACGGGTCGAGGCCATGCTGGCCGAACACATCGACACGGTGTGCGCCCACTACCCGCAGATCTATTCCTGGGACGTGGTCAACGAGACCGTCGATCCCGCCGACGGGGCCCTGCGCCGCACGGTCTTCTCCGACGCCATGGGCGGGGTCGAGCCGGTGCTGGACGCTTCGTTCCACCTGGCCCGCAAGGCCGCACCCAAAGCCCGCCTCGTCTACAACGACTACATGAGCTGGGAGGCCGGCAACGAGAAGCACCGCCATGGCGTGCTCAAGCTGCTGGAGGGCTTCCGCAAACGCGATGTTCCCGTCGACGCGCTGGGGATCCAGAGCCACATCGGGGCCGAGAACGCCGACAGCTTCACGGGTTTCGGCCGTCCGCAGGAGAAGGAATGGCGGGCCTTCGTCGATGAGGCGGTCGGCATGGGCTTCGAGCTGGCGCTCACCGAGTTCGACGTCCACGACAAGGGCCTGCCGGTCGATTTTGCGCAGCGCGACGCGGCCGTGGCGGCCTATGGCAAGGCCTATCTCGACCTGATGCTGAGCTATCGCCAGACCAAGGAGCTTCTGGCCTGGGGGATGGTCGACAAGTATTCGTGGCTGCAGAACCAGTGGCTGCGCCAGGACAAGGCCCCCAAGCGGCCGGCGCTCTATGACGACGCCTATGCGCCCAAGCCGCTGCGCCAGGCGGTGGCCCAGGCCCTGCGCGACGCGCCGGCGCGCTGAGGGGAGGGCGGTCATGCTGCTGCGTCTTACCCTGGCGCCCGCCCTGGCTCTGTCGCTGCTGGCCGGCGTCGCCCAGGCCGGTCCGCTCGCGCCCGGCACGGCCGCCTTCGACGACTTCACTTACAGCGGCCAGGACCCGACCGATGCCCCTTTGGCGCCGGGCCAGTACGCCAACCCGATCCTGAAGGGCTTCTATCCCGACCCCAGCGTGACGCGGGTGGGCGAGGACTACTACCTCGTCAACTCGACCTTCGCCTGGTTCCCCGGCATCCCGGTGTTCCACAGCAAGGACCTGGTGAACTGGACCCAGATCGGCAACGCCATCGACCGGCCTAGCCAGCTGGACTTCAAGCGGCTGGCCATGTCGCGGGCGGTGTTCGCGCCGGCCATCACCGAGCACGCGGGGGTGTTCTACATCCTCAATACCTGCGTCGACTGCGGCGGCAATTTCCTGGTCACGGCCAGGGATCCGAAGGGGCCGTGGTCGGATCCGGTGTGGCTGCCGGAAATCGACGGCATCGACACCTCGCTGTTCTTCGACGACGACGGGCGGGGGTGGATCGTCAACAACGGCCCGCCGCAGGGGCCCTCGCGCTATGACGGCCACCGGGCGATCTGGATTCAAGAGTACGACCCCAAGGCCGGCAAGATGGTCGGGCCGCGCTCGGTGCTGGTCGACGGGGGCGTGGATCCCTCCACCAAGCCGATCTGGATCGAGGGGCCGCATATCCAGAAGGTCGACGGCCGCTACTACCTGACCGCCGCCGAGGGCGGCACGGCCGAGGGCCATTCGCAGGTGGTGCTGCGGTCCGACACCGTGGCGGGCCCCTACGCGCCCTATGCCGGCAACCCGATCCTGACCCAGCGCGACCTGCCCAGGGACCGCGCCCATCCGATCACCTCGGCCGGCCATGCCGACCTCGTCCAGACCCCGGACGGCGCGTGGTGGGCGACCTTCCTGGCCGTGCGGCCATACGGCGACGATGCCTACAACACCGGCCGCGAGACCTTCCTGCTGCCGGTGGAGTGGAAGGACGGCTGGCCGGTGATCCTGCCGGCCAAGACGGCGATCCCCTATGCGGCCAGACGGCCGAACCTGCCGGTGGGATCGTCGCCGAAGACGCCGACCACCGGCGCCTTCACCGTGCGCGAGACCTTCGACGGCCAGGCCCTGGGCCTGGACTGGATGACCATGCGGATCCCGTCGGGGCGGTGGTGGGAGCTGAAGGGTGGCGCGCTGGTGCTGCAGGCGCGGCCCGACCGGCTGGGCGGGCTGGAGCAGCCGTCGATCTGGGCGCGCCGCCAGCAGCACATGAACGCCAGCGCCGAGACGACGGTGCGATTCGCTCCCAGGGGCGACGGCGACCGGGCCGGGATCGTGGCGCTGCAGAACGACGCCTTCTTCTACGCCCTGACCGTGGCCGGCGGCCAAGGCGGGCGGCCCGAGGTGCGGCTGGAGAAGCGGGCGGGCGAAAAGGATCCGGTGGACGGTCTGGTCGTGGCCCGCGCGCCGCTGGACGTCGCGGCCGGCGCGCCGGTGCGGCTGCGGATCGAGGCGCGCGGCGGGCTCTATGACTTTTCCTATGCGACCGGCGACGGCGCCTGGGCGAGCCTGGCCAAGGAGCAGGACGGAACCATCCTGTCGACCAAGGTCGCCGGCGGCTTCGTCGGAACCATGCTGGGCCTCTACGCCCGGGCGGACGGGAAGTGAGACGCCGCCCGTGACCGCTGACGGCGGGCGGTGATCTTGTTTTCGCCAACGCGCGGAGGGGCATGCGCCCGCGCCTAACTGGCCGTATTTCCTGGAGTTTGCGGCGCGTGCCTTCAGGCGAGCGGCGTGAAGCGCGCGAGAACCGGCCACAGTTGAACGGCGGCGGCGAGGCCCAGCGAGCCGATCACCACCCAGCCGACGAAGAGCGCGAACATCGGATGGCGCTGCCACCAATGCGCCCCGCTCAATGAGCCGCCAGTAGCCCTGGCCATGACGTTTCCTTCCCGACGAGCGAAGAACGGTCCAAGTAGAAAATGGCCGTTCTTCTTCTGGCTGAACACGAGCCCTCGGTTTTTAGTGTGCTCTCGTCCAGCCGAATGTCTATTCTGACATTTCGTCGCATAGATAACACGAGTCGCTCAAACATGCGCACCGCTCTCATCGCCCTGGGGTTGTCCATCGCTCTGGCCGCTCCGGCCCTGGCCCAGACCGCGCCGACCCCGGCTCCGGCCCCGAACGTCACGGCCAGCCCGGCCGCCGACAACCTGGCCAAGTCCACCGCCTGGCTGGCGGCCAACGCCAAGCAGCCGGGCGTGATCACCCTGCCGTCGGGCCTGCAATATAAGGTCACGACCACGGGCGCGAAGGACGCGCCCTCGCCGAAGGAAGGCGAGATCATCAAGGTCCACTACGAGGGCAAGCTGGTCGATGGCACGGTGTTCGACAGCTCGTTCGCGCGCGGCCGGCCGATGATCGCGCCGCTGGGCGGCCTGGTTCCGGCCTGGATGGAGGCCCTGCCGAAGATGAAGGTCGGCGACGAATGGACGCTGTTCGTGCCGCCCTCGCTCGGCTACGGCGAACGCGCCGCCGGCGAGATCCCGCCCAACAGCGTGATGATCTTCCGGGTCAAGCTGATCGACATGATGACGCTGGACTAGGAAGGACCCGCCTGGCGGCGAGCCCCCTCCGGCCCTCTGGGCCACCTCCCCCAGAGGGGGAGGATCTCGTCAGCGCGGCATAGATGCTCCCCCCTCTGGGGGAGCTGTCGCGGAGCGACTGAGGGGGTCTTCTTGTCCCTACTTCCTCGACTTCATCAGCGGCTGGATCTTGGTTCCGAAGTCGTCGATGCCCTGGACGAAGTCGTCGAAGGTCAGCAGCACCCCGCCGGTGCCCGGAACCTCGGCGATCTCGTCGAGCATGCGGGCGATGCTTTCGTAAGACCCCACCAGGGTGCCCATGTTGAGGTTCACCGCCGATTCCGGCGCGGCCAACTGGGCGGTGTTGGTGGTGGCGCCCGCCGCGGCGTTGGGCGCGGCCTGGTTGGTCAGCCAGGCCAGGGCCTGCTGGTCGGCTCCGTCACGATACTTCTGCCACTTGGCCAGGGCCTTCTCGTCGGTCTCGTCGGCGATGACCATGAACAGGATGAACGAGGCGACCTCGCGGCCGGTCTTGGCGGCGGCCGCCTCCAGCCGCTTGTTGACCGAGGCGAAGGCGGTGGGGGTGTTGGTCCCCTTGCCCAGGGCGAAGCTGTAGTCGGCATACTGCGCGGTGAAGGCCAGGCCCTCGTCCGACGAGCCGGCGCAGATCAGCTTGGTCTCCTTGGGGTGCGGGCTGACCCGGCAGTCGTCCATGGTGAAATACTTGCCCTTGAAGTCCGAGACGCCGGTCTCCAGCAGGTCCTTCAGCACGGTGGCGTATTCGGCCAGGTAGTTGTAGCGGTCGGTGTAGTGCCCTTCGCCGGGCCACAGGCCCATCTGGCTGTATTCGGCCTTCTGCCAGCCGGTGACCAGGTTGATGCCGAAGCGGCCGGGCGCGATCGAGTCGATGGTCGAGGCCATGCGCGCCACGATCGCCGGCGGGATGGTCAGGGTGGCGACGGTGGCGAAGACCTTGATCTTCTGCGTCACGGCCGCCAGGCCAGCCATCAGGGTGAAGCTCTCGAGGTTGTGCTCCCAGAACTCGGTCTTGCCGCCGAAACCGCGCAGCTTGATCATCGAGAGCGCGAAGTCGAGGCCGTAGCTCTCCGCCTTCTGGACGATGGTCTTGTTGAGCTCGAAGCTCGGCAGGTACTGCGGCGCGGTCTCGGAGATGAGCCAGCCGTTGTTGCCGATGGGGATGAAGACGCCGACCTGCATGGTGTTAGTGCCCCCTTATGAGCGTGGCGTTTGGTGCGATGAGAAAGATGCTCCCCCTCTGGGGGAGCTGTCGCGAAGCGACTGAGGGGGGAGGGGCAGGATCGGCCGCCTCCCAGGCAGCTGAAAAGGTCCCCCCTCCGGCCCTCTGGGCCACCTCCCCCAGAGGGGGAGGATCTGGTTGGCGATGCCTGTCACGCCCCCTCCAGGAACTTCACCAGCGAGGCGTTGAAGCCTTCCGGATCGGTCACCGTCGAGGCGTGGCCGCCCCAGGGCAGCACGTCGAGCACGGCGTTGGGCAGGCGCTGCGCCAGGCGATGGGCGCAGGTGACCGGCACCAGCATGTCGTCGGCCGTGGCGCTGACCAGCACCGGGTGGGTGATCTGCGGCAGCTGGTCGTCGACGTCGAAGGCCAGCAGGGCGCCGATGCGGGCCAGCATCACGGCCCTGGGCGGGAAGCCGGCCACGTGGTGCGGCTCCTCGGCGGCCAGGCGCTCGCTGTTCTCCGAGATCCAGGTCGCCGGATAGAGGAACAGGGCCTGGGCGTGAACGTAAGCGGCTAGGCCGGTGTCGTTCAGCAGGTGCAGGCGCGTGTCGAAGCAGCGCCTGATGTGCGGGTCGGGCCGCGACCAGCCGTTGACGACGACCAGCTTGCCCAGGCGGTCGGGGTGGGAGAGCGCCAGCGCCAGGCCCGCATTGCCGCCGGCCGCGTGGCCCACGACGTGGGCCTTGGCGATCCCCAGCGCGTCCATCACCTTGACCATGTCGTCGGCCATGTCGGCCACGGCGTAGGGCTTGTCGGTCGGCAGTTCGCGAACGCTGCGGCCCGTGCCGCGGTGGTCGTACAGCACCACCGGCCAGCGCGCGGTCAGCGCCGCCATCTGCGGCCCCCAGAAGCTGCCGGAGCCGCCGAGGCCCGACGACATCAGCACGACCTCACGACCGGCGATGGGCCCGCCGTGCAATTCGTAGTGGATGCCGTCGACGCTTCCCGAGGTCACGGCGTCGATCACTTCTTGCCGATGTGGGCGACGGTGGCGATCTCGACCAGGAAGTCGGGCCTCACCAGGCCGCACTGGATGCAGTAGCGGGCCGGCTTGTCGCCCGGGAAATACTCGGCATAGACCTTGTTGATGGTCTGGTAGTTGGCCCAGTCGGTCAGGAAAATGTGGTTCATGGTCACGTCGTCCATCGTGCCGCCGGCGGTCTCGATCACCGACTTGATGGTCTCCAGCACCTGCCGCGTCTGGCCCTCGGCGTCGCCGACGTGGGCGACGTTGTTGTCCTTGTCGAAGGCCAGGGTGCCCGAGACGTAGACCACGCCGTCGGCCAGGGCGCCCGGCGAGAACGGCGCGATCGGCGTGCCCGTGCCGGGCGGGGTGATGACGGTCTTGGGCATCGTGTTCCTCTCTTGTCGTTGATCGGTGGGAAGACCCCCTCAGTCGCTCCGCGACAGCTCCCCCAGAGGGGGAGCATCCGCGCGGCGCTCCTGGATCCTCCCCCTCTGGGGGAGGTGGCCCGGAGGGCCGGAGGGGGTCAGCGCGGAGCCAGCTGCCCGAACGCCCCCTTGAAGTCGGCCACGGTCGAGACCCAGCCGAAGAAGGTTTCGATGTTGTAGAGCGTGGCCTTCTGCACGAAGTCGGGGCCGGCCTGGTGGGTGGCGTCCTCCAGCACCGTGCCGAAATATTCGAGGAAGAAGCCGTCGCGCAGGGTCGACTCCACGCAGACATTGGTGGCGATGCCGACGAAGACCAGGTTCTTGATGTTCCGCGAACGCAGCACGCTGTCGAGCTGGCTGTTGAAGAAGCCGGAATAGCGGGTCTTGTGCAGGCAGATGTCGCCCGGCTGCGGCGCCAGTTCGTCGACCAGCTCGTAGTCCCATTGGCCGCGCGCCAGCAGCTTGCCCTGCAGCTCCGGCTTGGTGCGCATGGTCTTCAGCGCGTTCGATTTCCACCAGTTGGGCGAGCCGGGGCCGCCGGCTTCCACGTACTGGTCGTCCCAGCCGTTCTGGAAATAGATCACCTGCACGCCGGCCTCGCGGGCGGTTTCCAGCACGCCCTTGATCTGCTGGATGCAGGCTGCCGCGCCGCCGATGTCGAAGCCGGCCAGGTCCAGATAGCCGCCCTTGGAGGCGTAGGCGTTCTGCATGTCGATGACGATCACCGCCGTGCGGGCCGGATCCAGTGGGATCGGCTCGGGCCGGGCCGGCAGCATGACGGAGTCGTCGGTGGCGATCATGGTCTTCCCTGAGTGGTCGCGGCTCTGGCGGCCGCATCCCGGGCGTCATGGAAGATCAATCTACGCGACGAGGCAATATGATCGATCCGACGGCGCCCCAGGATGGGTGCTGAGCGGATCGACCATCACGATGAACCGAAGAACATTGGTCAAGCGCCCGGCCGGCGCCAGGCGTGGGCGCGCGCGGCTGCCCGTTCAGGCGTCGGTGGCGGGGCCGTCTTCGCCCAAAGCTTGGGCGCCGGCGGTGCGGACCGTCAGTGTGCAGACGAGGCCGGTGGGCAGGTAGTCGAACTGGGCCTCGCCCTTGAGTTCATTACGCAGGCTGGCGGCGATCAGGCGCGAGCCGAAGCCCTTGCGGCTGGGCGGGCCCGTCAGCTTGGGACCGCCGCTCTCGACCCAGCGCAGGGCCAGGCGGTGCGGGTCCAGCGGGTCGCGCCGCCAGGTGACCTCGACCCGGCCGGCCGGGGTGGACAGGCCGCCGTACTTGGAGGCGTTGGTGGCCAGTTCGTGGAACACCATCGACAGGGCCAGGGCCGCGCTGGGCGGCAGGGCGGCCGGCGGGCCCTCGATGTGGGCGCGGTCGCCGTAGGGTTCGAGGGTCTGGCGCAGCAGGTCGGTCAGGTCGGCGCTTTCCCACACGGTGCGGGTCAGGAGATCGTGGGCGCGGGCCAGGGCGTAGAGGCGTTCGTTGAAGGCGTCGAAGCCGGGCACGGCCTCTCCCTTGCCCAAGCTCTGCAGGGCCAGCGACTGGACCGTGGCCAGGGTGTTCTTCACCCTGTGGTTCAGTTCGTTGATCATCAGCTGCTGGCGGGCCTGGGCCCGCTTTTCCTCGGCCTCGCGTGCGCGCAGCTGGCGAGAGGTGGCGTGCAGGGCCTCGCGCACCTCGCCGATCTCGCGCAGGCCGCCGGTGGTCTGGGCCGGCATCTCGCCGCCCGAAGCCATGATCCGGGCGTCCGCCACCAGGGCGCGGACCTCGCCGGAAATGCCGCGCGAGAACAGCAATGCCGCGCCCGCGCCGATGGCCAGCAGGGCCAGGCCCGCCACCACCAGCAGCGCCAGGGACGAGAGGTTGGCGCGCTCCAGCTCGGTGCGCGGCACGCCGACGATGAAGCTCCAGCCGTAGGTCGGCGAGCGGCTGAAGGCCGACAGGGTGGGGGTGCCGTCGAGGGTGTAGGTCTCGAGCACGCCGTCATTGTCCTTGGCCATGGCCTCGAGCATCGGCTTGCTGGCCGAGCGGCCCAGCATCTTCTCCTGGTCGCGCGAGCGGGCCACGAGGCGGGCGTTGCGGTCGACGATGCTGGCCGTCCAGCTGCGCGGCACGCCCTGGGCGGCGAACAGCGGCGCGAAGGCGGCCGGGGTCTGGATGTAGGCCAGGTCGTAGAGCTCGCCGTCGACGATCACCGGCATGTCGATGGCCACGATCGGCTGGCCTGCGACCTTGCCCTGGGTGAGGTTCGACACCGTCGTGCGGCCAGAGCGTACGGCGGCCCAGCGCTCGGGCGGCAAGCCGGCGGTGCGGGGCGGGGCCTGGCCGGGCGGCAGGCGGGTGTTGATTACCTGGCCGCGCGGCGAGATCAGCACGATCCAGGCGTCCTTGCTGCGTACGGCGGCGCGGGCCTGACGCTCGAAGCTTTCCAGGTCGCCGGCCGCCAGGGCGGGCGAGACGGCCAGGGCCTGCAGGGTGCTCTGGCCCAGGGCCAGCTGGCGGTCGACGGCCAGGCCCAGGGCCCGGGTGGTGGCGATCAGCTGCTGCTCGTAGCGCCCCTGGCTCTGGCCGTACTCGGCGCGGGCCAGCAGGGCCATGAACACGATGGCCGGGGCGACCAGGCACAGGGCCATGACCAGCAGTCGCCTTCGGACGGTGGGCGGTCCGGCGGCGGCTGAGGCGGCGTCGACCTGGGTCATGTCTCTGGCCAAACGCTGCCGGCTCCAAATTCGAAGTCGCAAGAGGAAAGGGCGCGCCGGCAGGCTGGTCAAGCTCCCCGCGACATCCCGTCGCGGGCGGGCAAGGCTTCTTTATGGCGGCGGCGCGGTCGAGGCGCGCAGGGCCAGTTCGAAAGGCAGCAGGTGGTCGGCGCGCGACAGCTTGCCGTCCTTGGCGGCCGCGGCGACCAGCAGGTCGACCGCCTGGGCGGCCATCTCGGCCACCGGCTGGCGCACCGTGGTCAGCGGCGGCAGCGACAGGCGGACGCTGGGCGTGTCGTCGAAGGTGGCCAGCGACAGGTCGCCGGGAATGGCGATTTCCAGCCGGCGGGCCACGTGCATGACGGCCAGGGCGGTCTCGTCGTTGCCGGCCAGGATGGCGGTGGGGCGGTCGGGGCGCGACAGCAGGGCCTCGGCCGCCGCGACCCCGCCCTCGAAGGTGAAGTCGCCGGGAACCAGCAGGGTCTCGTCGACAGGCAGGCCGGCGACGGCCAGGGCCTGGCGGTAGCCGTCCTCGCGGGCGCGGCTGGCCAGGAATCGGGCGCTGCCGGTGACGAAGCCGATGCGGCGGTGGCCCTGGCCGGCCAGGTGCTCGGTCAGCTGGCGGGCGGCGGCCTGGTCGTCCATCCGCACGCGGGCGCCGGGGCCGGCCGCGGCCGAGCCCATGCGCACGAACGGGATCTGGGCCCGCTTCAGCGCCTCCAGCACCGTCGGGTCCTCGCAGTTTGGCGGCGTCAGGATCACCCCGTCGGGGCGCAGGGACGACAGCACGTGCTGGACCTTGCGGGCCAGCTGGTCGCTCTCCAGGTCGATCAGCTCGCACAGCAGGTGGTAGCCGTGCACGTCGCAGCGGAGCATGGCCCCGTACTGCATGCGGTCGATCCAGTTGTTGCCCCGGTCGCTGGCCCAGTTCTCCAGGGTCAGCTTGCGATCGTTGAAGGCGACGATCAGGAACGAGCGCGACCCGCCCAGGCGGCGGGCGGCGATGTTGGGGGCGTAGCCCAGCTGGTCGATGGCCGCCTGCACGCGCTCGCGCAGTTCCGGCGTGACCGTCGGCTCGTTGTTGACCACGCGCGACACGGTCTTGACCGAGACTCGGGCCCTTTCGGCCACATGGACGATGGTGACGTTGCGCATCGGGCTCCCGCCGCCGGCTTTCGGCGCGGCGTTAGCGATAGCGCGGCCATGGCGGCCGAGTCGAGCCGGTTCCTGACTGTAGGCGCCAGTAGATGCCGCTTTCAATCAAAGTAAGACATCGTTGTCAGAAATTCGCACTGCTCCATGTGTCGCGAAAATCGCTTTTCGTGGAAAGGGTTGTGGCCAATTTGTCCTCAAGTGGACAAATATTAGCGTGTTGACATCAAGTAAGACAACGTTGTCTCGTTGTCTGGTGAGGCGGTCGCAAGCAGACGACCCCGCGAGCGGGAGGCCAGATCCATGCGCGTGCGCATGGCCCGGGAGCCGACGCGCGCCCGTCGGCCAGCCGCCGCCTCGAAGCCCTACGCTGCTCCCGTGGCGTGTTCGGGCGCGGCGGCCTCTTTCCCCTTGGCCGTCGCGCTCCTTTTTCGATCGAGGCCGCCCGTGACGCCGTTCCGCCTTTCCGCCCTGGCCCTTCTGGCCGCCACCAGCCTGACGAGCGTCGCGAGCGCGCAGGTGCTTGCCCCCGCCGGCAAGGCTGCGGCGAACGTCGCCGCCTGGCCTGTGGTCAAGAGTCCCGCGGCCCTGACCGACGCGGCGACCGAGGCGAAGATCACCGCGCTGATGGCGAAGATGTCGGTGCGCGAGAAGGTCGGCCAGACGATCCAGGCCGACATCGGCTCGATCCGTCCCGAGCAACTGCGCGAGTACCCGTTGGGTTCGATCCTTGCCGGCGGCAGCTCGGGCCCCAATGGCGACGACAAGGCCGGTCCCAAGGCGTGGGCCGAGTTTGTCGACCTGTTCCGCGCCGTGTCGCTGGAGACCCGCGACGGCCACGTGCCGATCCCGCTGATGTTCGGCATCGACGCCGTGCACGGCCACAACAACGTGGTCGGCGCCACGCTCTTTCCGCACAATGTCGGCCTGGGCGCGGCCCGCGATCCCGACCTGATCGAGCGCATCGGCAAGGCGACCGCCGAAGAGGTGGCCGTGGCCGGCGGCGACTGGACCTTCGGGCCCACGGTGGCCGTGCCGCGCGACGACCGCTGGGGTCGCGCCTACGAGGGCTATGGCGAGGATCCGGAGATCGTCAAAAGCTATGCTGGTCGCATGACGCTGGGCCTGCAGGGCAAGCTCGTGTCTGGAAAGGCGCTGGAGGCCGGCCGCATCGCCGGCAGCGCCAAGCACTTTCTCGCGGACGGCGGCACGCTGAACGGCAAGGACCAGGGCGACGCCCCGGTGTCGGAGGCCGATCTCGTCCGCCTGCACGCCCAGGGTTATCCGCCCAGCATCGAGGCCGGCATCCTGACGGTGATGGCCTCGTTCTCCAGTTGGAACGGCGTCAAGCACACCGGCAACAAGACCTTGCTGACGAACGTGCTGAAGGACCGCATGGGCTTTACCGGCTTCGTGGTCGGCGACTGGAACGCCCACGGCCAGGTCGACGGCTGCTCCAACGTCTCGTGTCCGCAGGCCCTGAACGCGGGCCTGGACATGTATATGGCGCCCGACAGTTGGCAGGGCCTGTTCGACAATACCCTCAAGCAGGTCGAGAGCGGCGAGATCGGCATGACGCGCCTGGACGACGCCGTGCGTCGCATCCTGCGGGTGAAGGTCAAGTCGGGCCTGTTCGACCGCGTCGCCCCGCCGGTGCAGGGTCGCTACGAGCGGGTCGGCGCGCCCGACCATCGCGCCCTGGCCCGCGAGGCGGTGGCCAAGTCGCTGGTGCTGCTGAAGAACGACGGCGTGCTGCCGATCAAGGCCGGCGCGAAGGTGCTGGTGGCCGGCGACGCCGACGACATCGGCAAGGCGGCCGGCGGTTGGACCCTGTCTTGGCAGGGCACGGGCAACACCAATGCCGACTTCCCCGGCGCCCAGTCGATCTGGAGCGGCCTGAAGGAGGCGGTCGAGGCCTCGGGCGGCAAGGCGACGCTGTCGAAGGACGGCGCCTTCACCGACAAGCCCGACGTGGCCGTGGTTGTGTTCGGTGAAACGCCCTATGCCGAGTTCCAGGGCGACCTGCAGCACCTGGAATACCAGCCCGGCGACAAGACCGACCTGGCCCTGCTCAAGAAGCTGAAGGCCCAGGGCGTGCCGGTGGTGGCGGTGTTCCTGTCGGGGCGTCCGCTGTGGGTGAACCCCGAGATCAATGCTTCCGACGCCTTCGTCGCCGCGTGGCTGCCGGGCTCGGAAGGCGGCGGCGTCGCCGACGTTCTGGTCGCCGGCAAGGACGGCAAGTCCAGGCGCGATTTCACCGGCAAGCTGTCGTTCAGCTGGCCCAAGACCGCCGACCAGGGGCCGCTGAACAAGGGTGACAAGGGCTACGACCCGCAGTTCGCCTATGGCTATGGCCTCAGCTACGCCAAGCCGGGCAAGGTGGCGACGCTGGGCGAGGTGTCGGGCGTCTCCGGCGCCAGCGTCAATGTCGACAAATACTTCGTCTCGGGCCGCACGCCGGCGCCGTGGCTGCTGTCGACCGCCGGCGGGGTGAAGCTGACCGCCATCGACGCCGCCGCCCAGGAGGACGCGCGCCTGGCGACCTGGACGGGACCCGGCGCCCTGCTGGTCAACGGCCCGCCGGCCGATCTCACCCGCCAAACCACCGGCGATCTGTCGATCGCCTTCACCTATCGCGTCGACGAGCGCACGCCGGGGCCGGTGGGCTTCTCGATCTCGTGCGGCGAGGGCTGCGCCGGGGGCGTGGATGTGACCAAGATCTTCGCCGACGCGCCCGTGGGCGAATGGCGCAAGACCCAGATCAAGCTGTCGTGCCTGAAGGCCGCCGGCGCCGACATGAGCCGCATCTCCTCGCCGGTGGTGCTGTCGGCTGGGGCCGGCTTCAAGCTGGCCTTCCGCGAGATCCGCCTGGAGCCGACCGAGGCGCATGTGAACTGCCCGGGAAGTTGATCGGTCTGGTCCCGATGTTCGTCATCCCGGAAGCGCGTAGCCGGCTCTTCGCTTCGCTACGGCCGGGATGACGGGGTGAGGGGAGCTCCCAGCCGCTCCAGCAGCGCATCGCGATACGTCCGGCTGGTGACCACCTCGTCGCCGCTGGCCATGGTCAGCCGCCAGGAGCCGTCCGACAGTGGCCTGGCCTCGCGCACATGCGCCAGGTTGACCAGAGACGAGCGGTGGGCGCGGGCGAAGAGGCGGGGGTCCAGGCGCGCCTCGAGGCTCTGCAGCGTCGCGCGCAGCAGGCCCTCGCGGCCGGCCCAATGGACGACGACGTAGTTGTCGGCCGCGCCGAACCACTCGACGGCCGAGACCTCGACCGGGATGCGGCGCGCGCCCGACATCACCATCAGCCGTTCGGCCGCCTCAGCCGGCGCGGCGACGGCGCGGGCCTCGGCTAGCGCGGTCTCCAGCAGGGCGTTGCGCTCCCGTGCCTCACGGGCGCGGCGGTGGTGGGCGGCGGCCAGGCCGACCGCGACGACGGCCGAATAGAGCAGCAGGCAGACCGGCGTCCGTTCCAGCACCCGGACGCCGAGAGGGGCCTCGCCGCCGACGAAGGCGCGGTCGATCAGGCTGGCGGCCAGGGCCTCCAGCGGCACGACGGCGAGGCCGGCCAGGAAGTTCGCCGCGATCCCGCGCGCCCCGGCCCCGAACCGGCGCAGGACCAGCCAGACGATCCCCGCCGCCGGCAGCCAGGCGGCGTAGATCCCGCCCTGCCAGGCGAGGGAGGCGGCCACGGACAGGCTCTCGCCGCGCGCCGCCGCCAGCCGGCGGGCGAACCAGGCGGCGCTGATCGTGGTGACCGTCCAGCTGTAGGCGGTGAAGGCCCAGACCCAGGCGGCGGTCGGCGCGGCCTTCAGGCGGGCGACCATGCGCGCCGCCGCCGGACGGCCAGGGCCGCGATCCAGATCACGGCCATCGGTTGGAACAGCAAGGTCGGCCAGAGCTGGCTCCACGGCGTCGGCAGGAAGGTCAGGAAGTTGCCCGAAAAGGCGCTGAGCACCGCGCCATAGGCGCCCAGCATCTTCACAAGATGCTCGTAGGTCCAGAGGTCGGGCGAAAACGGCCAGTCCGTCGGCCGCGCGAAGCGCCACAGGTCCCAGCCGCCCATCAGGAAGGCGCCCCAGACCAGGGCGACGGCCGGGGCGCGCGGCGCGTCGCTGTCGCCGGCCAGCAGCAGGACCAGCACCCAGGCGCCGATCGCCACGACGGCCAGGGTGGCGACCCAGTCGAGGGCGGTCGTCCGCTGGGCCCGATCGCGGTCGGGCCGCTTGCGGCGCAGCACCCGATAGCCCGAGAACAGGCCAAGGCTGGCCGTCGCCGACAGGGCGGTGAAATAGGCGTTGAAATGCAGCGCCGTCATCATCCAGGCGGCCGCCAGCATCACCCCCATCAGGACGACGAACGCTCGCCCCGACAGCCGGTGCAGGCGCGAGCCCTTGCGAGTGAGGATCGGGGCCAGGCCCACGGCGGCGGCGGCCAGGCCGCAGGCGATGTGCAGGGCGAGGGTGGGGGCGAAGAGCTGTTCCATGACCGCTGTGGTGGCGGGCGGGCCGAGGGCATGGAAGCCGAATGGGGCGGCCCGCAGCGGCGAGGGGCGGAAGTCCCGCCTCTAGCCCAGCCCCTCCAGCGCCGCGATCAGTTCGGCGAAGGCTTCGGGCGGCGCCTCGCCCTGGTCGATGAGCAGGTCGTCGAGGTCGCGGGCGAGGTCGGTGACCTTGCCGTAGCCGAACACGCCGGCCGCGCCGGCCAGGCGGTGGACGATGTAGTGCCGGTCCTTCATCGAGGTGTCGGCCGCGCGCAGCCTGGCCAGGTCGTCAGCGACGCGGACCAGGAACTTGGCCCGCAGCGGGGCGAGGGGATCGGCGGTGGTCATCGGGCGAGGATGGCGCGGACGTCCTGGGCCAGGGTCATCGGGTCGAACGGCTTGGTGATGACGTCGGCGGCGCCGAAGCCCAGCAGGCGGGCGCGCTCCTCGGCCTGGGCGCGGGCGGTGATGAAGATCACCGGCGCGCCGTCCAGGTCGCCGCGCTCGCGCAGGCGCTCGAGCACGGCCGGACCGTCCATGTCGGGCATCATCACGTCGAGCAGCACCACGTCGGGGCGCCAGGCGTCGCCGTCGAGCATGGCGAAGGCCTCCACGCCGCCGCCGGCCGAACGCACTTCGATGCCGGGATCGAGCTCCAGCGAGAAGGTCGCCACCTCGCGGATGTCGGCCTCGTCGTCGACGTACAGGAGCTTCAGGTCGGTCATCGGCGTCTCTTGGAATCGGCGTCCGCGGCGAGCTTGCGCACAGTTCGGGCCAGCTGGTCCAGCGTGGTCTTGGACTTGGTCAGCACCGCGTCTACCGAGGCGGCGAGCGCCTTGTCCTCCAGCGGCTGAGCCGAGAAGACGATCACCGGCACGGGCTCCTCGCCGCCGTCGTGCAGGTCGCCCAGGAGCTCGACGCCGTTGCCGTCGCCGAGGCCAAGGTCGAGGATGACGACGTCGGGCCGGGCGTCCTGCAGGGCGGCGCGGCCGGCGCGGACGCTGTCGGCGTGGCGGACGGCGCAGCGTTCCTGCAGAGCGTCGCGGACCACGGCGTGGACGTCGAGGTCGTCCTCGACGTGCAGCACCTCGATGCGGCGGGCGTCGGCGTGGCCGTTGACGGCGCGGTGCACGGCGGTGCGCAGGCGGTCCAGGTCGATGGGCTTCTGCAGCCAGTCGACGACGTCCAGCGCCTCGCCACGGCCCTCTGCGGCCTCGGCCGAGATCACCAGGGCGGGGATGTCGCGGGTGGCGGCGTCGGCGCGCAGGCGGCGCAGCAGATCCAGGCCGCTGCCGTCGGGCAGGCGCACGTCGGTGACGAAGGCGTCGAAACCCCCGATCTCGATCACGGCGCTGGCCGAGGCCACGTCGCCGACCGTGTGCACCCGCACCCCGGCCTCGCGCAGAGCCTGCGACAGGATCTCGGCGATGTCGGGATCGTCCTCGCACAGCAGCACGCGGGCCGCGCCGTCGGACGGTTCGGGCTGGCGGGCGCGGGTCTCGATCGTCGCCAGCTCGAACATGAAGGTCGCGCCCTGGCCGGGCTCGGACTCGAACCACAGCCGGCCGCCGTGGCGCTGGACGATCTCGCGCGAGATGGCCAGGCCAAGGCCGGTGCCGCCCTTGGCCCGGGTGTCGGAGGCGTCGGCCTGGGCGAACTTCGAGAAGATGCGGTCGCGGAAGGCTTCCGGCACGCCGGGACCGTGGTCGCGCACGCAGAAGCGCAGGATGTCGGGCCGTGGGGCCGAGACCTTGACCTCAACCTTCCCGCCGGCCGGCGAGAACTTGGCGGCGTTGGACAGCAGGTTGGCGGCTACCTGGGTCAGGCGGTCGGAGTCACCGCGCACCAGCGGCAGGCCGGGCGTCACGTCGAGCTCGAAGGCGACGTTCATCTGGCCGCCGAGACCCCCCATGCCGTCGACCGCCCGCCGGGCCAGTTCGCCCAGGTCCAGCGGCTGCAGGTCGAACTCCATCTGGCCTGACTCGATCTTCTCGATGTCGAGGATGTCGTTGATCAGGCGCACCAGGCGCTGGCAGTTGGAGTGGGCGATGCCCAGCAGGCGCGCGGCGCGCTCGGGCAGGGCGCCGGCCGCGCCGCCGACCAGCAGGCCCAGCGACCCGGCGATCGAGGTCAGCGGCGTGCGCAGTTCATGGCTGACGGTGGAGACGAACTCGGCCTTCAGCTTCTCGACCCGGCGGCGCTCGGAGATGTCGCGGATCGAGGCGGCGATGCGCTCGCCCTCGGGCAGGCGCACGAGGCCGATCGAGGCCTCGATGGGGAAAGTGGTCCCATCCGCGCGGCGGCCGGTCAGTTCGCGCAGCACGCCCTTGGTCAGGTCATCGGCGCCCGCCAGCTGGCGGATGAACAGCTCGCCCCGGTCGGGCAGGTCGATGAACTGGGCCAGGGCCTTGCGCAGCAGGCTTTCGCGCGGCTGGCCGAACATCTCCTCGGCGGCCTTGTTGACCGTCTCGATCGTGCCGCTGGGATTGAGGGTGACGATGGCGTCCTGGGCGTTGTCGAGAATGGCGTCCAGGCGTCCGGCCGTGGCCTGGGCGACGGTGAACAGCTGCTGGCGGGCGCGGATCTGGCGCGACAGCAGCAGGAAGGCGGCCAGCAGGAACACCACCAGCACGATGAACAGCGTCTGGGTCAGGCGCTCGGTGCGCTTGGTCAGGGCGTCGTTGGCCGCGATACGCCGATCGAGGGCGGCCTTGTCGGCGGCCTGCAATTCGCCGGTGACGACGCGGATCTCGTCCATGATCACCTTGCCCTGGCCGCTGGAGACCAGGGTGCGGGCGGCGTCGGGGCCTTCGTCCCGGCGCAGGCGGATGCCCTCGGCCATGGTGCCTTGCTTGCGCTCGATCAGGGCCACGAGGCGGTCGAACACGGGATCGTCGCCCGCGGTCAGGTCGCCGACGTCGCGCTGGCGCAGGGCGCGCAGCGACGCCAGGTGGCTGGGCAGCCGTCGCAGGGCGGCGTCGTAGGGCTCGAGGAAGCGCTGCTGGCCGGTGATGACGAAACCGCGCTGGCCGGTCTCGGCGTCCTGCAGCAGGGAGAACAGCGTTTGAAGCTGCATGCGCTGCTCGTAGGAGTGGTCGACGGCCTCGCGCAGCACGCGCCCGCGGGTGAACTCGCGCTGGATCTCCCAGGTGGTCAGCAGCAGCAGCAGCGGGGCGACGATCAGCCCCAGGATCACCGAGATCAGCAGGCCGCGTTGCTCGCGGCGCAGGAGGAAGCTGGTCATGGGCGGAGGTTTCCTCGGGGGCGTTCGAGTCGACAGCTTAGAGCCGGTCGGCGGCGCGACCAAACGCGGGTTTCCCGCTACCGTTGACTTACCCCGGGTCACGACGAAAACCATGTTATCCGAGCGGCCGCGACAGACGGCGCGCAGGGAGGTTCGGATGACTGAGGCCGCCGCCGTCGACTTCGCCCGCATGCCCACGCTGGGAGACGTCGCCCGCTACCACGCGCAGGAGCGGCCCGACGCCGTGGCCTTCTCGTTCGAGGGGCGCGACACCCGCTTCTCCGACCTGGACCGGCACACCAACCAAGTGGCCCGGGCCCTGGTCGCGCAGGGGCTGAAGCCGGGCGACCGCATCGCCTATGTCGGCAAGAACAGCGACCTCTATTTCGAGATGCTGCTGGGCGCGGCCAAGGCCGGGATCGTCACCGCCCCGATCGGCTGGCGCCTGGCGCCCGCCGAGATCGCCTACATCGTCGCCGACACCGAGGCGAAGATGGTGTTCGTCGGCCCCGAACTGGTCGATCACGTGGGCGAGGTGGCCAGGCTGCTGGACGGGCCGGCGCCGTCGGTGGTGGCCATGGAGCCGGGCGGCCCGGCCGACCTGCCGCTGTTCACCGCCTGGCGCGACGCCCAGGACGACGCCGACCCGGCCACGCCGCTGAGGTCGTCGGACGTGGTGCTGCAGCTCTACACCTCGGGCACGACGGGCAAGCCCAAGGGCGCGATGCTGACCCACGACAACCTGCTGGCCATGCGCAAGGCCGCCGCCGAGCGCGCGCCGATGGACTGGAACGTCTGGGGGCCCGACGACGTCAGCCTGGTGGCCATGCCCGTGGCCCATATCGGCGGCACCGGCTGGGGCCTGGTGGGCCTGTTCAACGGCGCCAAGGGCGTGGTGGCGCGCGAGTTCGATCCGACCAAGGTGCTCGACTTCATCGAGCACGACCGGGTGTCGAAGATGTTCCTGGTGCCCGCGGCCCTGCAGATCGTCGTGCGGCTGCCCAGAGCGCGCGAGATCGACTATTCGCGCCTCAGCTACATCCTCTATGGCGCGGCCCCCATTCCGCTGGACCTGCTGCGCGAGAGCATCGAGGTGTTCGGCTGCGGCTTCGTCCAGCAGTACGGTATGACCGAAACCACCGGCACGGTGGTCTACCTGCCGCCCGAGGACCACGATCCGGCCGGCAACAAGCGCATGCGCTCGGCCGGCCTGCCGATGCCGGGCGTCGAGCTGCGCATCCTCGACGAGGCCGGGGGCGTTCTACCCGCGAACACCGTGGGAGAGATCGCCGTGCGCAGCGGGTCCAACATGGCCGGGTACTGGAAGCTGGACGCGGCCACCGCCGCGACCATCGACGCCGACGGCTGGCTGCGCACCGGCGACGCCGGCTATCTCGACGAGGACGGCTATCTGTTCATCCACGACCGGGTGAAGGACATGATCGTCTCCGGTGGCGAGAACATCTATCCGGCCGAGGTGGAGAGCGCCGTCTACGGCCATCCGCACGTGGCCGAGGTGGCGGTGATCGGCGTGCCCGACGACAAGTGGGGCGAGGCGGTCAAGGCGGTGGTGGCCCCCAGGCCCGGCGTCACGCCCGATCCCGACGACATCATCGCCTTCGCCCGCACGCGGATCGCGCACTTCAAGGCGCCCAAGAGCGTGGATTTCGTCGAGGCCTTGCCGCGCAACGCCTCGGGCAAGATCCTGCGCCGCCAGCTGCGCGAACCGTACTGGGCGGGGCGAGAGCGACGGGTGAACTGATGGCCGATCCCCTTTCGCGAGCCGCGGCGCGACTGCTGGCGCCCGACGAGGGGCCCAGGATCGACTTTTCCGCGCCGCTCGGCGCGGCGGCGCTGACCTCGCCGGACTCTGTGTCGTGGCGGGTGTTCAAGAACCCGGTGTCGCTGTTCGTCGGCGGCATCACGGCGGTGATCCTGGAACTGGCCGAGCCGCGCGTGCGCTCGGGCGTCTGGGACCATTCCAGCTTCAAGGCCCAGCCCCTCAAGCGTCTCAAGCGTACGGGGCTGGCGGCGATGGTCACGGTCTACGGCCCACGCGAGACGGCCGAGAAGATGATCGCCGGCGTGGTGCGCATGCATGGCCACGTGACCGGCCAGACACCGGCCGGCGTCGCCTACCAGGCCAACGACCCGGCGCTGCTGGACTGGGTGCAGGCCACCGCCAGCTTCGGCTTCATCGAGGCCTATCACGCCTATGCCCACGCCCTGAGCCAGGTCGAGCGCGACGCGGCCTTCGCCGAGGCGGCCCCGGGCGCGCGACTCTATGGCGCGACCGGCGCACCGACCTCGGAGGCTGCGTGGAAGCAGCAGCTGGCGCTGATGCTGCCCAATCTGGAGCCCTCGGAGATCGTCTTCGAATTCCTGGACATCATGACCAGCACCCCGCTGCTGCCGGGGCCGCTGCGGCTGATCCAGAAGCCGCTGGTGCGGGCGGCGGTGGCGATCACGCCGGTGGAGGTGCGCGCGCGGCTGGGCCTGGGCGAGGCCTTCGACCTCAACGGCGTCGAGCGACGGCTGGTGCGGCTGGCCGGAGCGAGCGCCGACAAGGTGCCGATCAAGGGCTCGCCGGCCGTGGAGTCCACCCGGCGCATGGGACTGCCGGACGACTACCTCTATCGGCGTCGGGTCGCATAACCCCTCCCCCTTGATGGGGGAGGGGCAGGGGTGGGGGTGAGTGCGGCGTTGGATGCCGCGCTTGTTCCTGACCCGCTGTCACCCCCATCCCCGGCCCTTTCCCCCATCAAAGGGGGAAGGGAGGTCGTCCCTGATGTAGGATCGCGCCGTCTCCACTCGTCCTTGCCGCGAACCACCAGGGAGCAGGGTCATGAGAAAGCTGATCGTCGCCGCCTTCGTCAGCCTGGACGGGGTGATGCAGGGGCCGGGCGGACCGGACGAGGACCGGCGCGGCGGCTTCGCCCACGGCGGCTGGGTGGCGCCCTATTCGGACCCGGTCACCGGCCAGGCGGTGATGTCGCTGTTCGAGGCGCCGTTCGAACTGCTGCTGGGCCGCCGCACCTACGAGATCTTCGCCGCCCACTGGCCCTACCAGGATCCGAAGAACCCGATCGCCGAGCGCTTCAACGCCACGACCAAGCATGTCGCTTCCCATGATCCGGGCCTGGCCCTGCCGTGGGAGAACAGCCGCCTCGTCGGGCCGGACGCGGTGCGGGGCGTGCGGGAGCTGAAGGGCGAGGCGGGCCCGGACCTGCTGACCCAGGGCTCCGCGCAGCTGGTCCACGCCCTGCTGGCGGCCGACCTGGTCGACGAGATGCAGCTGATGGTCTTCCCGCTGCTGCTGGGACCCGGCCGCCGCCTGTTCGACGAGGGCGCCGCGCCCGGGGCCTGGACCCTGACCGGCTCGATCCTGGCCGACACCGGCGTCGTCGTGAACCGCTACCGCCGCGACGGGCCGGTGCGCACCGGCTCGTTCATGGTGCAGGAACCCAGCGAGGCGGAGCTGAAGCGGCGGGCCGCCTGGGCGGGGGAGGGGTAAGCTCTCGGAAGAAAAACCTCGTCCTTCGACGGGCTCAGGATGAGGTTTTTCTTCCGCCTGAGCCTATGAATGATCCTCATCCTGAGCTTGTCGAAGGACGAGGATCACCCACCGCTCGATCGGTCCCTAAACCACGCTGACCGGTGTCGGGATGGCGGTGGCCGGTTCGCGGGCCTTGCCGGGCGCGGCGATGGCGAAGGCGGCGCGCAGGCGGATGTCGGCCGAGGACGAACCGATCATGACCTCGACCTTGCCGGCCTCGACCCGCCAGCCTTCCGGGCTCCAGATCGCCAGCTGAGCGGCGGAGAGGGTGAAGGTCACGCGCCGGCGCTCGCCGGGCTTGAGGGTCACGCGTACGAAGCCGCGCAGTTCCTTGACCGGTCGAGCGACGCTGGCGACCGGGTCGCGGACATAGAGCTGCACCACCTCGTCGGCGGCGACGGCGCCGGTGTTGGCGACGGTCAACGACACCTTCACCGTCCCGGTCGGGGCGATGCTGTCGCGATCCAGCGCAAGGTCGGAATAGGCGAAGCTGGCGTAGCTCAGGCCATGGCCGAACGGGAACAGCGGGCCGATGTCGATGTCGTGGTAGCGGACAGTGTCCTTGGCCAGGTCCGGATCGGCCGGGCGGCCGGTGGGGACATGGGCATAGTAGGTCGGCGACTGGCCGGTGGCGCGCGGGAAGCCGACGGGCAGGCGGCCGCCCGGCGCGGCCTTGCCGAACAGGATGTCGGCCAGGGCCGGCCCCGCCTCGACGCCGAGGAACCAGGTGGCCAGCACCGCCGGGGCCTTTTCCAGCACCTCGGGCGCGACGAGCGGACGGCCCGACGGCAGCAGCACGACGACAGGCTTGCCGGTCGCCAGGACGGCGCGGGCCAGGGCGCTTTGGGCGCCAGGCAGGGAGAGGTCGGAGCGGCTGCGCGACTCGCCGCTGTGGTCGAAGTCCTCGCCGACCATAAGCAGGACGAGGTCCGCGCCCTTGGCGGCCTCGACGGCGGCGGGGATCCCCGTTTCGTCGTCGCTGCGTGGGCCGGCGCCGGCGACGTGGACGATCTCGGTTCCGGCCGGAGCGGCGGCTTTCAGGGCGGGGAGAAGCGGGGCGACGTCGGCGACCTGGCCGCGCGCCTTCCATGAGCCCAACTGGGAGAGGTTGTCGGTCGCCAGGGCGCCGATGACGGCGATCTTCCTGGCGGCGGGCGCGATCGGCAGCAGGCCGCCGTCGTTCTTCAGCAGCACCACGGCCTTGCGCGCCGCCTCGCGGGCGATGGCGCGATGCTCGGGACCGACGAAGATGGTCTTCTCGCGCTCGACGTCGCCGAAGCGGTAGGGATCGTCGAACAGGCCAAGGCGCATCTTGGCGGTCAGGATCCGGGTCACTGCCTGGTCGAGGAGCGGCAGCAGGGAGGGATCCTGCCCGATCGCGGTCTTCAGGTGGGCGGCGTAGACGCCGCTGGCCATGTCCATGTCGACCCCGGCCTTCAGCGCCAGGGCGGCGGCCTGGACGGGGGTCTCGGCGATGCCGTGATTGATCAGTTCGAGGATGGCGTTCCAGTCGCTGACAACCAGGCCCGGCCAGGCCCACTGGGTCTTCAGCACGCCGCGCACCAGGGCGGCGTTGGCGGTGGTGGGCTCGCCGTTCAGGTCGTTGAAGGCGGTCATCATCGTACCGGAGCCCGCCTTCGCCGCCGCATGAAAAGGCGGCAGGTAGACCTCGTTCAGCGTGCGATCCGACAGCTCGGCGCTGTCGTAGTCGCGGCCCCCGGCCGCCGCGCCATAGGCCCCGAAGTGCTTGGCGCAGGCCAGGATGGAATCCTTGGCGGCAAGGCCTTCGCCCTGGAAGCCGCGCACCTGGGCGGCGGCCATGATCGAGCCGAGATAGGGATCCTCGCCGGCCCCCTCGACGATGCGGCCCCAGCGCGGGTCGCGGGCGATGTCGACCATCGGCGCGAAGGTCCAGTGCAGGCCGCTCACCGCCGTTTCGACGGCGGCCATGCGGGCGGTGGCGCGCACGATTTCCGGATCGAAGGTCGCCGCCATGGCCAGCGGCACGGGGTAGAGCGTGCGGAAGCCGTGCACGACGTCGATGGCGAACAGCAGCGGGATCTTCAGCCGCGACTCCTCGACGGCCGTGCGCTGCAGTTCGCGCAGGAAGGCCGCGCCGGCCACGTGCAGATACGAGCCGACGCCGCCCTTGCGGACGAGGTCCAGAGCGGTCGCGTCGATCTTGGAGTTCAGCGCCTTCTGGCGGCCGCCGGCCGGCTGGTGGGTCTGGCCGATCTTCTCGTCCAGGGTCATCTGTTTCAGGAGGACGCGGATGCGGGCGTCCTGGTCGGCGGCCAAAGCAGGAGAGGCGAGCGCGGGCAGGGCGGGCGCCAGGCCCAGGGCCGTCCCGGCGGCCAGCAGCGCGCGGCGGTCGATCACTGGTCCCATGGCGTCCTTCTCCCTTCGATCGTCGTGCTCGGTCGTTAGGCGGGCAGAGCACTATGGTTTGACAACGCTGTCAACGCTTGGTTGTCCAAACCCGCAAGGCGGGCGAAAGTCCTCCTTAACCGACGGGGCCGAGGCTGCGGACCATGACCTTGAGACAAGCAGTGTGGCGGGAGGGCGCGCGGTGATCGTCGCGGTGCTGCAGGCCCGGATGAGCTCGACCCGCCTGCCGGGCAAGGTGCTGGCCGACGTGGCCGGGGCGCCGATGGTGCTGCGCCAGGTCGAGCGCCTGCGCCGCGTGGCGTCGATCGACCGGCTGATCGCGGCGACATCCGACCAGGCCAGCGACGATCCCTTGGCGCAGGTGCTGAAGGCGGCGGGCGTCGAGGTGTTCCGCGGCTCGCTGGACGACGTGCTGGGCCGGTTCGCCGGCGCGGTGGCGGGCTTGAATGACGACGACCTGATGCTGCGCCTGACGGCCGACTGCCCGCTGGCCGACCCCGTGCTGATCGAGGCGCTGATCGGCGAGCACCTGGCTAGCCGCGCCGACTATTCGGCTACGACCCTGCCGCACCGGACCTATCCGATCGGGCTGGACGCCGAGATCCTCAGCGCCGGCCTGCTGCGGATGACGGCGGCGGAGGCGAGCGATCCCTACGAGCGCGAGCACGTCACGCCTTTCGTCTATCGACGGCCCGAACGCTTCGCGCTGGGCGGCCTGACCCAGGCGGTGGACGAGAGCCAGGTACGCTGGACGGTCGACCTGCCGTCGGACCTCGACTTCGTGCGGGCGGTCTACGAGGCGATCTATCCGGAGACGCCGGCCTTCACGTCCGATGACATCCGGACGCTGGTGCGCGGCCGGCCGGACCTCGCCAGCCTGGGCGACCTGCCGCGGATCTAGGCGGAGGGAACGCCCGACAGGTCGAAGCCCTTGGCGATCAGCCGCTCGCGGGCGGCGTCGCGGGCGGCGCCGCGCCATTCGCTTTCCAGCAGGCCCAGGCCGATGACGTCCACAGGCTGGCCGCCCTTGACCACGTGGTCGCGCAGCACGGCCTCGCGCGTGAAGCCGAAGCCCTCGTGCAGGCGCCAGACGGCCTTGTTGCTCTCGATGACCTCGCACCACAGCTTGGTCAGGCCCAGCACGCCGAACACGTATTCGATCACCCAATATTCGACGAAGCTGCCGACGCCCAGGCCGCGCACCGATGGATCGGCCAGGTAATAGGCCCAGGCGCAGCGGCGGTTCTTGAGGTCGATGTCGGCGAGGTTGGCCAGGCCCACCGGATGGCCGTCCATTTCGATGATCCAGTAGCGAACGGCTGGATTGGTCCCCAGGCGAGCGAACCAGGCGGCGTGTTCGCCCTCCGAGATCAGGTGGTCGCTATACATGTAGGGGGCGACGGCGTCGGAGTTGCGCCATTCCAGCAGTCGCTCCTGATCGTGCGCCGCGACGGCGCGCAGAGTGACTGTGGGCATGACGGGGGGTCTCGACGCTTGACGGGCTTACGCGCGGGTAAGTGTCAGAGGGGCGTCGCGTGATTGTTTCCGAAACGGGGCGAAATCAGGGCAATGAACCGGTCGGCCGTACGGCGGGCCCCCAGGCCGTCGCAGACGCCCGAGGCGGCGGCCGACATGTCGCGCCAGGCGTGCATGTCCTCGGCGAGGCCGACGAAGGCGCGCTGCAGATCCTGGCCGACGAGCGGCTCGGCGTCGAGCGACCGGTGCGCGCCGAGATCCGACAGGGCCTGGGCCGCCTCGCGCTGGTTGTCGGCCAGCACCAGCGAGATGGTCGGCAGGGCGAGCACGCAGCGCTCCCAGCTGCTGGAGCCGGAGGCGCCGATGGCCAAATCGGCCCCGACGGTCAGGCGGGGCATGTCGCGGCTGTCGACGTGCAGGGTCAGGCGCGGATCGGCTGCGGCGATTTCACGCAGGGCCGGCAGGCTGGTCGCCTGGCCGCCGACCACGACGTCGAGGGCGCGCTCGCCGAGCACCGGCAGCAGGGTCTCGACGGTGCGGGCGGTGATCCCGCCGACGTCGGTCAGGCCCAGCGATACCAGCACCTGCTCCACACGCTGCGCGTTTGCACGGCGGGTCAGGGCCTCGTCGCGCAGGGCCGCGAAGGCCGGCGACAGGGCGGCGTGGTTGGGGCCGAGCAGCAGTTGGGCGTGGGCGGGGACGAGGCCGGCATAGTCCTCGGCCCGCCGTGTCACTCCGGCGTCGAGCAGCAGGTCGGCGGCCAGGGGGCGGTCGGCCAGGTCGTCGACCACCAGCGTCGGGCGGCCGGCGGCGATGCGTTGGTGGTCGCCTGCGTCGAGGTCGTAGTGGTCGAAGACGAGGGCGTCGTAACCGGCCGCCAGCTCGGCGGCGCCGGCTGCCAGGTCTTGGTCGGCGAAGGTCGCGGCGCAGAGGGCGGACGAGGCGAAGGTTGAGGCCAGGCCGGCCACGGCGGGAGGCCCGGTGAAGGCGCAGGCCGCGCCGGCCGTCTCGAGCGCCCGCGCCAGGTTCAGGCCGCGCATGAAATGGCCGCCGCCCACACTGGGACCGGCGTTGACGACGAAAAGGACGTGCGGTCGGGCCATGCCACGGGCCTAGCACAGGCCCGGGTGGCGGGCGAGCGGGCGGTCAGGCCTGGGCCTGATGCTCCACGTGGCCGTCCTGCACCTCGGTGCGCGAGAACACCTCTTCCTGGCCGTCCAGCAGCAGTTCCTCGGCCGCGACGTGGTCGCGTTCGGCCTCGGCCAGCACCTGCCGCAGGGCGTCGACCTCGGTGTCGGCCTCGACGAGCACGCTGCGCAGCGGGGCGTGGCCGTCGCCCAGCCGGATCTCGATGCGCCATTGAGCGGACATGGTCGGGTCTCCCTTCAGCCAGACTGATAACGCAAGCGGCCCTTCACGGTTCGCTTCGCCGGTGCGGGGCGTTGCGCGATCGGCCGTCCTCGGCGAGGTTGCCGGCCGCGAGACAGTCGGAAGGGATTCTATGCAGCGTCGCGAAGCTCGGCTTGAAGGGATCAGCCGTCGCGGACTGGTGGCCGGGGCGGCGGGCCTCGCGGGGTTGGCGGTGGCCGGCCGGTCGGCGGCGCAAGGTCGGGGCTCTGATCGGGTCGAAGCCCTGATCGCGCAGATGACCATCGACGAGAAGGCCGGCCAGCTGTCGTGCTACGCCGACATGATCCGCCCGCCGGTGGGCGACATGAACCCGGCCATCAACCTGCGCAACACCCAGCAACTGCTGGCCGAGACCCGGGCGGGCAAGATCGGCACGCTGATGAACGGCGTCGGCGTCGAGGGCGCCCTGCTGGCCCAGACCGCCGCGGTGGAGCATTCGCGCCTGGGCGTTCCGCTGCTGCTGGCCGCCGACGTCATCCACGGCTTCAAGACCGTCTATCCGATCCCGCTGGCCGAGGCCGCCAGCTTCGACCCGCCGCTGGCCTATCGCACCGCCCGCGCGGCCGCCCAGGAGGCCACGGCCCACGGCCTGCACTGGACCTTCGCGCCGATGGTCGACGTGGCCCGCGACGAGCGCTGGGGCCGGGTGGCCGAGGGCTCGGGCGAGGACGTGTTCTTAGGGGAAGCCCTGGCCCAGGCCCGGGTGCGCGGCTTCCAGGGCCCGGACCTGAAGTCGCCGGACTCGATGCTGGCCTGCGCCAAGCACTTCGCCGCCTATGGCGCGGTGGCCGCGGGCATGGACTACAACACCGTCGAGCTGTCGGAAGCCACGCTGCGCGAAGTGCACCTGCCGCCGTTCCAGGCCGCCTTCGAGGCCGGGTGCCTGACCGCCATGTCGGCCTTCAACGACATCAACGGTGTTCCGGCCACGGCCAACAAGCGCCTGCTGACCGACCTGCTGCGCACCGAGTGGGGCTTCAAGGGCGTGGTCATCTCCGACTACACCGCCGACCAGGAACTGGTGGCCCACGGCTATGCCGCCGACGACCGCGACGCGGCGCGCCTGGCGATCCTGGCGGGCGTCGACATCAGCATGCAGAGCGGGCTCTACAGCCGCTACCTGCCCGAACTGGTCAAGAGCGGCGCGGTGCCGATGGCTGTGGTCGACCAGGCCGTGCGGCGGGTGCTGATGCTGAAGGAGGCCATCGGCCTGTTCGATCAGCCGTTCCGCTCGATCGACGCCAAGGCCCAGGCCGCCCGCACGGCGACGCCGGCCATGCGCGCGCTGAGCCGAGAGGCCGGGTCGCGCTCGATCGTGCTGCTGAAGAACGACGGCGACCTCTTGCCGCTGCCCCGCTCGGGCAAGCGCATCGCCCTGATCGGGCCGTTCGCCGACGACCGCGACAACATCCTGGGGCCGTGGGCCTTCTTTGGCGACAAGAGCCTGGGCGTCGACCTGGCCACGGGCTTCCGCCAGGCCATGGCCGACCCGAACCTGTTGCAGACCGTCAAGGGCAGCGACGTCGAGAGCTCCATCCCCGGCGGGATCGAGGCCGCCGTGGCCGCCGCCCGGGCCGCCGACATCGTGGTGCTGGCCATCGGCGAGGGCCAGAACATGTCGGGCGAGGCCCAGTCGCGCACCGACATCGGCATACCCAAGCCGCAGATGATGCTGGCCGAGGCGGTGGCCGCCGTCGGCCGTCCCACCGTGGTGCTGTTGCGTCACGGCCGGGCGCTGGTGCTGGACGGGGCGGTGAAGAACGCCCCGGCGATCCTGGCCACCTGGTTCTTAGGGACCGAGACCGGCCACGCGGTGGCCGACGTGGTGTTCGGATCGGTGAACCCCTCGGGCCGCCTGCCGGTCAGCTTTCCCTACGAGAGCGGCCAGCAGCCCTACGCCTACAATCACCGCACGACGGGCCGTCCAGCTCCGGCCGACAGCGAGATCCAGGAGTATAAGGCCCGCTGGCGCACGGTGAAGAACGAGGCTCTGTACCCGTTCGGCCATGGCCTGGCCTACACGACCTTTTCCCTGTCGAACCTGAAGCTGTCCTCGCCGACCCTGGCCTGGAACGGCAAGCTGCAGGTCAGCGCCCGGGTGACCAACACCGGCAAGCGCGAGGGGGTGCACGTGGTGCAGCTCTACACCCGCGACCGGGTGGCCAGCCGCACCCGGCCGGTGCGCGAACTCAAGCGCTTCCTGCGGGTGACCCTGAAGCCGGGCGAGAGCCGCGACATCACCTTCGAACTGGAGCGCGGCAGCCTGACCTTCTTCGGCGAGGGCGACCGCTGGATCGCCGAGCCGGGCGTGTTCGACGTCTGGGTGGCCAGCAGCGCGGTGGACGGGCTGAACGCGCAGTTCACGCTGCTGGGGGCTTGATCCTCAAGGGCGGTGAAACCTGCTTCCCTGGGCCTTGTGCCCAGGGCCCATCGTTCAACCGCTCAGACCTTTCGAACTCGGCCAAGGTCTGAGCGGGCGCCGGCATGGGCCCTCGCCACGAGGGCGAGGGAAGCGGAGATTTGTGGGTTCGTGAGGGGCTTCTAAACCGCCTCTTCCATCACCCCGGAAAACAACCCTCGCACCCAGTCGTTGACGTAGCCGTCGATCACCAGGTGCACGCGGTCTTCCGTCCCGTGGTTGGCCACGCTGTGGGGATCGGTGAGCTTGAGGTACCAGGCGCTGCCGGCCTCCATCACCACGCGGGCGCCGTTGAGGCGGAAGTCGACGTCCGGGTTGGTGACCACCGGCACGTGGAAGCGCACCAGCAGCGAGCCGGCGTCGAGGTCCTCGTCGTGGTGGGTCTTGATGACCGAGCCGGGGGCCAGCTTCATCAGCCGCACGCTGGTGGCCTGGAACGGGAAGGCGGCGATCACCTCGCGGAAGTAGGGGCAGGGTGCCAGGAACGGGGTGTCCTCGAACGCCGTCGCGCCGGGATCCGAATAGATCATCATCACCGGATGGCTGGCGCCGGCCTGGCAGCGCAGCGGGATGACGCTCCAGTCGCCGTCGTAGTTCTGGGTGACGAAGTGGGCGATCCAGTCCGCGCCGGCGGTCAGGGCCTCGAGGTCGGCGCGCAGGCGGATCGGATCGAAGGCGAGCGGCAGCTTCAGGCGGTCTGGAAATCCCATCGCCCGAGCCTATTGTGCCGCCCTTCAACCGACAAGGGCCAGGGGCGGGCATGCAACTTACGGCGGACGAGGCGCGGGACTTGGAAGGCTTCATGGCGCGGCTGGCCGAGGACGTCGGCGCCTGCGCCAGGCTGGCCGACCTGTTCCGCGACGAGGACTTCGCCCGCGAGGCGCAGGCGCTCGCCGCCAGCTGGGGGCTGACCGCGCCGGGAGTGGCCGAGCGGCTGGCGCGTCGGAGCGTGGTTTCGCGCCAGGCCCCGCCGCCGGCCGGCTGGCTGCCGGTTGTCGTCTCGCCCGGCGAGGACGCCGTCGACTGGGCCTTCTTCGGTGCGCGGCGGCTGGAGGAATCTTTCTTCGGCGAGAGCGTGCCCAAGGTCTGGTCGGCGCCGCTGAACCGGCTGCTGCGGCTGCGCACGCCGCTGTCGGCGCTGGAGGGGCTGGCGGGACCGGCGCCCGACGGCATCGTCTTCCACATGTCGCGCTGCGGCTCGACCCTGCTTGGCCGGATGCTGGGCGCACCGGCGGGGGCGACCGTGCTGTCGGAGGCCGCGCCGATCGACCACGTGGTGCGCGGAGACCTGCCCCGGGACCGCAAGGTTGCCCTGCTGCGGGGCGTGGTGGCGGCGCTGGGCCGGGCGCGCGGGGCGGGGGACGAGCGCCTGTTCCTCAAGCTCGACTGCTGGCACGCCCTGGCCTTCGACCTGTTTCGGGAGGCTTTTCCGCAAACGCCGTGGCTGCACCTCTACCGCACGCCGGCCGAGGTGATGGTCTCGCACGCCCGCTCGCCGGGGATGCAGATGGTTCCGCAGGTGGTGGCGCCGGCCGTGTTCGGCCTGGACGAGCCGGCGACGCCGGACGCCGACTACCAGGCCGCCGTGCTGGCGGCGATCGGCGAGGCGATGCTGGCGGCCTTCGCGGCCGACGGGGCGGGGATGCTGGTGAACTACGAGACTCTGCCGGGGGCGGTGACGGGTCGCGTGCTGCCGCATTTTGGCTGGGCGCCTGATGCGCTTGAGAGCGAGGCGATGGCGGCGGCGGCGGCGATCGACGCCAAGGCGCCCGAGCGGGCGTTCAGGCCGGACGGGGCGGCCAAGCGCGCCGAGGTGGATCCGGCGATCCGGGCGGCCTGCGCGGCCCGGCTGGACGACCTGCACGCGCGGCTGGAGGCGGCGGGCGGCCCTACGACAAGCTCAGGGTGAGGTTGCTGAACGAGCGGCCTTGGCCTTGGTCCTCATCCTGAGCTTGTCGAAGGACGAGGACCGCGCGGGGCGCCGGACAGATTTCCGGGGAAATAAGGGTGGAAGGGACGCATCTGGGATTGGGGGGTGATGCGCCCCTTCCGGTCGCGGCGTGTCCGGGGGGATGCCGCCGCGATCAGCCCCGCACCGTCGCGCGGGGATCGTCTGGGGGAGGGGCCTTACCCTCCCCGATCAGTTCAGGACCCCTTGCCGGCGGGAGCGCCGCCGCCGAGGACCTTGTAGAGCGTGACCAGGTTGCTGGCCCGGGCCAGGCGCGCGTTGATCAGGCCCTGCTGGGCCGAATACTGCGTGCGCTGGGCGTCGAGCAGGACGAGCGAGCTGTCGACGCCGCGGTCGTAGCGCAGCTTGGTCAGGCGCGCGGTGTCGGCGGCGGCGGCGGCCACACGTTCCTGGGCGGCCAGGCGGTCGCCGATCGTGGCCTGGGTGGCCAGGGCATCGGAGACTTCGCGGAAGGCCGTCTGCACGGTCTTCTCGTAGGTCGCCACGGCGATCTTCTGGCCGGCCTTGGCGCTGTCGAGCCCGGCCTTGTTGGCCCCGCCGGCGAAGATCGGCACGCTGATGCTGGGGGCGAAGCTCCAAGCCTTGGTGCCGCTCTTGAACAGGCCGTCGAGGTCGGCGCTGGCGCTGCCGTACGAGCCGGTCAGGCTGATGCGCGGGAAGAAGGCCGCGCGGGCCGCGCCGATGTTGGCGTTGGCGCCCATCAGGCTGTGCTCGGCGGCCAGCACGTCGGGACGACGGGTCAGCACGTCCGAGGCCACGCCCGCCGGCAGATCGGGAAGGATCTGGGCGGTGATCAGGCCGCCGGCCGGCTGCAGGTCGGCCGGAACTTCCGTACCTGCCAGCAGGCGCAGGGCGTTCTTGTCGCGCTCGACCTGGGCCGTGTAGGTCGCGACGTCCGAGCGGGCGGTCTCGGCCAGGGTCTGCGAGGTGCGCAGGTCCAGCTGCGAGGCCGCGCCGACGTCGAACTGGCGCTGGGCCAGGGCGAGGCTGTCTTCACGGCTCTTCAGCGTGTCCTTGGCCAGGGCCAGCAGGTCCTGGTCGGCCGCCAGGGTCAGCCAGGCGTTGGCCGTCTCGGCGATCAGGCTGATCTGGGTCGCGCGGGCGGTCTCCTCGGTGGCCAGGTAGCTGTGCAGCGCCTGGTCCTTGAGGCTGCGCACGCGCCCGAAGATGTCGAGCTCGTACGAGGTGATCCCGACATTGGCGTTGTAGTTCTCGATCTCCAGGGCGCCGGTGCCGCCGATGGCCGAGCCGAAGCCCGAGGCCGCCGTCGGGGTCTCGCTCTTGGTGCCCGAGAGCGTGCCATTGACCGTCGGCAGCAGGGCCGCGCGCTGGATGCGGTAGGTGGCGCGGGCCTGCTCGATGTTGAGCACCGCGACCCGCAGGTCGCGGTTGTTGGCCAAAGCCAGGTCGATGGTCCCCGCCAGGCGGGGATCCTCGAACACCTGCTTCCAGGCAAGGTCGCCGGCCGAGGCCGTCTGGCCGTTGGCCGAAGCCGTGGGCCAGGTCGTGGCGACCGGCAGGGCCGGTCGCTCGTACTTGGGGGCCATGGTGCAGGCGGTCAGCGCACTGGCCGCCAGCAGGGTGAGGGTGAGGTTACGAAGCATCATCTCAGTGGCTTTCCACCGGAGCGGCGGGGGCCTCGTCGTGGTGACGGGGCTTGGGCTTGAAGATCCGTTCGACGATCACGAAGAACAGCGGGACGAAGAAGATCGCCAGGATGGTCGCCGACAGCATGCCGCCGATGACGCCCGTGCCGATCGCGTGCTGGCTGCCCGAACCGGCCCCGTTGGAGATCGCGAGCGGCAGGACGCCGAAGACGAAGGCCAGCGAGGTCATGATGATCGGACGCAGACGGATGCGGACGGCTTCCAGCGTGGCTTCCACCAGGTTGCCGGTGCGCTCGTAGATCTCCTTGGCGAACTCGACGATCAGGATGGCGTTCTTGGCCGCCAGGCCCATGGTCGTGAGCAGGCCCACCTGGAAATAGATGTCGTTGGACAGGCCGCGCAGGGTGGTCGCCAGCAGGGCGCCGACGATGCCGAGCGGGATGACCATGATGACCGACAGCGGGATCGACCAGCTCTCGTAGAGGGCCGCCAGCAGCAGGAACACCACCAGGATCGAGATCGCGTACAGGGCCGGAGCCTGGTTGCCCGCTTCACGTTCCTGGGCCGACAGGCCGGTCCATTCGAAGCCGATGCCGGCCGGCAGCTGGGCGGCGATCTTCTCCATGGCCGCCATCGCGTCGCCCGAGCTCTTGCCCGGGGCCGGAGCGCCCTGGATGTTCATCGACGACAGGCCGTTGTAGCGCTCCAGACGCGGCGAGCCGTAGACCCAGCGGGTCGTGGCGAAGGCCGAGAAGGGCACCATCTGGCCGCTGCTGTTGCGGACGTACCAGTTGTTCAGGTCTTCGGGCTTCATGCGGTAGGGCGCGTCGGCCTGCATGTAGACCTTCTTCACCCGGCCGCGGTCGATGAAGTCGTTGACGTACGAACCGCCCCACGCCGCGCTGAGCGCCGCGTTGATGTCGGCCGTGGTCAGGCCCATCGAGCCGGCCTTGGCCTGGTCGATGTCGATCTTCAGCTGCGGGGTGTCTTCCTGGCCGTTGGGACGCACGCCGACCAGGTTGGGATCCTGGCCAGCCATGCCCAGGACCTGGTTGCGGGCCGCGGTGAGGGCGTCATGGCCCACGCCGCCGATGTCCTGCAGCTGGAAGTCGAAGCCCGACGAGGTGCCCAGTTCCGGCACGGCCGGCGGCACGACGGCGAACACCATCGCATCGCGGATCTGCAGGAACTTGCCCATGGCGCGGCCGGCGACGGCCGGAGCCTTGAGGTTGGCGGCCTTGCGCTCGTCGAAGTCCTTCAGGCGGACGAAGGCCAGACCGGCGTTCTGACCCGCGCCGCTGAAGCTGAAGCCCGAGACGGTGAACACCGACTGCACGGCTTCCTTCTCGTCGTCCATGAAGTGGCTGCGGACCTGGTCGAGGACGCCCAGGGTGCGTTCCTCGGTGGCGCCCGGCGGCAGCTGGACGAGGGTGATCATGATCCCCTGGTCTTCTTCCGGCAGGAAGGCGCTGGGCAGGCGGACGAACAGCAGGCCCATGACCAGGATGATGACGCCGTAGATGGCCATCCAGCGGACACTGCGACCGAGGATCTTGCGGACCCCGCCCTGATAGCGTCCCGAGACGTCGTTGAAGCTGCGGTTGAACCAGTTGAAGAAGCGGTTGAAGAAGTTGATCACCGCACCGAGCGCGCCCGGATGATCGGTGCGCAGAGCCTTGCCGTGGGCGCGGTCATGCGGCTTCAGCATGGTGGCGCAGAGCGCCGGCGTCAGCACCAGGGCGACCACGACCGACAGCATCATCGCCGAGACGATGGTGATCGAGAACTGGCGGTAGATGACGCCTTGCGAACCGCTGAAGAAGGCCATCGGCACGAACACCGCCGACAGCACCAGCGCGATGCCGATCAGGGCGCCGGTGATCTCGCCCATCGACTTGCGGGTGGCCTCGACCGGGGACAGACCCTCCTCGCTCATCACCCGCTCGACGTTCTCGACCACGACGATGGCGTCGTCGACGAGCAGGCCGATGGCCAGCACGAGGCCGAACATGGTCAGGGTGTTGATGGAGTAGCCGAAGGCCGCGAGGATGCCGAAGGTGCCCAGGAGGACGACCGGGACGGCGATGGTCGGGATCAGCGTGGCGCGCCAGTTCTGCAGGAACAGGAACATGACGATGAAGACCAGGATGATGGCTTCCACCAGCGTCTTGATCACTTCGTGGATCGACAGTTCCACGAACGGCGTGGAGTCGTAGGGAACGACGTACTTGTAGCCGGCCGGGAAGGTCTTCTCGAGCGTGGCCATCTGCTCCTTGACCGCCTTGGCGGTGTCCAGAGCGTTGGCGCCCGGAGCCAGGCGGATGGCCAGACCCGCGGCCGGACGGCCGTTGAACTTGGCGGTCGAGACATAGCTTTCGGCGCCCAGCTCGACGCGGGCGACGTCGCGCAGGCGGACCAGAGCCCCGCCCGTGCTGTTCTTGACGATGATGTTCTCGAACTCTTCGGGCGTCTGCAGGCGCGACTGGGCCGTGATCGTGGCGTTCAGGCCCGTGCCCGGCAGGTTGGGCGTACCGCCCAGCTGGCCGGCCGAGACCTGCGCGTTCTGGGCCTGGATGGCCGCCGACACGTCCGAAGGCGTCAGGCTGTAGGACGACAGCTTGTTCGGGTCGAGCCAGATGCGCATGGCGTACTGGGCGCCGAACAGCTGCACTTCGCCCACGCCGTCGACGCGGCTCAGCGGGTCCTGGATGTTGGACGCAATGTAGTCGGCCAGGTCGGTGTTGGTGGTGGCGTCGTTCTCCGAATAGAGGCCGACGACCATCATGAAGTTACGGGCCGACTTGGCGACCGTCAGGCCTTGCTGCTGCACTTCCTGCGGCAGCAGGGCGGTGGCGGTCTGCAGCTTGTTCTGGACCTGCACCTGGGCGATGTCGATGTCGGTGCCGGCCTTGAAGGTCAGGGTGACCGTGGCCGAGCCCGAGCTGTCGCTGGTCGACGACATGTAATCCAGGCCGTCGAGGCCCTTCATCTTCTGTTCGATGACCTGGGTGACGCTGTCCTCGACCGTCTTGGCCGAGGCGCCCGGATAGTTGGCGGAGACCGAGACCTGCGGCAGGGCGATCTCGGGATACTGGGCGATCGGCAGCGTGCGGATGGCGAGCGCCCCCGCCAGCATGATCACGATCGCCACGACCCACGCGAAGATGGGTCTGTCGATGAAGAAACGGGACAGCATTGTGGGCCGGCCTTAGCGTTGAGCGGTGATGACGGCGGCCTTCACGGGCGCGCCAGGACGGACCTTCTGCAGGCCTTCGACGATGACCTGGTCGCCGACCTTCAGGCCGGAGGTGACCAGCCACTTGTCGCCGACGGTCTGGCCGACGGTGATCGGACGGATCTCGGCCACGCCCTTGGCGCCGACCACGGTGACCGTGGCGTTGCCCTTCGGGTCGCGGCTGACGCCGGCCTGCGGGATCAGCACGCCGTTGGAGGCCACGCCCTTGCCCAGGGTGGCGCGGACGTACATGCCCGGCAGCAGGGCGCCGTTGGGGTTGTCGAAGGTGGCGCGCAGGCCGAACGAGCCGGTGGTCTGGTCGACGGTGACGTCGGCGAACTCCAGGCGGCCCTGGACCGGGTAGGTCGAGCCGTCTTCCAGCTTCAGGCTGACCTGGGTCGAGCCCGAGCGGCCCAGCTGGCCGCCGGCCAGGTCGCGCTGCAGCTGCAGCAGCTCGGCCGACGACTGGGTCAGGTCGACATAGACCTTGTCGAGGTTCTGGATGGTGGCCAGGGCCGTGGTCTGGGTGGCCGTGACCAGGGCGCCGGGGGTCACCGAGCTCTTGCCGATGCGGCCCGAGATCGGGGCGACCACGCGGGTCCAGCCCAGGTTGATGCGGGCGGTCTCGACCGCGGCCTTCTGGGCGGCGACGTTCGCGGCGGCCTGCTGGGCGGCGGCTTGGGCGTCGTCGTTGTCCTGCTTGGAGACGGCGTTGACGGCGACCAGTTCCTTGTAGCGGTCGGCCTTCAGCTTGGCGGCGGTGTAGGTCGCCTGGGCCTGGGCGAGACCCGCCTGGGCGCTGTTGACCTGGGCCTGGAAGGTCGCCGGCTCGATCTGGTAGAGCGGCTGGCCGGCGCGGACGTAGGAGCCTTCCTGGAACAGGCGGGCCTTCACGATGCCGCCGACCTGCGGGCGCACTTCCGAGACCAGATAGGCCGAGGTGCGGCCCTGCAGTTCGCTGGTCAGGGTCACCGGCTCGGTCTTGACGACCACCACGCCCACGGGCGTGGGACCGCCCGCGCCCATGCCGCCCGCGGCTCCGCCCTTGCCTTGCCCGCAGGCGGCGAGGGTGAGCGAGACAGCCGCCAGAAGAACCGCCGAAGCGGCGAGCGGACGTTTGATAGCCATGGATATCCCCGGAGCGACAGGCTGCCGCAGGGGGGGAGGTCCCCTTGACGACGCGCCTATGATGAACAATTTGAGAATGAACGTTCATTCTCAATTGCGCTGGACATAGGCCCGGGGTAAGGCGAAGTCAACACCCCGTCCTGTCGGCCCAGTTGACCTGACGGAAATGTAATGGAGAACGGGACCGCTCGATGGTCGACGTGAGTTCAAACGCCAAGCCGACGCCCGAGGCGCGGCGGCAACAGATTCTGGATGCGGCCTGCGACGTGGTGCGCCAGGCCGGCTTCCATGGCGCCAGCATGGCCGAGATCGCCAAGGCCGCGGGCCTCAGCGTGGGCCAGATCTATCGCTACTTCGAGAACAAGGAAGCCATGGTCGCGGCGATCGTCGCCCAGGACCTGGCCGAGATGCGCGAGAAGTTCGCCGAGCTGGAAAGCCGGCCGGGCACGCTGCTCGACGCCATGCTCGACCACATCGATGAGGCGGTGAGCAAGTGCTACGACCCTCGCCGCGCGCCGCTGGTGCTGGAGGTGATGGCCGAGGCCTCGCGCAATCCCAAGGTCGCCGCCATCGTCCGCGCCGCCGACGACCAGGAGCGCGCCCTGGCCAGCCAGATGCTGGAGCGCAGCCGCAAGCCCGAATGGAGCGAGGCCGAGTTCGCCGCCCGCACCGAGCTGATCGGCGCGATGTTCGACGGCCTGGTCATCCGCAGCGTCAATCACCCCGAACAGGACCGCAAGGCCATGGCCACGGTCATGAAGTCGGTCCTGGCCTGCCTGCTGGGGTAAGCGGTTTCCGCGGCCTCAGGAGATCCAGAGGCCCAGGCGGCCGGCGACGCCGAAGGCGGCCGCCGCAAGGCCGCGCGACCCGGCGGCTCGCCCCGCGCCGCCTCCTCGAGCAGGGGCATGGCCGCGACGCAGGCCGAGCGCGATCGTGAGGACGGCCGGAGACCGGATCATCGATCCGAGTTACGCGCGTAGCTGGAAAGCGCCAGCCCCGCCCTACGGTACCAGGTAGCGCCGCAGGGCCGGTACCGCGAGGGCTAGTTCGTCGGTGACGATCTTCGAGAAGTAGTCTGCGCCGTCGCGGCCCAGGTGGGTGTAGTCGAACGACAGCTTGGCCTGGCCCATCGGCTCGACGGCGGCGTTGTTCTGGGACTGCTGGGCCGGGGCGGGGCTCGCGCCGGGCGTGGCGGGAGGCGCCGGCTGGGCGCTGATCGTGGTGCCGGTCTTCGCGGCCGCCAGCACCTCGGGCGGCGGCGCCTGCTGGGCGAACCGGGTCGCTTCCGCCGCGCCCATGGCCTGGACGGCGGCGTAGGACTTGGCGTGCAGGTCCACCAGCGGGGTCCTGGTCTCGGCCGCCACCTTGCGGGTGGCCTCGGCCCAGGGACCCAGGTCGTCGATCAGCTTGCCGTCCTTGAACTGCCGGCGGGTCAGCGGCGTGACCAGCACCGGCTTGCCGCCGGCGGCGCGCACCTCTTCGACATAGCGTTTCAGGTTGGCGGGGTATTCGGTGGCCAGGTCGGTCGAGCGGCCCGGCTTGCCCGGCTGGTCGTTGTGGCCGAACTGGAGCAGCACATAGGTGTCCTGGAAACCGCCCGAACCGATCTCCTTCATGGCCAGCTTCCAGGAGCCCTCGGTGCGGTAATTGCCGCTGGAGCGGCCGCCGCGCGCCAGGTTGATGCAGGCGGCGAACGAGGTCAGGTGCTGGCCGCAGAAGCTGGGACCCCAGCCGCCGATCACGGCGGTGGTCGAGTCGCCGATCAGCACGATCTTCACGGCGCGGAACATCGGCGGCTCGGCCTCGGGCGCGGGCGCCTGGGCGTGAGCGGCGAAGGGAGCGGTCGCCAGGGCGGCGGCGAGGAGGAGGGACTTCAGGCGCATGGATGGCTCCGAGGTCTGAGGAAGGAAGATGCTCCCCCTCTGGGGGAGCTGTCGCGAAGCGACTGAGGGGGTCTAGGGTCGGCGCTGTCCCCCTCCGGCCCTCTGGGCCACCTCCCCCAGAGGGGGAGGATCTGAACAACTAGTCCAGCGCGCGGTACTTGAAGTTCCGGAACCGGGCCGAGCCCTTGCCGGCGGCGTAGAGGCCCGGCTTCAGCATCAGGAAGCCGCCGCGCACATTGTGGTGGTAGCCGCTGACCTCCATGCCGCGGTCGAACCGCTTCCAGGTCTTGCCGCCGTCGCCGCTGGTGTGGAAGGCGACGATGTGGCGGTTGTTGCGCAGGCGCATGAGCATCTTCGAGCCGTGCGGATTGGCCGGCCGCCCGCGCTCGATGCCGTACTGGTGGGTGACGAAGTTCTTGGCGTCGAAACCCAGGCCGCAATAGAGCTGGCGATCGTAGAACAGGATCAGCCCGGCGCGGGTGTCTGGATCGATCTCGATCTCGCACTCGATCTCGTAGGCCTGGTCGCCGTTGACGAAGATCAGCGGCGAACCTGTCGACGGGGCTTCGCCGGCGCCCTTCAGGCTCAGCACGCCGTTCGAACGGCTGATGCGGTCCTGCTCGCCCGGCTTGGGATCGAAGAAGTTCCACTGCACGCCGTACTTGTCGGTGCTGAAGTCGTCCGACAGCGCCATGCCGTGCGGCACGGCCTTGCCGCGCTCTTTTTGCGCGATTTGGGGCTTCTTGATCGGCTTGGCCAGGTCGCCGCCGCCGATGTCGAACCAGCCGTCCTTGGTCCAGGTCACCGGGGCCAGCAGGGTCTGACGGCCCAGGGTCCAGAAGCCGTTCTCGTAGCCGTGATAGACGCTCCACCACTCGCCGCCCGAGCCCTCGACCAGGGTGGCGTGGCCGCGCGACCACCACTTTTCGGCGTTGTCGACGGTGCGCACCAGCGGGTTCTTCGGGTGGTTCTCCCACGGGCCGCCCAGCGACCTGGCGCGCGCGGCGATGACCATGTGGCCGGTCGGCGGGCCGGCCGTGCCGCCCACGGCGGTGATCATGTAGAACCAGTCGCCCTTCTTCATGACCTTGGGGCCTTCGGGCGAGAAGCCCTCTACGTCCCAGTCGTCCGGATAGCGCCAGGGATTGTAGACGTGCTCGGGCTTGCCCACCGTCGACAGGCCGTCGGGCGCCAGCTTGATGCGGTCGCCGCCCGACAGGAACAGCCAGCGCTCGCCGTTCTCGTCGACGATGTGGCCGGGGTCGATGTAGCCGGGCAGCTTCAGGTCGATCGGCTCGGACCACGGGCCTTCGATCTTGTCGGCCCAGATCACGTAGCTGGTGTTGTTCTTGGGGAACTTGGCCGGGATGTAGAGGTAGTAGCGGCCCTTGTGCTTGCACAGCTCCGGCGCCCAGACCGAGCCGATGTTGGTCTTCAGGGCCGGCCCCACCGGCGCCCAGTTCACCAGGTCCTTCGAATGCCAGATCAGCAGGCCCGGATAGGCGTCGAACGACGAGTGGGTCATGTAGTAGTCGTCGCCGTCCTTGAGGATCGACGGGTCGGGCCGGTCGCCGGCCAGGATCGGATTGAGGAAGGTCCCGTCGCCCAGGTCGGCCTTGCGCTGGCCTTCGACGCCCTTGGTCCAGGTCGGGCCGGTCTTGGGCTTGGCGGGCAGGGAGCCGACGCCCTCGGCGGCGGAGGTGGAAGGCAGGGCGGCCGCGGCGGCCGCTCCAGTCAGTAGGGAGCCCAGAGCTCCGCGTCGGCTGAGGTCCGCCATCCTTGTTCCTTCCCAACTCCTGGCCGCGCGAACTGACGCCGCGCCGGCTTGTTACCGGTCACTTAAGCGGCGGATCGGCGCTTTGTCTACCGGTGTCATCGCCCATTTTCCGACGATAACGCTGTCAGAGGCGCGGGCAAAAGAAAACGCCCGGGAGCGGGCTCCCGGGCGTTTGTCTGTCCTTGCTCCTCCCCCCGAAGGGGGAGGTGGCCCGAAGGGCCGGAGGGGGGAGTTCTTGCGGACTTCGGGGGATTTGCCGGCTTTGCAGCCATTTCCCCCTCCGTCGGCTTCGCCGACACCTCCCCCTTCAGGGGGAGGATCGCTATCACCCCTCCATCGCTTCCAGTTCCTTGCCGCGGGTCTCGTGGATCAGCTTCTGGACGAGGAAGAACGAGACCACGGCGCTGACGGCATAGAAGCCGTAGGTCGCCGCCAGGCTCATCTTGGCCATGGCCGGGAAGCTGAACGAGATGGCGAAGTTGGCCATCCACTGGGCGAAGCCGGCGACGGCCAGGGCCGAACCGCGCATCTGGTTGGGGAACATCTCGCCCAGCATCACCCACATGACCGGGCCCCAGGAGAGGTTGAAGAAGATCACGTAGAGGTTGGCGGCCACGAGGGCGATCGGGCCGACGCTGCCGTCCAGGTGCAGGGCGCCGTTGACCGTGGTCGCGGTCGAGAAGCACCAGGTCAGGACGCCCAGGGTCACGGCCATGCCGGCCGAGCCGATCAGCAGCAGCGGCTTGCGGCCGATGCGGTCGATCAGGGCGATGGCGGCCAGGCAGGCCAGGATCGACAGGGCGCCCGACAGGATGTTGATCTTCAGGCTGTCGTCTTCGGTGAAGCCCACCGACTGCCACAGCACCGAGCCGTAGTAGAAGACGATGTTGATGCCGACGAACTGCTGGAAGATCGCCAGGACCAGGCCGGCCCACAGGATCGGACGGATCTTCTTCGTGACCGGGTCGAGCAGGTCGGAGAACTTCGGCTTGTGGTCGGCGCTCAGCGAGGCGCGTATCTCGGCGACCTTGGCCGCGCCCGTGCCCGGGCCGAACAGGCGCGAGAGGATGGCTTCGGCCTTGGCGTCCTGGCCCTTGGCCACCAGGTAGCGCGGGCTTTCCGGGATGGTCAGCAGGGCGAAGAAGAACACGCCGGCCGGGATCACCTGCATCCAGAACATCCAGCGCCAGGCGGGCAGGCCCAGCCAGAAGTCGGCGGTCGAGCTGCCGGCGGTGTGGGCCAGCACGTAGTTGGCCACGAACGCGCCGGTCAGGCCGGTGATGATCATGATCTGCTGCACCGACGACAGGCGGCCGCGGATGTTCGCGGGCGTCACTTCGGAGATGTAGACCGGGCACAGCACGCTGGCGGCGCCGACGCCCAGGCCGCCGATCAGGCGGAAGATCACGAAGATGGTGGAGGTGTGGGCGGCGCCCGTGCCCAGGGCGCTGATCACGAACAGCAGGGCCGAGATGATCATCACGGTGCGGCGGCCCCAGACGTCGGCCAGGCGGCCCGCTGCGAAAGCGCCGATGGCGCAGCCGATCAGGATGGCCGCCACGTTCAGGCCGGTGCCGAACTCGGTCAGCTTGAAGGCGCTGTTGAGGCCTTCCTGCGTGCCGTTGATGACGCCGCTGTCGTAGCCGAACATGAAGCCGCCGATGGTGGCCACGGCCACGATGGCGGCGACGAAGGCCATGTTCACCTTCGCGCCGTCGGCGCTCATGCCGGCGCTAGGCCCGGCGCTGGAAACTGATGCCACTGGGTTCCTCCCCGAACTGACCCTTGAAGGGCCTGCTTTGATCCCTAACGCGCCCCCGCAGGGACCTTAGTTGCCGGCGACCTTAGTGTTACCGGTATCAGCACGCAAGCGGCGGTTTTTGCGGGATTCCCGCCGCGACCGCCGCCGCTTCGCCGGGCGATAGTGTCAGGTCCGACGGCGCTCGCAAGGGGCGATGGCAACGTTGTCATCGGTGCGATCGTCCACGGGGCGGAGCAGGGCGTGAGGGCCGTTGCACCGGCGCCACGCCGGGCGGCGCCAATGCAACATTGCCGAAAAGAAATTTGCCCCGGAAAGCCGGCCGCGCTTTACCGCTGAAGGTCGAGACCAGCGCGGACCGTCCGCTCGCGGCGCCTCGACGAGCCTGCCTCGGGGGACGCGCCTTGCGCCTGAAGACCATCCTTTTCTCCGCCGCCGCCATCGTCGCGACGCCTTGCCTGGCCCTGGCCCAGACGGCGGCTCCGGCCCCCGCCCAGGGCGGTCCGGCCGCGGCGCCGAAAGCCGCGCCCGCCGCCGTCGAGGGCGTCACCGTCACCGGCGACGGCGCCGCCATGCGCAGCTCGATCGACCGCCGCAGCTACAGCGTCGCCAACGACCTGACCGCGCGCACCGGCTCTATCGCCGACGCCCTGCGCAACATCCCCTCGGTCGAGGTCGACGTGCAGGGCAATGTCAGCCTGCGCGGCGACAGCAACGTCACTATCCTGATCGACGGCAAGCCGTCGGGCATGTTCAACGGCGACGGTCGCGGCGACGCCTTGCAGGCCATGCCGGCCGACCAGATCGACCGCGTCGAGGTGATGACCAACCCGTCGGCCGCCTTCCGTCCGGACGGCACGGCCGGGATCATCAACCTGGTCACCAAGCAGACCCGCAAGCCGGGCGCGACCGGCACGCTGCGGGCCAACGCCAGCACCGACGGCCGCTACAACGGCGGCGTCAGCGGCAATTACGTCAACGGCAAGCTGACCCTGTCGGGCGACGCCGGCTTCCGCCACGAACAGCAGAAGGCCTGGCAGACCATCGACCGCACCACGGCGGCGGGCACGAGCAGCCAGGACGGCGTCTTCGAGAACGACGGCGACATGGTCAACCTGCGCGGCGGGATCGACTACGACCTGACCCCGAAGGACCGCCTGAGCGGCGAGGTCCGCTATCGCCGGATGAAGTTCGACACCACCGGTGACGAGACCTACGAGACCACCGGCGCCTTCCCCGACTACACGCGCGCCACCGACGCGGCGATGAAGCGCGACAACAAGGCTGTCAGCGCCGACTGGCGTCACCAGTTCAAGGGCTCCGAGCACCAGCTGACGGCGCACCTAGAGTACGAGCAGACCGACTTCTCGCGCAATTCCACGGCCTTCACCGACTACAGCGCGGGCGCCGACGCCTACGAGCTGTTCGGCTTCGGGGCCGACCAGGAGCGGACGAACTTCAAGACCGACTATGCGCGCCCCAATGTCGGCGGCGGCACGCTGAAGACCGGCCTCGACTTCGAATGGGTCAAGAACGACTACGACAATCACGGCTCCACCGGACCGTCGCTCGGCGCCCAGACGGTCGACCCGGCCCGCACCAACCGCTTCCTGTTCGACCAGGACGTCTATGCCGGTTACGTCACCTACGAGAAGGCGTTCGGCGACTTCACCGCCCAGGGCGGCCTGCGCGCCGAGCAGGTGCAGATCAACGGCGACCAGGTCACCGGCGGCCAGACCTTCGAGAACGACTACTTCAAGGTCTATCCCAGCCTGCACCTGGGCTACACCGTCAACGAGAACAACACCTTCAAGGGTAGCTACAGCCGCCGCGTCCAGCGCCCGCAGGTGCAGGACCTGAACCCCTATCGCGTCTACCAGGACCCGCAGAACTACCGGGCGGGCAACCCCTATCTGAAGCCGCAGGTCACCGACTCGTTCGAGCTGGGCTGGCAGTATCGCAAGGGCCCGGCCTACTACCTGGCCACGGCCTACTACCGCAGCAGCGAGGGTGTGGTCACCGACGTGGTCCGCGACCTGGGCGACGGCGTGCTGCTGACCACGCGCGAGAACCTCAACAAGAGCCGCAACGGCGGCCTGGAACTGGTGGCCAACGGCCGCCTGACGCCCAAGATCACCTACAACGTCAGCGCCAACGCCTTCTGGAACGAGATCGACGCGGGCAACCTCGGCTTCTCGGGCACACGCTCGGCGACCACCCTGTCGGGCCGCGCCAACGTCAACTGGCAGGCGACACCGAAGGACTTCTTCCAGATCAACGCCTTCACCTCGGGCAAGCGCCTGACCCCGCAGGGCCATCGCGAGCCGTTCCAGATGGTCAATCTGGGCTATCGCCGGAAGGTCAACGACAAGCTGTCGTTCGTCGTGACCGTGCAGGACGCCCTGGACAGCTTCGAGGACAAGGCCGTCACCGACACGCCGACCCTGAAGGACGTCACCCTGCGCACGGCCAACGTGCGGGCGATCTTCTTCGGCTTCACCTGGAACTTCGGCGGCGGCAAGCCGCGGCCCGAGCAGTTCGACTTCGGCTCGGGCGCGGTCGGAGGCTGAGCCGCATTGCGCGGTCCTCGCCCTTCGACAAGCTCAGGGTGAGGACCATTTTCCAGGCCGTGCAGTAGAAAACCTCATCCTGAGCCTGTCGAAGGACGAGGTTTTCGTTCTCGCTCTACAGCCAGCCTGCCTTCTTGAAGCGCCGGTAAAGCAGGGCGCAGACCACGGTGATGACGCCCAGGACCAGCGGATAGCCGAAGGTCCATTTCAGCTCCGGCATGTGCTCGAAGTTCATGCCGTAGACGCCGGCGACGGCGGTGGGCACGGCCAGCATGGCGGCCCAGGCGGCCAGCTGGCGGGTGATGACGCCCTGGCGCTGCTGCTCCAGCAGCGAACTGACCTCGAACACCGAATTGAGCACTTCGCCCAGGCCCGCGATCAGCAGGTCCACGCGGGCGACGTGGTCGCGGATGTCGCGGAAGTAGGGCTTCACCTCGGGATCGATGCACGGCGTCTCGTGATGCTCGAGATAGCCGGCGACCTGGGCCATGGGCCCCAGCAGCCGCAGGAACTTGGTCAGTTCGCGGCGCAGGGTGAAGAGGCGGGTGATCTCGGCCCGGCTGAGGAAGGCGTCCAGCGCCCGCCGCTCCATCTCGGCCAGTTCGTCCTCGATGGCGTCGACCACCGGCAGGTAGCCGTCGACGATGAAGTCGAGCACGGCGTGCAGCACGTAGTCGCCGCCGTGGGCCAGCAGGGCGGGCATAGCTTCCAGGTGGGCGCGCAGTTCCAGGTGGGCGCGGGCCGAGCCGTGGCGCACGCTGATCAGGAAGTGCGGCCCGACGAAGATGTCGGTTTCGCCGAAGACGATGCGGCTCTCGACCATCTGGGCGGTCTTGGCGACCACGAACAGCTGATTGCCGTAGATGTCGACCTTGGGCATCTGGCGCGCGTGCTGGGCGTCCTCGACGGCCAGCGGGTGCAGGTCGAAGCGCTCCTGCAGGATGCGCAGTTCGTCCTCGCGCGGATCCACCAGCCCGATCCACACGAACTCGCCGTCACGGGGCGCCAGGCTGTCCGGATCATCGAGCCGGATCTCCCGGACCCGCTTTCCGTCGACATAGGCGTAGGCGGCGACGACGCTCATGAAGGCTCCTGCTTTGCAGGTCCGCAGATGGCGTGAACGGCGCGCGGGAGCAAGGGCCAGATCCTCCCCCTGAAGGGGGAGGTGGCCCGGAGGGCCGGAGGGGGAAGCGGCTGCTGACCTGCCGCAATCACTTCCCTCTCAGTCGCTTCGCGACAGCTCCCCCTTCAGGGGGAGCATCTTACACCCGCTCCAGGGTCACCAGCACCAGGTCGTTCTGGCGCAAAGCGAAGTCGAGGCTCGCCACGCCGTCCTTGCCGACGGTGATCGTGCGGTCGATCTCCGGCTTGTCGGCGGTCAGGGCCTGGAGTTTGCCCACCTGGTCGGTGGTGAGCTTCTGCGGCATGCCCAGTTCGATATAGGCGGTGTAGGCGTCGTTGGCCCGGAAGCCGGTGCGCTGGGCCCGCAGGCGGTAGCGGCCGGGCTTCAGTCCCGCGACGCTCAGCGCCGCGCCGGGCGTTTCGGCGGCGGGCTGCACCTTGGTGAAGTAGGAGCGGTTGCTGGTCGGCTGCACCGGCTGGCTGAAGTCCCAGACCAGGGCCGCGACCTTGCCGCCGTCCACCGAGGCGAGCACGCTATTGTCCGTAGACGGAACTTCCCTGCCGCGCAGGGCCGCCAGGTACTTGTAGGCGAACCACGAGGGCTTGCGGATCCCCTCCGGATTCATCAGGCCAAAGCCGCCCTGGAACGGCGCGGTCGGCGGGCCCGGCTCCTCGAAGAGGTCGCTGTAGGTCCAGTAGCTCATGCCCTGGACGATCCCTTTGACGCCCTTCAGCTTGGCCAGGATGTAGGCGGCGCTGTGATAGCTGTCGTGCACCGGGTCGCGCGGCGTGTAGCTGGTGCTCCATTCGGTGAAGTAGAGCGGCAGGCCCGGATAGGCCGAGGCCTCGATCTCGCGGCGCACCTTGCGCACGTCGCCGATGACGGCGTCGGGATTGGCCGACAGCTTGGTGTCGTCCTTGCCGTTCTCGTCGAGGAAGCCGCCTTCTACGCCGTAGGTGTGGGTGGTGACGAAGTCGACCGCCGCGCCATTGGCCTTGCAGTAGGCCAGGAACTCGGGAACCCAGGCCGCGCCGGCCGTCGACGGGCCGCCGACGCGCAAGGTGGGGTCGATCGCCTTGATGGTCTTGGATGTCAGGGCGTAGAGGTCGAAATAGACTTTCTGGTCGGCCTTTTCCCAGAAGCCGTCGAGATTGGGCTCGTTCCACACCTCGAAGAACCAGGTGCGGACCTCGGCCTCGCCGTAGCGCTTGCGCAGGTGTTTGACGAACGCGTCGATCAGGTGCGCCCACGGCTCGAACTGCGGGTGCGAGGTGTTGCCCTTCCACCAGAAGATCGTCAGGTCCGAGGTCTTCATGGCTTCCGGCGTGAAGCCCAGCTCGATGAAGGGCTTGAGGCCCATGGCCAGCAGGCGGTCGTAGAGCTGGTCGATCTTGGTCCAGTCGTACGTGATCTTGCCGTCGGCCCCTTTCTTCACCGTGCCTAGCACGTCGTGGAAGATGGCGTGGAAGCGGATGTAGCGGAACTTCAGCTCGTCCGACGTCGTCTTGAGTTGGGCCAGGCTGTCCTCGCGCAGCAGGGTGCCCGGATAGTCCGAGCCGATCGACAGGTCGAAGAAGCGGTCGACCGGCGTCGTGGCTTTGGCGACGTCCAGGGCGATGACGCGCTTTTGCCCAGCCGCGAAGGCGGGCAGGGAAGGCAGCGCTGTCAGGCCGGCGATCGTGGCCATCAGTCGGCGGCGCGAGAACATCCAGGAGCTTCCTCTTCCTTTCCCCTCGCGGAGGGGAGTGTGAGAACCTCGTCCTTCGACAAGCTCAGGATGAGGTTCTCAATCTGATCGGCGGTTCAGAAGGACCTCACCCTGAGCCCGTCGAAGGGCGAGGTCCGCAGCGCGGCTTCTAGTGATTGTGCCTGGGCAGCTTCGCCGCCAGGTCCTGGTACTTCACGGCGAACTCCAGCACCCCGCCGGTGTCGAGCTGGCTGGCGTGGGCGCGGTAGATTTCCTGCCAGGGGGTCATGGTCGCCGGCACGGCCGGGATGCCCTCCTTGCGGCGCTCGGCGATCACGGCCTCGTCCACCAGCGCGTCGCAGCGGCCGGTGTTGATGTCGATGCGGATCACATCGCCAGTGCGCAGCCACGACAGGCCCCCGCCCACCGCGCTTTCGGGCGAGGCGTTGAGGATCGAGGGGCTGTCGGCGGTGCCAGACTGGCGGCCGTCGCCGAGGGTGGGCAGACTCATGATCCCCTTCTTCAGTAGGTGATCGGGCGGCTGCATGTTGACCACCTCGGCCGAGCCGGGCCAACCGATCGGACCCGCGCCGCGGATGACCAGGATGCAGCTCTCGTCGATGTTCAGGGCCGGATCGTTGATCCGGGCGTGATAGTCGTCCGAGCCGTCGAAGACGATGGCCCGGGCCTCGAACACGCCTTCCTGGCCCGGCTTGGACAGGTAGCGCTCGCGGAAGTCGGCGCCGATGACGCTGGCCTTCATGATCGCGAAGTCGAACAGGTTGCCGCGCAAAACGAGGAAACCCGCCTTTTCAGCCAAGGGCTCGGCGTAGGGGAAGATCACCTCGCGGTCGGACGTTTCGCGCCCTTGCAGGTTCTCGGCCATGGTCTTGCCGGTGACGGTCAGCACGTCGCCGTGCAGGCGGCCCTGCTGCAGCAGTTCCCACAGCACCGCCGGCGCGCCGCCGGCCCGGTGGAAGCGCTCGCCCAGGTACTTGCCGGCCGGCTGCATGTTGACGATCAGCGGGATGTCGTAGGCCGCCCGCCAGTCGTCGGCGGTGATCTCCAGGCCCGCATGCCGCGCCATGGCGGCGATGTGCGGCTGGGCGTTGGTCGAACCGCCGGCCGCCGCCACCAGGGCGATGGCGTTCTCGAAGGCCTTCCTGGTCAGGATGTCGAGCGGTTTGACGTCGTCATAGGCCAGGTCGACGATCCGCTGGCCGGTGCGATAGGCCATCTGGCCGCGCTCGCGATAGGGGGCGGGGATCGCCGCGCAGCCGGTCAGCGACAGGCCCAGCGCCTCGGCGACCGCGTTCATCGTCGAGGCCGTGCCCATGGTGTTGCAGTGACCGGCCGAGGGGGCCGAGGAGGCCGCGCGCTCGATGAACTCGTTCTCGTCGATCTCGCCGGCCGCCAGCTTGCGGCGCGAGCGCCAGATCACGGTGCCTGAACCCACGAGCTCGCCCTCGTGCCAGCCGTCCAGCATCGGGCCGCCGGACAGCACGATGGCCGGGATGTTGACCGTGGTGGCGGCCATGATGCCGGCCGGGGTGGTCTTGTCGCAGCCGGTGGTCAGGACGACGGCGTCGATCGGATAACCGTGCAGGGTCTCGACGAGGCCGAGGTACGACAGGTTCCGGTCCAGGGCCGCCGTTGGGCGACGGCAGTTCTCGAAGATCGGGTGGACCGGGAACTCCATCGGAATGCCGCCGGCGTCGCGGATCCCGTCGCGCACCCGGGCCACCAGGTCCAGATGGATGCGGTTGCACGGCGAGATGTCGCTGCCGGTCTGGGCGATGCCGATGATCGGCTTGCCGCTGCGCAGCTCTTCCGGGGTGATCCCGTAGTTCATGAAGCGCTCCAGATAGAGCGCGGTCATATCGATGTGGTCGGGGTTGTCGAACCAGTCGCGTGAGCGGAAGCGGCGCGGCGTACGGCTCGAAACGTTATTGGGGGAGGTCAAGGCGCACCTCGTATTGGGGCTGCCCGGCGACGTCGACGGGCAGGGCGAACAGGCCCCCGCACAGCGGGGCGGCGGCGAGTTGCTCGTCGCTCAGGCCTTTGCGGGCGGTGGTGAAGTAGAGGGTCTTCAGGTCCGGTCCGCCAAAACACGGCTTGGTGACGTTGATGGCCGGCAGCTCGACGCGCCGCACGACCTGGCCTTGCGGCGAGATGCGGATGGCGCCGCGACCACCCCACAGGGCCGTCCAGACGAAGCCCTCGGCGTCGACCACCGAGCCGTCGGGCCAGGCGTCGTCGATCGCGAGGCGGAAGAATTCGCGCTTGTTCGACAGGGCGCCGCCTTCGCCGATGTCGAAGGCCCAGATCACCTTTCCGAGGGTGTCGGTGTGGTAGAAGATCTTGCCGTCGGGCGAGACGGCCGGGCCGTTGGTGATGCAGATGCCGGCGTCGTGCTGCGTGAGGGAGCCGTCGGCTTCAAGCCGGTAGAGCGCGCCGCTGTCGGCCTCTTCGGCGTCGTGCATGGTGCCGAACCACAGGCGGCCTTCCGCATCGACCGTCGAGTCGTTGGGGCGGTTGTCGAGGCCGGCGTCCTCGATCTCGGAAATGAAGGTGAAGCCGAGCTCCGGCGTGAAGTGGTGCAGGCCGCTTTTCAGGCCCGCGACGAAGCCGCCGCCGACGCGCGGCGCGACGAAGGTCACCTGGTCGGGAGCGTCCCAGCTGGCGGTCTCGCCGGTGGCGGGGGCGTAGCGGTGGACCCTGTGGCCCTTGATGTCGACGAACCAGACGGCGTCGCCATGCCAGATCGGCCCTTCGCCGAGCGTGGCCTTCAGGTCCCAGACGCAGGTGGGGGCAGCGGACATTTTGGTCTTCCCGTGGGCCCGCCCTCGTCCTTCGACAGGCTCAGGATGAGGGCTATTTCAGTCGTCGCAGTAGAAACCCTCATCCTGAGCTTGTCGAAGAACGAGGGTTTCGGTCCCGCCCGGCTTATCGCCAGCCGGCGTCGATCCAGTATTCGTGGCCGGTGCACAGGCTGCCGTCGTCCGAGGCCAGGAACAGCACCAGCGAGGCCACGTTGGCCGGCAGGATGCGGCCCTTGACGGCCTGGGCCTTGACGATCTCGGCCTCGCCTTCGGGGGTGTACCATTTCTCTTGGCGCTTGGTCTTGACGTTGCCGGGCACCACGCAGGTGACGCGGATGTCGTCGGGGCCGAGCTCGCGGGCCAGGGCGCGGGTCATGCCCTCGATGCCGGCCTTGGCGGTTTCGTAGAGGACGAGGTCCTCCAGGCCCAGGTGCCAGCTGATCGAGCCGAAATTGATGATCGCGCCGCCGCCGCGCGCCTTCATGCCGGGGGCCGCGGCCTGGGCGCAGAACAGCATGTGACGCAGGTTCACGTTCATGCGGTTGTCCCAGTAGGCCGGGGTCACGTCGGCCAGGCTGTGACGGTCGTCGTTGCCGGCGTTGTTGACCAGCACGTCGATCGGGCCGGTCTCGGCGAAGAAGGCCTTCACGGCTTCGAGGTCGGTCAGGTCGACCGGCTTGAACACCGGCTTGATCGGGGCGTCGGCCAGGTCGGCGACCAGGGCCTCCGAGTCCTCGGCGGCGATGTCGACGAAGATCACTTCCGCCCCTTGGCGCGCGAAAGCGGTGGTGATGCCCGCGCCGATGCCGGAGCCGCCGCCGGTGATGACGACGCGCTTGCCCTGGAGGCTGGGATAGATGGCAGAGGACATGCGCTTACGCCTGGAAAGAGGAAACGAGGATCACAGCAGGCCGCGGCCGGCCAGGTTGCGGATCAGGGCCGAGATGCCGAAGGTCCAGGGCTTGGCCTGGTCGCAGGTGGTCACCTCGTTCTCGAGCACGCCCAGCTTGGGGGTCGAGACGCGGACGCGGTCGCCGACCTTGTGGGTGAAGCCCTGGCCGGGCGCGTCGCGGTCCTGGATCGGGGCGAACATGGTGCCCAGGAACAGCACGAAGCCGTCCGGATACTGGTGCTGCTTGCCGTAGGCCTGGCCGGCCAGCACGGCCGGATCGCGGCTGATCAGGCTCATGTTCGACTTGCCGTCGAGCACGAAGTCGTCGCGGCCGGTGATCTTCAGCTCGACCTCGGCCGAACGCACGTCGTCGAGGCTGAACGAGGCGTCGAACAGGCGGAAGAACGGGCCGATCGAGCAGGAGGCGTTGTTGTCCTTGGCCTTGCTGAGCAGCAGGGCCGATCGACCCTCGAAGTCGCGCAGGTTGACGTCGTTGCCCAGCGATGCGCCGCGGATCTCGCCCGAGCCGTCGACCAGCAGCACGACTTCCGGCTCGGGGTTGTTCCAGTGGCTGTCCTTGCGGACGCCGACCTGGTCGCCCCAGCCCATCGACGACAGCGTCGGGCCCTTGGTGAAGATCTCGGCGTCGGGGCCGATGGCTACTTCCAGATACTGCGACCACAGGCCGTCGGCCACGAGCGCTTCCTTGAGGCGCGCGGCGCCTTCCGAACCGGGCTCGACGCTCTTGAGGTCGCCGCCCATGCGGTCGGACAGCTGCTGGCGGATTTCCAGGGCCTTGGCGGCGTCGCCGCGGGCGCGTTCCTCGATCACCCGCTCCAGGGTCGAGACGGCGAAGGTGACGCCGGCGGCCTTCAAGCATTGCAGGTCGACGGGGGCCAGCAGCTTGGCCGGCGCATTGCCCTGCGGGTCGTCCCAGACCGGGCGCAGGTCGAGCTTTTCGAGCGGACCCTTGTCGAGGCCGCGCGGGATCGCGTCGCCCGGAGCGTAGGCGTTCATCAGGTCGGCGAGCGTGGGGGCGATCTTGCTGACGTCCTCGACATGGCCGCCGCGGATCAGGACGGGGGTCGGGCCCTGGCCAAAGTCGATGCGGCCCAGAAGGGTCGCTTCCCGCCAGTCCTCGGGAAGGTATTGCGTCACGCCCACCGCGTTTTCTCCCTTTCGCGCGGGCAGGGATCGTCGCCCTGCCGCCACGCTTCGTAACTCCCTGACTTGTTAGCGCTAACATGTGGAGGGGCGCAAGGGAGTTGTCTGACAACTGTTCTGAGGTCATCGGCAGAAGCGCTGCGCGCTTGGGCTTTCTCCTCCCCCGTTTGCGGGGGAGGGGGACCACGAAGTGGTGGAGGGGGCGAGACTGGGCGCTGAGGAGGCGGTCGCCCCCTCCGTCACGCTGCGTATCCGCAGCGCGCCACCTCCCCCGCCATGCGGGGGAGGAGCTGTTTACTGCGCCGCCGGTCCCGTCGAATCCCGCACGATCAGCGTGTGGGGGTGCATCAGTTGCCGCGGCTCGCCGGTTCCGTCGCGGTGGCGGCGGATCTCTTCCAGCACCAGGTCGACGGCGGCGCGGGCCATGGCGGCGATGGGCTGGTGAACGGTGGTCAGGGCCGGCCAGATGTTGGCGGCGATCGAGGTGTCGTCGAAGCCGACGATCGAGACGTCGCCGGGCACATCGAGGCCGAGGCGGTGCGCGAGACCGGCGGTGGCGGCGGCCATGTCGTCGTTGGCGGCGAAGATCGCGGTCGGGCGCTCCTTGACGTTCAGCAGCCGTTCGGCCGCCTCCAGACCCGAGCGATAGGTGAAGTAGCCCTGCTCGACGCGGACGTCTTCCTGCGGGATCCCGGCCGCCTTCAGGGCGGTCATGAAGCCGTCCATCCGCTGCTGGCTGACCGTCTGGTTGGGGTGGCCCTTGATGAAGCCGAAGCGCTTGTGGCCCAGCGCCAGTAGGTGCTGGGTCAGTTCGAAGGCGGCCGCCTCGTTGTCGATCCGGATAGTGGCCATGTCGCTGCTGGCCATGCCCGGCGCGACGGCCACGGCGGCGGCGCCGGCGGCCTTCACCTCGGCCAGCACGGTCTGGGACTCGCACAGCGGCGGCGGCAGGATCAGCCCGTCGACGCCGGTCTTCAGCAGGCGGGCCAGGGTGGCGCCGGCCAGTTCCGGTTCGGCGCATTTCTCGATGACGATCTGCGAGCCGGTGCGGCTGCTTTCGTCGAGGGCGCCGACCAGGAACTCCGAAAGGTAGCCGGTCGAGGGGTTGTCGTAGAGCAGGCCGATGCGGAACGGGGCGCTGCCCGCCAGGCTGCGAGCGGCGGGGTTGGGGGCGTAGTTCAGCTCGGCGATGGCCTGCTCGACCAGGGCCCGTGTCTCTTCCTTGACCGTGGACTCGCGGTTGATGACCCGCGAGACGGTCATCGGGGACACGCCGGCGCGGGCCGCGACGTCGCGGATCGTGGCGCTCTGGCTGCTGCGCCGCCGGGTGCGCTCGGTGCGTTCGTTCATACTGAGAAGTCCGTCCCTTTTGGGCGAGTCTAGACCGTTTCTCGCGCCAGGGGGAAGCGGAGCCTTGGTCGAGCCTCCCGGCAAGGCGTAGGGAAGGGGGGCATGAACACGCGTGACGCTCGCCTTGGAGCCATCATTCTGTGCGGCGGCGGCTCGGTCCGGATGGGGCGGGACAAGGCCCTGATCGACTGGGGCGGCGTGCGGGCCGTCGACCGCGTGGCGGCCTTGGCCAGGGCCGCCGGCGCGGCTGAAGTGCTGACCGCCGGGCGTGACTACGGCCTCGATTGGGTTCCGGATCCCGAGGAGGGCGCGGGCCCGGTCGGCGGGGTGCTGGCCGGGGCGGCGGCGCTGCGGGCGCGCGGCTGCGATTGGGCCCTGGTGCTGGCGGTCGATGCGCCGACCCTGACGGCGGAGGACCTAGCGCCGTTGCTGGCGGCGGAGGCGGGGGCGACGTTCGACGTCTCGCCGGTGCCGATGGTGCTGCCGTTGGACGCTCTGCCGGAAGGGGCGCAGGCGGGCTGGCCTTTACGGCGGCTGGTCGAGCGGGCGGGGCTTGTGGTGTTGGCTTGTCCCGAGGAGGCGAAGGCGCGGTTGCTGGGCGCCAATACGCCGCAGGAGCGGGATCGGTTGGCGCCGTAGCCCCTCAGTAGACGTCCCGGCGATAGCGTCCCTGGTCGGCCAGGTCCTCCAGCGCGCCTGCGCCCAGGATCTCGCCTAGCGCCGCGTGCACTTCGCGCGACATGCCTTCCAGCGAGCCGCAGACATAGATCGCCGCGCCCCGCGCCAGCCAGGCCCGGACCTCGTCGGCGGCTGCGCGGAGGCGATGCTGGACGTAGACCTTTTCTGCCTGGTCTCGGGAGAAGGCCAGGTCGAGCCGTTCGAGCACGCCCGAGGCGACCCAGGCCTCGATCTCGTCCCGATGGAAGAAGTCGTGCGCCGACGAGCGCTCGCCGAACACCAGCCAGTTCCGCTTGCGGCCCAGGGCGGCGCGGGCCTTCAGGTGGCTGCGCAGGCCCGCCAGGCCCGTGCCCGCGCCGATCAGGATCATCGGGCGATCGTCGCCCGGGGCGTGGAAGCTGCGGTTGGAGCGCACCCGGCCGGCGATCTGGTCGCCGACGGCGGAATGCTCGATCAGCCACCCTGAGCCCAGGCCCGGCTTGCCGTCGGCGCGGCGCATCAGGCGCACGACCAGCTCGACCCCGCCGTCGGCGGGCAGGGAGGCGATGGAGTATTCGCGGTGCGGCAGGGCCGGCAAGGCGTCGACCAGGGCCTGGGGCGTGGTTCCGGCCAGGGCCTTGATGGCCGCGTCCTCATGCGGCAACCGCCGCCAGGACAGGGCCTCGCCCAAGGCGGCGGCCTCGTCGGCCTTCACCGGCGCTTCGGCGCTCAGCGACAGGCGGGCCAGCAGGTCGGCGACCTCGGCCGGGGCGTTGCGCGGACCGATCTCGACGATGTCGCCGGCCTGCCAGGCCGCGCCGCCGTCCTGCGGCTCAAGGCGCACGTGGAAGGCGCCTTCGCCGGCCGAGCCGGGATTGAGCAGGCGGCGGTCGGCCAGTTTCCAGCGGCCATAGGCCGGTCGGCTCCAGTCGGGCGCGTCGGTGGAGCCCGTGAGCACGGACAGCTGAGACTGCCAATGCCGCAGGGCGGCGGCCTCGCCGTCGTCGACCTCGACGGTGTCGAACAGGCGCGCGGCGCCGTTGCGGGCCAGCCAGGCGTCCAGGCTGCGGCCGAAGGCGCAGTATTGGGCGTAGGTGGAGTCGCCCAGGGCCAGCACGGCGTAGGTCAGCTTGGCCAGGTCCGGCTCGGTCGCCATGACGTCGCGGATGAAGCGGCGGGCGTTGTCGGGCGCGTCGCCCTCGCCGGTGGTGCTGACGATGAAGAGGGCGCGGCCTGTCAGGTCGGAGGTTTCGACGGCGGCCAGTTCGCGCAGGCGCACCGGCAGGCTCGCCGCCTGGAGGGCCTTGGCCGTGGCCATGGCCAGCTCCTCGGCGAAACCGGTCTGGCTGGCGAAGGCCACCAGCACCGGCTCGCCCGCGCCGGACGCCAGGGCGGCCTCCTCGCGGCGGGCCTTGCGCTTGCGCAGGGCCACCTTCAGGGCGATCCCGGCGCACAGCAGCAGGTAGAGGCCGACGACGACGGCTGCCAGGGCCAGGCGGCGCGCGTCCGGCGGCAGGCTGGAGATGAGGTCGGTCATTCGTCGAGCATCGCCTGCAGGGCCGGCGACAGGCGCTCGGACAGGCCGTTCGGGCCACGGGTGACCACCAGGGCCGGCAGGTTTCGTGCCGTGGCCAGGGCGATGGCGGCGTCGGGGCCCATGACGGTAAGGGCCGTAGCCAGGGCGTCGGCGGTCATGCACTCGGGATGGATGACGGTGACGCTGACCACGCCGGCGTCGCAAGGGGCGCCCGAGGCAGGGTCCAGCGTGTGGGCGTAGCGCTTGCCCGCATGGTCGAAGAAGCGGCGGTAGTCGCCCGAGGTCGCCACCGACAGGCCGTGCAGGGCCAGCAGGGTGCGGGGCGAGGCCTCGTCATTGGCTGAGGTGACCGGCGGACGCTCCAGCTCGACCCACCAGGGCTGGCCGTCGGGCTTGGCGCCCGTGCCGCGCAGTTCGCCGCCGACCTCGACGAGGTAGGAGCGCACGCCGGCCCGGTCGAGGGCGCGGGCGGCCTCGTCGACGCCGAAGCCCTTGGCGATGCCGTTGAGGTCGATGGCGAGACCGCCCGGCTGAAACAGCGCGTCGCCGTCCAGCGTCACGCGGCGCCAGCCGATGGGCGCGCGGGCGGCGTCCAGCGCCTCGGCGCTGGGCGGCTCGCCGGAGAAGGGGCGGGGGCCGAAACCCCAGAGGTCGGTGACCGCGCCGAGGGTCGGGTCGAAGGCGCCGTCGCTATCGGTGGCCACTTCCAGGGCGCGGCGCAGCACGGCGGCGAAGCCGGCCGGCAGGACGGTCCAGGTTCCGGGGGCGGAGCGGTTGAAGCGGGAGAGCGCCGACATCGGGTCCCAGGCGCTCATCTCGGCGACGACCTTGTCCAGCGCGCGCTGGACCATGGCGGTCATGGCCGCCAGGTCGGTGGTGACCGGCAGCACCGCCTTGACCGACCAGGTCGTGCCCATGGTCGCGCCGTCGAACGCGCGCACGACCCCGCCCACCGGCCGGGCCGGCGGTTCGCTGAGCATGGGAACGAGGACGCGGGTCATGGGGGAGGCTGTGTCCAGGCTCCTCCCTCGCGAAGCGGGGGAGGTGGCGCGCTGCGGATACGCAGCGTGACGGAGGGGGCGAGTTCAAGCGCCGTGCGCGCGGCCGCCCCCTCCACCACTTCGTGGTCCCCCTCCCCCGCGAGCGGGGGAGGAGCAGGTCAGGTTACGGACGCTGGGCTTCGAACGTCGCGGTGTAGCTGGCCGAGAAGCCGTTGCCGGCCAGGGCCGTCGGGGCCTGGGGCTGACCGCCGGGAGCGCCGCCGCCCGGACCGCCTTGGCCGCCGGGGCCGCCCGGAGGGCCGCCCATGCCGCCGCGGCCGGTCTCGCCGGTGCGGACGCTGGCGTTCAGCCAATACATGCCGGCTTCCGGCAGGGTGACCTTGAAGGCGCCGTCGGGGCCGGTCTTGACCTTGATCTCGCCCGGGGTGGCGCGATAGCGCGAGTTACCCGGCACGATCGTCACTTCCAGGTCGGCGGCGGGCTTGCCGTCGATCAGGAACTTGAAGGTCGCCGCTTCGGTGGCCACCACGTCGTTGGGGTGGGTGACGGGAACCAGCTCCAGGCCCTTGCCGGTCGGCTTGAGCACCGTGTCGGTCGGGGCGCCGCGGGTGACGAAGGTTTCGTTGCGGTTGAAGCTCTTGATCGTCTTCAGGTCGGCGGCGCCGGCCGGAACCTGCTTGGCGAAGTCGTCGGCGCTGCCGCGGAAGCGCTTGACCTCGCCGTTCTCGGTCCAGCTGGCCATCACGCTGTTGGAGGCGGTGCCGATCTTGTAGGTGCCGGGCTTGGCCAGCTCGACGTCGAACACCGAGCGGTACTGGCCGGTGGCGGCGTTCTTCAACGGCTCGGTCGAACCGTCCGGGGTGGTGATGACCACGCCGTCCACGCGCATGGCGCGGTGGTCGGGGTAGAACAGCTCGTTGGAGATGGCCGCGTCGACGGTCACCCACGAGCCTTCGCCCGACAGGATGGTGGCCGAGGGGACGAACCAGGCGCGGTGGGCGTGGGCGGCCAGCGGCAGGGTCAGGGCGACGGTCGCCGCCGTGAGGGCGAGAAGGCGCTTGCGAAGGGTCATGGCGTTTCTCTCTTGCTTATTTGACGGTGACCGAGACGGCGCCGAGCTCGGCCGTCCCCTTGGCGGAGGCGGTCTTGCCGGGCTTGCCCCAGGTGAACGGCACGCGGACGGCCTCGTGGCCGCCGACTTCGCGGGCGGCTTCGACCACCAGGGTGTAGGCGCCGGGCTTCAGCTTCGACAGCTGGCTCTTGGCGCCGCTGAAGGTCAGCTTCTGCGGACCCGGCGCGCGGGTGGCCGAGGAGATGCCGTCGGCCGGGAAGCTCATGGTGCGGCCGGCCTTGCGCCACCATTGGCGCATGTCCTTCAGCCACTTCTCGCCCTTGTCTTCCTTGGAGTCCGGATCGTACCAGACGGCCAGGGTGGCGGCGGCCGTGGCGTCGGGCCCCTCGACCCAGATGGCGACGTAGGGCTTGTGGTACTCGGCCACCGAAAGGCGCGGGATCTCGACGGTGACGGCGAGGTCGGCGGCCATCGCCGGAGCGCCGACGGCGGCGCCGGCGAAGGTCAGCAGGGAGACGGTGCGCTTCACGGAAGGCGGCCTTTCTCTAGAGGTGGACGAACAGGATGATGATCAGGAGCGGAATGGCCAGCCCCGCGGCGGTCAGCGGCCAGGTCATCGGCCGCCCGCGGGCGTGGAATTGAAGCAGGATCAGGCCGGTGACGGTGAAGATCACGCAGGCGCCGGCGAAGATATCGATGAACCAGCTCCAGGCCTTGCCGGTGTTGCGGCCCTTGTGCAGGTCGTTGAGCAGGCTGATCGAGCCGCGGGTGGTCTTTTCGTGCTCGACTTCGCCGGTCTCGCGGTCGATGGCGATCCAGGCGTCGCCGCCGGGGCGGGCCAGGGCCAGATAGACCTCGGCGTCGGACCATTCGCCGACGCGGCGGGCGATGTCGGCGTCGACGGCCTTGTCGAGCCAGGTCTCGACCTTGATCGGCAGCGGGCGCTTGCCCTCGGTCGGACCCGACGCCAGTTCGGCGATCAGTTCGGGCGGCAGGGTCGCCTTCTTGCTGACGACCTTGGGCTCGGCTTCGATCGAGCCGGCGTGGTTCAGGGTGAAGCCGGTGATCGCGAACAGCAGCATGCCCACGAGGCTGATCGCCGCGCTGATCCAGTGCCACTGGTGCAACTGCTTCAGCCAGAAGGAGCGGCGGTTCTGTTCGGCGGCGGCTTTCACGGGATTCCGGAACGGACGAGCTTCAGTGCCGCCGTCCATACTTGAGAGCGACTTGCAATTACAAGACCCGATCGCCGTCTGGCCACGATTGGAAACATTTGCTCACGGATCGGTCTGGGATGCGACCTGCAAGCCGTATCGTCGGCTTGGTGTTCTTGGAGCGCGTTCTCGCCGCACTCTGCGAGTGCAACTCCACTCCGCCCAATCCCGCGAAAGCGGGGACCCAGGCTTTTTCTGGAACCCGTGGCGCTCGACGATAAAACACCTGGGTCCCCGCTTTCGCGGGGATTTTACGGGGAGGGGGAGAGGCGGAGGCACGCCAAGCTGCTATGCCTCGCGGTCATGGCCCAGCTCGACGACACCTATGATCCGCTGACCCCCGTTCCGGCCGAGCGCCGGGTGTTCGGGGCGCGCGACGCCTTCTCGTTGTGGTTCAGCCTGGGCATCGGCCTTCTGGTGCTGCAGGCCGGTGCGTTCCTGGTTCCGGGCCTGAGTCTCGGCATGGCGCTGGCGGCGATCGTCACCGGCTCGGTGCTGGGCGCGCTGCTGCTGGCGGCGGCCGGGGTGGTCGGCGCCGACACCGGGCTTTCGGCCATGGGCACGCTGCGGCTGGCGCTGGGCGCGCGGGGCGCGGCGGTTCCGGCGGTGCTGAACGCGGTGCAACTGGTCGGCTGGGGCGCGTTCGAGATCATCGCCATGCGCGACGCCGCCGACGCCCTGGCCAGGCAGACCTTCGGCCTCTCCAACCCGCTCGCCTGGACGGTGCTGTTCGGCGCCCTGGCGACCTGGCTGGCCTTCATGGGGCCGGTGTCGTTCGTGCGACGGTTCCTGCGCGCCTGGGGCCTGTGGCTGCTGCTGGGCGGGGCCGGCTGGCTGACCTGGCGGCTGCTGGCCCAGCACGACCTGGCCGCGCTGTTCGCCAAGGCCGGCAACGGCGAGATGAGCTTCGGCGCGGGCGTCGACCTGGTGGTGGCCATGCCGTTGTCGTGGCTGCCGCTGATCGCCGACTACACGCGTTTCGGCCGCTCATCCGGCCGGATGTTCCGCGGCAGCGCCGCCGGCTACCTGCTGGCCAACATCTGGTTCATGGGCCTGGGCGCCTGCTACGTTCTGGCCGCTGGAAGCGGGGAGGGGCTGCTGCTGACGGCCCTGGCCGCGGCGGGCGGCGGCATCGCCCTCTTGCTGATCGTCGTCGACGAGACCGACAACGCCTTTGCCGACATCCACTCGGCCGCCGTCTCGACGGCCACCCTGGCGCCGGTGCGGCCCGCGCACCTGGCCCTGGCCTTCGGCGCGTTGTGCACGCTGATCGCGCTCTTGGCGCCGCTTGCCCGATACGAAGGCTTCCTGCTGCTGATCGGCTCGGTGTTCGCGCCGCTGTTCGGCGTGCTGCTGACCGACCACTTCGTCGTGCGCCGCCGCAGGCCCGAGGCCGCCAGCGCCTTCGCCTGGGGCCTGAACCTGCCGGGCCTCCTGGCCTGGGCGGCCGGGATCGCGGCCTATCAGGGCTTCAGCCGCCTGGCGCCGCAGCTGGGCGCGACCCTGCCCGCGCTGGCGGTTGCGGCGATTGCCTATCTATTGCTGGGGTTGATCTGGCGGCGGCCGAAGGGCTGAGCGACCAGCGTCGCCGTAACGCCGTCCGGTCAAGTTCGTCTCGACAAGCGGCCCCTAACAAAAGAAACATCCAGGCTTCTTACCGCGAGGGGACGTTCGCGGGCTGCATTGGGGTCGTTTCTTGAAAGCGCTTTTCTTCTCGGTCTCGCTTCTGTCGCTGGTGGGCGGCGCCGCTCTCGCCCAGGACTACCTGCCGCAACCGGCCGCCCCGACGGCGCCGATCGTCGCCCCGCAGGACGTGGCCTATCCGGGCGTGCTGAAGCTCTACGTCGACGCCACCGACCTCGAGCGCAAGATCTTCGACATCAAGCTGACCCTGCCGGTCGCCAAGCCCGGCCCGATGACCCTTTACTATCCGCAGTGGGTTCCGGGCGGCCACTCGCCGCGCAACGACATCGACAAGCTGGCGGGCCTGGTGATCACGGCCAATGGCCAGACGATCCCGTGGAAGCGCGACGTGGTCGAGGTCAACGCCTTCCACATCGACGTGCCGGCCGGCGTGACCGAGCTCTCCGTCGCCTACAAGTTCCTGTCGCCGGTCGAGACCAAGGTCGGCCGCATGGTCATGACGCCGGACATGCTGAACCTGCAATGGCTGCAGATGACCATGTACCCGGCCGGCCACTTCACCCGCCGCATCACGGTCGAGCCGACCGTCAAGCTGCCGGAAGGCTTCCAGTTCGCCTCGGCCCTGGAGATCGACAAGACGCAAGGCCAGGTCACCAGCTTCAAGCCGACCACGGTCGAGACCCTGGTGGACTCGCCGATGTTCGCCGGCCGCTACTTCAAGTCGGTCGAGCTTGATCCGGGCGCCAAGGTCCCGGTGCGCCTGAACATGATCGCCGACAAGCCCGAGCTCCTGGAGTTCAAGCCCGAGCAGATCCAGGCCCACAAGAACCTCGTGCAGCAGGCCTACAAGCTGTACGGCTCGCACCACTACGACCATTACGACTTCCTGGTGGCCCTGTCGGACCAGCTGGGCGGCATCGGCCTGGAGCACCACCGCTCGAGCGAGAACCGCGTCGCGCCCAAATACTTCACCGAGTGGGACAAGACCTATGTCGGTCGCGACCTGCTGCCCCACGAGTTCACCCACTCGTGGAACGGCAAGTTCCGCCGTGGCGCGGACCTGTGGACCCCGACCCTCAACACCCCGATGCGCGACAGCCTGATGTGGGTCTATGAGGGCCAGACCCAGTATTGGGGCTTTGTGCTGTCGTCGCGCTCGACCCTGCTCTCCAAGGAGCAGACGCTGGACGCCATCGCCATGACGGCGGCGACTTACGACAACCGTCGCGGCCGCGACTGGCGCCCGGTGCAGGACACCACCAACGACCCGATCATCGCCAGCCGCAAGCCGCTGTCGTGGCTCTCCTACCAGCGCAGCGAGGACTACTATTCGGAAGGCCAGCTGGTCTGGCTCGACGCCGACACGCTGATCCGCGAGAAGACCGGCGGCAAGAAGTCGCTCGACGACTTCGCCAAGGCCTTCTTCGGCGTCGCCGACGGCTCGTACGTGTCGCACACCTACACCTTCGACGACGTGGTGGCGGCGCTGAACGGCGTGGTGGCCAACGACTGGGCGAGCTTCCTGAAGGACCGCATCGAGGGCGTGAACCCCAAGGCCCCCCTCGATGGCCTGACCCGGGGCGGCTACAAGCTGGTCTATACCGACACCCCGACCGAGTATTTCAAGTCGTCGGAGACCCGCGCCAAGAACACCAACCTGTCCTACTCGCTGGGCCTGACGGTGGGTTCGGACGCGGTGCTGACCGACGTGCAGTGGGACGGTCCCGCCTTCAAGGCCGGCCTGACCCAGGGCCTGACCATCGTGGCCGTCAACGGCGACACCTATGACGCCGACAAGCTGAAGGCCGCCGTGAAGGCCACCGCCAAGGGTGTTCCGGTCGAGCTGCTGGTCAAGGAAGGCTCGCGCTACCGCACGGTGAAGCTCGACTACAGCGGCGGCCCGCGTTACCCGCGCCTGGAGCGTATCGTCGGCACGCCGGCGCGCCTGGACGACATCCTGGCGCCCCGCAAGTAAGCTTTTAGAGCCGTCCGGCGCCCGGGGCCGCGAGGCGCCGGACGGCTTTGTTCCCGACATGCGGCCAAGTCTGCCTTGGGGGCCGCATGTCCGATTCCACGAAGTTCGATCGTCGTCAGTTGTTGGTGGGCGCGACCGCCGCCGCCGTCTCTACGGCCCTGCCGGCCATGGCCGCCCCGAAAGGCGATGCCGCCAAGCTCTACGCCCTGTTCGACGCCTTCTTCGACGAAGACCTGACCGAGAGCCCCGAACAGGCGACCAATCTGGGCCTCGACGCCGGCGCGCGCACCAGGCTGGGCGACCGCTCGATCGCCGCCTGGCTCAAGGAGCGCCGCGAACCCGCGCAGCGGCTCAAGCGCCTGAAGGCCATCGATCGCAAGGCCCTGACCGGCGAGGACGCCGTCAACTACGACACCGCCGCCTACTATTACGGCGCGCGCGACAAGGCCTCGGGCTTCGACTACGGCGCGGTGTCGCGGCCGTTCGTGGTGACCCAGTTCTACGGCGGCTATTCGTCGGTCCCCAGCTTCCTGGACAACAAGCACGAGGTGAAGTCGGCGGCCGACGCCGACAGCTACCTGGCCCGCATGGCCGGGTTCGCCGGCGTGCTCGATCAGGAGAGCGAGCGGGTGCGGGCCGACGCGGCCAAGGGCGTGATCCCGTCGGACTTCATCCTCGACAAGGCCATCGGCCAGCTGAAGCAGTTCCGCGCCCTGGCGCCGGAAAAGAACGTGCTGGTCGCCTCGATGGCTCGCCGCGCCAAGGCCTATGGCGACTACGACGCCAAGGCCGCCGCCCTGCTGACCAGCGCCATCCACCCGGCGCTGGACCGCCAGATCGAGACCCTGACCGCCGTCCGCGCCAAGGCCGTGCACGAGGCGGGCATGAACCGCTTCAAGGACGGCGATGCGTTCTACGCGGCCCTGCTGCGCATCTACACCACCACCGAGAAGACCCCCGACGAGGTCCATCGTCTTGGCCTGGAGGAGGGCGCGCAGATCCAGGCGCGGATGGACGAGATCCTAAGGAAGCGCGGTTTCACGCAAGGCTCGGTCGGCCAGCGCATGGCGGCGCTGAAGGACCTGCCGGGCGAGAGCTATCCCAACACCGACGAGGGCCGCGCCCAGATCCTGGCCTATTGCAATCGGTTGATCGCCGAAATGCAGCCCAAGCTGCCGCAATGGTTCGGGATCACGCCGAAGATCCCGGTCGAGGTGCGCCGCATCCCGCCCTACACCGAGGCTGGCTCGTCGGGCGGCTATTACGAGCGTCCGCCGCTGGACGGCTCCCGTCCCGGCGCCTTCTACATCAACCTGCGCGACACCGCCGAGCGTCCCCGCTACGCCCTGCCGACCCTGACCTATCACGAGGCCGCGCCGGGCCACCATTTCCAGCTGGCCCTGACCGCCGAGGGCAGCCTGCCGCGCCTGCGCCAGAACATGTTCTTCTCGGCCAACACCGAGGGCTGGGCGCTCTATGCCGAGCAGGTGGCCATGGAGATGGGCCTCTACGAGACCGACGACCTGGGCCTTCTGGGCATGTACCAGGCGCGCCTGTTCCGCGCCTCGCGCTGCGTGGTCGACACCGGCATCCACGCCAAGGGCTGGAGCCGCGAAAAGGCCATCGCCTACATGGTCGAGACCGGTGGCGACGACGAGGGCCGCATCACCCGCGAGGTCGAGCGCTATTGCGCCAACCCCGCCCAGGCCTGCTCGTACAAGGTGGGCCACACCGTCTGGGCCGCCCTGCGCGAACGGACCAAGGCCCGTCTCGGCGCCAAGTTCGATATCCGCAAGTACCACGACACCGCCCTGCTGGTCGGCCCGACCCCGCTGACTGTGCTGGAAAGCGTGGTCGACGCCTGGTCGGGGTGAGGCTCCTGCAAATTGCGAGAGCAGCTCCGAACCCTCTAAATCTCGTCATCCCGGAAAGCGCGTAGCGCTTATCCGGGACCCAGGGGCCAAGCGCAGTGCAGCGGCCCCTGGGTCCCGGCTCTACGCTTCGCTGCGGCCTGGGTGACGGTTTGATAGCTTTTCTTGCGTCGATTGGTGCTGTCTCCTGCGGGAGACGCTTATCGAGGCGAGGATGCATGAGCATCGACACCCAGCCGTTCGATCCGGCCCTTTATGTCGAGACCCCGGAGGCGGCCGCCGCCTATCTGGATGAGGCCCTGGCGACCAACGACGCGGCCTTCATCGCCGATGCGCTGGGCGTTCTGGCGCGAGCCAAGGGCATGACCGAGGTGGCGGAAGCGGCTGGGCTCGGACGGCAAAGCCTCTACAAGGCGCTGGCTGTCGACGGTAACCCACGCTTCGACACCGTGCTCAAGGTGGTGAGCGCGCTTGGTTTGCGCCTTTCGACGACCGCCGCGAGGTAAACGAAAGTGACCGGTAACATTAGGGCTTGAGTGGTCTGACAAGCTCTCCCATAGTGTCAGGCAAGACGGCGCGAAGCCGCCGTGACAGACGCTGGGGAAACGCAAGGATGACCACCACCCTTACTCGCCGCACGCTGGGCGTCAGCCTGGCCGCTCTCGGCGCCGCCATGGCGCCCGTGGTCCGGGCGGCTCCGAAAGCGACGGGCGGCAAGGCGCTCTACAAGGATCCGGCCCAGCCGATCGACGCGCGGGTCAAGGACCTGCTCTCGCGGATGACGCTGGAGGAGAAGGCCGCCCAGCTGATCGGGATCTGGCTGACCAAGGCCGCGATCCAGACGCCGACGGGCGACTTCTCGCCCGAGACGGCCAGTAAGAACTTCCCCGACGGCCTGGGCCAGATCTCGCGCCCGACCGACCGCCGTGGCCTGAAGCCGACGACCGAGGTCAACGCCGCCGCCGGCGCCGAGGACGGCTCGGTGGGCCGCAACGCCCCGCAGACGGCCAAATACGTCAACGCCGCCCAGAAGTGGGCGATGGAAAGCACGCGCCTGGGCATCCCGATGCTGATGCACGACGAGGCCCTGCACGGCTATGTCGCCCGCGATGCGACGAGCTTCCCGCAATCGATCGCCCTGGCCTCGACCTTCGATCCGGAACTGGTCGAGCACGTGTTCTCGGTCGCCGCCAAGGAGATGCGCGCCCGGGGCTCGAACATCGCCCTGGCCCCCGTGGTCGACGTGGCCCGCGACCCGCGCTGGGGTCGTATCGAGGAGACCTACGGCGAGGACCCGCACGTCTGCGCCGAGATGGGCCTGGCCGCTATCCGCGGCTTCCAGGGCAAGACCCTGCCGCTGGCGCCCGACAAGGTGTTCGTCACCCTCAAGCACATGACCGGCCACGGCCAGCCCGAGAACGGCACCAATGTCGGCCCGGCCCAGATCGCCGAGCGGACCTTGCGCGAGAACTTCTTCCCGCCGTTCGAACGGGCGGTGAAGGAGCTGCCGGTGCGCTCGGTCATGCCCAGCTACAACGAGATCGACGGGGTGCCCTCGCACGCCAACCGCTGGCTGCTGACCGACATCCTGCGCGGCGAGTGGGGCTTCGAAGGCGCGACGATGAGCGACTATTTCGCCATCAAGGAGATCATCACCCGCCACAAGCTGACCGACCAGCTGGCCGACACGGCGGTGATGGCCATGAACGCCGGGGTCGACGTCGAACTGCCGGATGGCGAGGCCTATGTGCTGCTGCCCCAGCTGGTGCGTTCGGGCCGCATCCCCGAGGCCGCCGTCGACGCGGCCGTGGCGCGGGTGCTGAAGATCAAGTTCGAAGGCGGCCTGTTCGAAAATCCGTATGCGGATGAAAAGACCGCCGACGCCAAGACCGCGACGCCGCAAGCCGTCGCCCTGGCCCGCGAGGCGGCCCGCAAGGCTGTGGTGCTGCTGAAGAACGACAAGGGCCTGCTGCCGCTGGACGGCAAGAAGATCAAGCGCCTGGCGCTGCTCGGCACGCATGCCAAGGACACCCCGATCGGCGGCTATTCCGACGAACCGCGCCACGTGGTCTCGGTGCTGGAGGGGCTCTCCGCCGAGGCCAAGGCGCAAGGCTTCGCGCTCGACTACGCGGAGGCTGTGCGGATCACCGAAAAGCGCGTCTGGGCCGCCGACGAGGTCAAGCTGGTCGACCCGGCCGTGAACGCCAGACTGATCGCCGAGGCGGTCGAGACGGCCAAGAAGGCCGACGTCGTCGTCATGGTGCTGGGCGACAACGAGCAGACAAGCCGCGAGGCCTGGGCCGACAACCACCTGGGCGACCGCGACAGCCTGGATCTGGTGGGCCAGCAGAACGATCTCGCCCGCGCCATCTTCGCCCTGGGCAAGCCGACCGTGGTGCTGCTGCTGAACGGCCGTCCGCTGTCGGTGAACCTGCTGGCGGAAAAGGCCGACGCCCTGGTCGAGGGCTGGTACCTGGGCCAGGAGACCGGCAACGCCGCCGCCGACGTGCTGTTCGGCAGGGCCAATCCGGGCGGCAAGCTGCCGGTCAGCATCGCCCGCGACGTCGGCCAGCTGCCGATCTACTACAACCGCAAGCCCACGGCCCGCCGCGGCTATCTGTTCGACCGCGCCACCAGCCCGCTCTATCCGTTCGGCTTCGGCCTGTCCTACACCAGCTTCGAGATCTCGGCGCCGCGCCTGTCGAAGGCCCGGATCAGCCAGGGCGAGAGCACGACCGTGTCGGTCGAGGTGACCAACACCGGCAAGGTCGCCGGCGACGAGGTGGTGCAGCTCTACGTCCACGACGAGGCGGCCTCGGTCACCCGTCCGGTGCTGGAGCTGAAGCACTTCAAGCGGGTGACGTTGGCGCCCGGCGAGAAGAAGACGGTGACCTTCGAGGTGAAGCCCTCGGATCTGTGGATGTGGAACCTGGCCATGAAGCGGGTTGTCGAGCCGGGCGATTTCTCGATCCTGGTCGGCCCGAACTCGGTTGACCTGAAGTCGGTCAAGCTGACGGTGGCGTAAGGGGGCGGGCTACGCGAAAGATGCTCCCCCTCTGGGGGAGCTGTCGCGAAGCGACTGAGGGGGTGAGCGCCGCGCCGACCCCCTCCGGCCCTCTGGGCCACCTCCCCCAGAGGGGGAGGATCTAGAAAGAACGAGCCGCCTCAGGCGGCCGAGGGAGTTGACCACATGCGCCGCGTCGCGCCGATCCTGCTGGCCGCCCTGATGGCCACGCCCGCCGCCGCCCAGGGGCCGTTGCTGAACGGGCTGTTCGCCGACCATGCGGTGGTGCAGCGCGGCCGGCCGTTGCCGGTGTTCGGCGAGGCCAGGCCCGGCGAGGCGGTGACCGTCACGCTCGGCGACCGGACGGCCACGGCCAAGGCCGGCGCGAACGGCGCCTGGCGCGTCGACCTGCCGGCGATGCCGGCCGGCGGTCCCTACACCCTGGAGGCCAAGGCCGCCTCGGGCGCGAGCCAGACGGTGAGCGACGTGCTGGTCGGCGACGTCTGGCTGTGCTCGGGCCAGTCGAACATGGAGCTGCCGGTCGAGCGCGGCAACAACTCGTGGTCCGAGATCCGCTCGGCCAATGACGACGGCCTGCGCATGGCCTATGTCGACCACGCCGACAGCCGCTCGCCGCGCACGACCTTCGTCAAGCCGCCGGCCTGGAAGGCTGCCAAGCCCGATGCGGTCGGGTCGTTTTCGGCCGCCTGCTACTACATGGCCCGCGAGCTGCGGAAGACCGACAAGACGCCGCTGGGCCTGGTTCACGCTTCGTGGGGCGGGTCGGCCATCGAGGCCTGGCTCAGCCCGGCCGCCCTGCGCAGGGCCGGCGACTACGACAACGACATCGCCACCCTGCAGCTGTCGCTGAAGGACCGCCCGGCCGCCGACCGCCGCTGGGGCGAGACGATCAAGGCCTGGTGGAGCCTGCGCCACAACGGCGCGGCCGGCGGTCCGTGGGCCGGCGACGGCGCCTGGACGCCCGCGCCGCAGGGCCTGGGTGTCTGGGAAAGCTGGGGCGTGCCGGCCCTGGCCGACTTCAACGGCATGGTCTGGTTCGATACGTCGATCACCCTGACGGCGGCCCAGGCGAAGGGGGCCGCCAGCCTCGAGATCGGCATGGTCGACGAGGTCGACACCACCTTCGTCAACGGCGTCGGGGTCGGCTCGACCTCTGGCGCGGGCACGGTGAGGATCTATTCGGTGGCGGCCGGGACCCTGAAGGCCGGCGCCAACCGCATCGTCGTTTCGGCGCTCGACACCTACGCCAACGGCGGGATGTACGGCGAGGCCGCCCGCGCCCTGGTGCTTGCCGACGGGACCCGTATCCCGCTGACGACCTGGCGCTACCAGATCGAGCCGAAGGAAACCGGCGAGCCGCCGCGCGCGCCGTGGGACACGCTGTCGGGGGTATCGACGCTCTACAACGGCATGCTGGCGCCGATGGGCCCCTACGCCTTCAAAGGCTTCGCCTGGTACCAGGGCGAGAGCAACACCGGCCGGCCCCAGACCTACCAGCCGCTGCTGCGCGAACTGCTGGCCGAGCGCCGCGTGGGCCAGGCCGCCGACATGCCGGCCCTGGTGGTGCAACTGGCCAACTACGGCAAGCCGCAGTTGGCGCCGGAGGAGTCCTGGTGGGCCCAGGTGCGCGAGGCCCAGCGCCTGGCCGTGGCTAAGGACGGTCACGCCGCGCTCGCCGTCATCACCGACATCGGCGATCCCTCCGACATTCACCCGAGCAACAAGCAGGAGGTCGGCAAGCGCCTGGCCCGGGGCGTGAAGCGCCTGGCGGGCCAAGCGGTGACCACCGGGCCTTCGCCGGTCTCGGCGCGCCGCGTGGGCGAGACGGTGGAAGTGCGTTTCGAGCAGGTGGCCGAGCGCCTGGCGACGCGCGGCTCGGACAAGGCCATCGGTTTCGAACTGTGCGACGCGGCCGGCTGCCGGTTCGCCGACGCCCGGGTCGAGGGCGACAGGGCGGTGGTCGCCATCCCTGCCGGCCTGACCCCGACCAAGCTGCGGTTCGCCTGGGCCGATGCGCCGACCTTCAACGTCTTCGACATGGCCGGCCTGCCGCTGGGGCCGTTCGAGATCGCGGTCGGCTCGTGAGTAAAGGCGTCGCTGGTCTGCGCACCGCCGTCTCGGCCCTCGCGCTCGCCGCCGCTGTGGCGGCCGCGGCAGCGCTGGCGGCGCCGACCGCCGCGCGTTCGGCCGAAGCGGGCGTGGTGTCCGAGAAGCCCTTCGCCGGCGGCTTTGCGCTGATCGCAGGCGGCAAGCCCGCGCGGGTCGAGGCCGACGTCACCGACTGGCCCGGCGTGCTGCGCGCGGCGCAGGGCCTGCGCGGCGATCTTTCCAAGCTTTCCGGCGGGGCCCAGCAGGCCAAGGACGCGCCCGTCGTCATCGTCGGCACGCTGGGCCGGAGCGCGCAGATCGACGCCCTGGTCGCGGCCGGCAAGCTGGACGTCTCGGCCCTGAAGGGGCGTTGGGAGGGCTTCGTCCAGCAGGTGGTCGACAACCCGCGTCCGGGGCTCGCCCGCGCCCTGGTCATTGTCGGGGCCGACAAGCGCGGGACGATCTTCGGCGCCTACGACCTTTCCGAACGCGCCGGCGTCTCGCCGTGGAGCTGGTGGGCCGACGTGCCCGTGCCGGTGCGCCGCGACCTGACGGTGGCGCCGGGCGCCCGGCTGCGGGCGCCCAAGGTCAAGTACCGGGGCATCTTCCTCAACGACGAGAACCCGGCGCTCTACGGCTGGGCCAACGCGACCTTCGGCGGCTTCAACCACGCCTTCTACGAGCGGGTCTACGAGCTCGTGCTGCGGCTGAAGGGCGACTATCTGTGGCCGGCGATGTGGGGCAAGGCGCTCTATGACGACGACCCGCTGAACGCCGTGCTGGCCGACGAGATGGGCGTGGTGATCGGAACCTCGCACCACGAGCCGATGATGCGGGCGCACGTGGAGTGGGAGCGTTACGGCCAGGGGCCGTGGGACTACTCGAAGAATCCCGAGGCCCTGCGCCGCTTCTGGCGCGAGGGCGTCGAGCGGATGGGCGCCAACGAGAGCCTGGTCACGGTGGGCATGCGGGGCGACGGCGACGAGCCGATGACGCAGGGCACGGCCACCAAGCTTTTGGAGACCATCGTCGCCGACCAGCGCAGGATCATCGGCGAGGTCACCGGCAAGGACCCGTCGGCGACCCCGCAGGTCTGGGCGCTCTACAAGGAGGTGCAGGACTATTACGACGCCGGGATGCGCGTGCCCGACGACGTGACCTTGCTCTTCGCCGACGACAACTGGGGCAACATCCGGCGCCTGCCGAAGCCGGGCGAGACACGGCCGGGCGGCTACGGCGTCTACTACCACTTCGACTATGTGGGCGGGCCGCGGAACTACAAGTGGCTCAACACCAACCAGATCGAGCGCACCTGGGAGCAGATGAAGCGCGCCGACGACCACGGCGCCGACCGGCTGTGGATCGTCAATGTCGGCGACCTCAAGCCCATGGAGCTGCCGACCGAGTTCTTCCTCGACCTGGCCTGGAACCCCGACGCCATGCCGGTCGAGACGCTCTCGACCTACACCCGCGACTGGGCGGCGGCGCAGTTCGGCGCCGCGCACGCGGCCGAGATCGCGGCGCTGCTGGACGGTTATACGAAGCTGAACGCGCGGCGAAAGCCCGAGCTGATCGACGCGGCGACCTTCAGCCTGGTCAATGACCGCGAGGCCGAGCGGGTGGAGGCCGAATGGGCCGTGCTGGAGGCCCGCGCCGAGGCCTTGCGCAAGGCGCTGCCCAAGGCCCAGGACGACGCCTTCTTCCAGCTGGTCTGGTTCCCGATCATGGCCAGCGCCAACCACACCCGGCTCTACATCGCCGTCGGCCGCAACCGGCTCTATGACCGGCAGGGTCGCGCCGCCTCGCTGGCTCAGGCCGAGCTGGCCGAGAGGCTGTTCGCCCGCGACGCCGAGCTGACCGGCCAGTACCACGCGATCGGCGACGGCAAGTGGGTCCACATGATGGACCAGACCCACATCGGCTACACCGGCTGGCAGCAGCCCGAGCAGAACGCCTTACCCGCCCTGGCCCGCAACGTCCTCTATCGCGGCGTGATGATGGGCGTCGCCGTCGAGGGGCGCGAGGCGCGGGTCGACGCCGAGCAGGGCGCCGACCTGCCGCCGCTGACCCGCTGGGGGCCGTCGTCGCGCTGGATCGACGTGTTCAATCGCGGTCCGTCGCAGATGGCGTTCGAGGCGAGCGCCGGCGCGCCGTGGCTGAAGCTGTCGCGCGGCCCGGCCGGCGACTGGGGCGATACGCGGCTGGAGCTGTCGGTCGACTGGGCCAGGGCGCCCAGGGGCGTCCACCGCGTGCCGATCACCCTGAAGGGGCCGGGCGGGCAGCAGGTCGTGGTGACGGCGGTGGTCGACAACACGGCCCGCAAGCCGGCCAGGGGCGCCTTCGTCGAGGCTGGCGGACCGCTGGCGATCGAGGCCGAGCACCACGCCAAGGCGACCACCGCCGACGGCGTTTCGTGGAAGACCATCCCCAACCTCGGCCGCACGCTGTCGGGCGTGGCCGGCTATCCGACCACCGCCGCGCCCAGCGCGCCGGGCAAGGGGGCGATGCTGGAATATCTGGTCGATTTCGAGAAGGCCGGGCCGGTCGACCTGACCGTGCTGGTCTCGCCGGGACTGGACGTCACGGGCGGGACGGGACCGCGCTTTGCCGTGTCGATCAACGACGCGCCGCCGGTGGTGGTCAACACCATCCCCGATCCGTCCGAGAAGGCCTGGGACAAGGTGGTGGCGGACAATGTCCGTTCACTGACGACTTCGCTGGCGGTCCCGTCGGCGGGGGCGCACCGGGTGCGGTTGTGGCGCGTGGATCCGGGCGTGGTGTTCCAGCGGCTGGTGATCTCGCGCGGGGCGGTGGCGGGGAGCTATCTGGGGCCGCCGGAGGGGCAGCGGGCGAAGTAGAAAATCCTCCCCCTGAAGGGGGAGGTGGCCCGGAGGGCCGGAGGGGGAAGTCGCTGCTGATTTGGAGGCTGCTGCTGGCTCACAGGCCACATCCCCCTCCGTCGGCTTCGCCGACACCTCCCCCTTCGGGGGGAGGATCTAACGCGACAACGAAAACTCCACCGGCGCGTCCATCTCGATCCGTTCGCCCCTGATCGTCTGCGGCGGCGCGGGGAAGGGATCCGCCCGGGCGACCATGGCGCGGACTTCGGCGTCGAGCAGGGCATGGCCCGTGGGGCCGGTCAGGCGGCAGTCCAGCACGTGGCCGGCGCGGTCGAGGACGAAGGTCACCTGGGCCGTGCCCTGCTGTTTTCGCATGCGGGCGGCCTTGGGATAGGTCTTGTGGGCCTCCAGCCAGGCGCGGACCCTCGCTGCGTAAGCGGTGCTGGTTCCGGCGTGAGCCTGGACGCTGTCGGCGTCGCGTCGGCCGGCGGGCGGCTTGGCGGCCGAGGCGTCCATGGCCCGGGCGGCGGCCGGCACGGCGGCCTGGGCCGCTGCGGGCGGCGTCGGGCGCGGCGGAGAGTCCGAAGGCGGAGCAGGCGCGGCCGGCGCGGGCGCGGCCTGGGCCAGCCAGCCATCGGGACGCGGCGGCAGCGGCTTGGGAACCGGCTTTTCGGGCTGCGAGCGCTGCGGCGGCGCGGGCTCGCTCTCCGGCGTCGGGGCCGGCGCGGCGTCGGGCGAGGTGGCGTTGTCGACGCTGTCGAGCGCCGGATCGCCCAGCGAGATCAGCATGGCCGCGTCGTCCATGGGCGCGAGGACGGGCCTCTGCTCCCACTGGACGACGGCGAGCCCGAGGGCGCCGTTGATGACCAACGACGCCCCCGTCGCCCAGGCTCGAACGTGCCAGGGCGTTCTCATGGTTAGAAGGTCTTGCCGAGCGTGAGCTTGACCGTCCGGCCCTCGGCGTCGAGCGACGACAGGTGGCGGCGGAAGTTCTTGTCGAACAGGTTGTCGACCCCGGCCTGAACCTCCAGGCCCTTCAGCGCGCCGTCCTGCGGCTTCCAGGTCAGGAACAGGTTGTGCACCGAATAGCCCGGCGTGCGCAGCGAGGCGGTGGTGGTCTGGTTCTGGTCGTCGGCGAACTCGCCGCGCCAGCCGGCCGTCAGGTTATGGCTCGGGAAGACGTAGCCGACCGTCAGGTTCAGGGTGTCGGCCGGGATGGTGTTCAGCGGCGCGCCGCTCGTGCGGTTCTCGCCGTCGATCACCGACACCGCGCCGCGCACGAACAGCTGCTTGGCGCCGTACTCGGCCTCGACCTCGACGCCCGAATAGCGGGCCTCGCCGATGTTGACGAAGTAGCTGGAGGTGGCCGTGCCGCGGGCGATCAGGTTGCTGACGTCGTTGCGGAAGAGGGTGGTCTTGATCCGCGCCTGGTCGCCCTGGCCGAAGAGGTTGCGGAACTGCAGCGTGCCGCCGACCTCGTAGTTGTCCGACTCCTCGGGTTTGAGGTTGAGGCTGTAGTTGCTCGCCGTCGCCGAGGTGCGGCTGTAGATCTCATCCAGCACCGGCATGCGCACGGTGTGGGCGATCGAGCCGAACACCGAGGCCCATTCGGTCAGGCTGTAGAGGGCGGCGATCTTGGGCGAGACGCCGTTGTCCTTGACCTCGCGGCTGGTGGTCACGCCCAGGCCCGGCTGCAGCTTGGTCCAGTCGACGCGCACGCCGGGGATCACGGTCAGCTTGCCGTAGGTGACTTCGCCCTGGGCGAACAGGCCGTACTTCTCCATGTCGCCTTCGGGGTGGGTGGCGGCCCCGTGGTTGGTGCCGGTGGCCGTGCGGCGCGGGTTGCGACGCTCCTGCTTGTAGGCCTGGGCGCCGACCGTCAGGAAGGCGACGCCGTCGCCGGCGAACTGGAACTCCGAGGTGTTCTGGGCGCGGCCCTGCAGGGTCTTGTACGAGAACTCCGACTCCAGCACCCCCGACAGGAAGGTGGTGTCGGTCTGGTTGACCTTGCTGTTGGCGTAGGAGACCTGGGCCTCGAAATCGAGCAGGTCGTTACCCTCGAAAGCGTTCTGGTAGCCGATCACGGCGGTGTCGTCGGTGGTCTTGCGGCGCACGGGCGTCGTGGCCATGGCCTCGGACTGGTCGTAGATCTGGACGCTGTCGTTCTTCCAGTTCTGGTACGAGGCCCAGATGCTGTGGTCCTTGCCGAAGGTGTAGCGGCCTTTCAGAAGGTAGCTGTCGGAAGTGGCGTTGGAGGCCGGCACGACCTGGCCGTTACCGTTCTCGTATTCGTCGCTGCGGCGGCTAGTATACATGCCCAGCACTTCCAGCTTCTCGGTCGGCTTGAAGGCCAGGATGCCCGAGCCGAAACGGGCCTCGGCGTTGCTCTCGACGCCGCCGCGCAGGCGCACGGCGAAGCGGTCGTCGCCCTGCAGGAAGTCCGAGGCGTCCTTGCTGGTGAAGCTGACCACGCCGGCCAGGGCGCCGGCGCCGTAGAGGGTGGACGAGGCCGGACCGCGCAGCACCTCGACGCGCTTGTAGAGCTCGGGGTCGCTGAAGAACGCGCCCATCCGGTACTGCTCGAAGAACTTCGTGACGCCGTCGATCTGCATCAGGATGCGGCTGTCGCTGTCGGCCAGGCCGGTGCCCATGCCGCGGATGTTGAAGCCCTGGCCCAGCGCGCCGACGCCGCCCATGGTGTTGACGCCGGGGATGCCGGCCAGCAGGTCGCCGATGGTCGAGGCCTGGGCCTGGTCGATGGCGTCCTGGTCGAGCGTGGTCACGGCCTGGGGCGTGTCGATCGCCACCTTCTCCTGGCCGGCCGAGACGACGACCTTGCCCAGCGACAGCTTGCTGGTGGTGACGGCCTCCTCGGCCGCGTCGGCGGTCTGGCCGTGGGCGAGGCCGACGAGAACGAGGTTGGCGACGCCGGCCAGCAACAGGCCGCGCGTCCGGTTGGAAATGCGCATACGACTATCCCCGTATTAAGCGAATAAGAATCATTCGCAGTATGTGGGCGAGCGACTCCCGACAGAGCGCCTCGCCGAACGGCGACGCTTTTGGTCGCCTTTCCGCCTTAATGCAAGTGACTCTTAATAGCGAGTTGATGCGCGGCCGCAAAAGTGGGCGAGGGAAGGGGCTTTGCGCCTCGCCGCTTTTCCGCGCAACCTCCGAAAGGCCCTTCGAGAAGGCCGGGGAGATCGCCATGGCCAAGCTCGTCTTCGGAATGAACCAGTCCCTCGACGGCTATGTCGATCACATGGGCTTTGGTCCGGATCCCGTGCTGTTCCAATACTTCGTCGACCAGGCGCGCAGCCTCACCGGCAGCCTATACGGCCGGCGGCTGTACGAGATCATGAGCTACTGGGACGAGGAGCATCCCGATTGGGACCAGCCCCGGCGCGACTTCGCGACGGCCTGGCGCGGTTGCCCCAAGTGGGTGGTTTCGCGGTCGCTGAAATCGGTGGGCCCGAACGCGTCGCTGCTCGAGGGCGACCTGGCTACGGCCGTCCGTGCGCTGAAGGACAGCCACGATGGGGTGATCGAGGTTGGCGGCCCCGATCTGGCCCGCAGCCTGACCGCGCTTGGCCTGATCGACGAATACAAGATCTATCTGCACCCCGTGGTGCTGGGCGAGGGGGCGCCGTTCTTCGCGGGGTCCAGGCCCAAGCTGCGCCTGGTGGACAGCACCCGCATCGGCGACGAGGTCGTCAGGCTGACCTACGTCCCGGCCTGACCGGGGCGGATCTGGTTCTTTTCACTCGTCATCCCGGCCGAAGGACCGCGTAGCGGACCGTAGAGCCGGGACCCAGGGGCCGCCTGCGGTGCGCCGGCCCCTGGGTCCCGGATAAGCCCTGCGGGCTTTCCGGGATGACGAGCCGTTTGGGTGAGAAGGCGCCCAGGGGGGCGCCGAGCCTCAACTCCCCTTCCACTCGTCGATCACCGAGGCCAGCACGTCGAGCGGCATGGTGCCGGCGGTCAGGCCGGTGTCGTGGAAGCCCTTCAGGCTGAACCTGTCGCCCAGGCGCTTTTCGGCGCGAGCCCGGCTGTCGGTCCAGGTGCGCCAGCCCAGCATGTAGCTCGACGCCTGGCCGGGCTGGACGCAGTAGCGCTCGACCTCGCGGGTGACCGAGCTTTCGGCGTCGCCCAGGGTTTCCGACATGTAGGCGATGGCCTTCTCGCGGCTCCAGCGCTTGGCGTGGATGCCGGAGTCGAGCACCAGCCGCGAGGCGCGGAACAGCATCGAGGCGATGTAGCCGAGCTGGCCCAGCGGGTCGTTGTCGTAGGCCCCCATCTCGTCGGCTAGCTGCTCGGCATAGAGCGCCCAGCCTTCGGAATAGCCCGAGAAGATCGGCAAGCGGCGCAGGGTGGGGATGCCCGGCGCCTCCATCATCAGGGCGTTCTGCAGGTGGTGGCCGGGGATGGCCTCGTGGAACACCAGGGTCGGCAGGTCGAAGCGCGGCTGCTCGGCCGTGTCGCGCAGGTTGATCGAGAACAGGCCTGGGCGCGAGCCGTCCAGGCTGGGCGGAGTGTAGTAGGCGCCGGGCGCGCCCCTCTCGATCGACGGCGGGATGCGCTGGATCTTCACCCCGGCCTTGGGCAGGCGGCCAAAATAGCCGGGCAGGCGCTCGCGCATGGCCTGGGTCTTGGCCTCGAGATCGGCCAGCAGGGCGGCGCGGCCGGCGTCGTCGTTGGGATAGAGATTGGCCGGGTCGCGGCGCAGGGCGGCGATGCGGGCGCCGACGGGGCCCTGGGTCAGGCCGCGCGCCTTGAGGATGGCGTCGGCGCGGGCGCTGAAGCGGGCCACAAGCTCCAGGCCCAGGCGGTGGATCTCCTCGCCGGCCAGGTCGGTGGTCGTCGCCGAACGCACGGCGTAGCGGTAGTAGGCCTCGCCGTCCGGCAGGCGCCAGACGCCGGCGTCGTGGACGGCCGTGGGCAGGGCGGCGGTCAAGAGGTCGGCCTGGCGGCGCAGGGCCGGATAGACCTCGGCCTCGACGATCCTGGCGGCGCGGGCCTCCCAGTCGCCGGGGATGGCGGCGGTGCGGCGGGTCAGGCCGGTGACCAACTCCGACCTGGCCGGGGGCGGGGCCAGCAGGGCCGAGAACTGCGAGAGCGTGGTGCGCAGCACGAAGTCGGGCGGGGTGGCCCCCTTGGCGAAGTCGGCGCGGGCGCGGGCGGTCTCCTGGTCGAGCAGCACCGCGAAGGCCGACAGGCGCGACAGATAGGCCTCGGCGTCTTCCTTCGTTTTCACCGGATGGGTGTCGGCCAGGAAGCTGGGCACGGCGCGATAGGCGCCCGACAGCTGCGAGACGATGTAGGGGACGGCGACGCCGACGTTCGGATCGCCGAACGGCATGGCGTAGCTCTGCAGGGTGGTGTCGGCCAGGTAGGCGGCCGAGCGGTGGTTGACCCGGTCCATGCCGGTCAGGGCCTTGGCGTCGAAGGTCGCCAGCTGGGTCTGCAGGTCGACGAACAGCTGGCGGGTGCGGGCGATCCCAGCCGGCGAGCGGTCGTCCAGCTTGCCGCGCGCGGCGGCGTTGGGGCCGGCGTCCATGCCGGTCAGGGTCATCAGCTGCGGCGAGTCGAGCATCGCCTTGCCGATCAGGCCCTCCAGCACGGCGGTCAGGCGTTCGCCCTCGGTCGCGCGGGCCAGGGCGGGGACGGGCGCGGCCAGGGCGGCGGCGGACGCGAGGAAAGAACGACGGTCGATCATGCGGTCGGTTGTACCCTGAGCCGCGTTTCGCGCCAGAGATGATGTGGCTGGGACGGAATGACCAAGGACAATCCGCGCCGCTTGAGCTAAAGCCTGGAGCGTGACCCGGCCGACCTTCCATCGCTGGACCAACGCCCGCGCCGTCTTCATGACGCTCGCGGCGCTGGCGGTCGCCTTGAAGGTGCTGATCCCGGCCGGCTTCATGACCGCGCCGCAGCCCCGCAACGCCTTGCCCTTCGCCCTGGTGCTGTGCACCGGCCAGGGCGCCATGGTCGTCGCGCCGGGCGAGCGCCTGGATCACCAGAAGGACGGCTCGGACGAGAAGCCCGCCGACGCCCCCTGCGCCTTCGCGGCCCTGGGCGTGGCGATGGGCGCGCCGCCTGCCGACCTGGCCGTCGCGCAGGTCGAGTTCGTCGCCTATGCCGCCCAGCCGCAGCCGGCCCGCCTGGTCCACCTGGCCCCCGGCCGGGGCCTGGCCGCGCCGCCGCTGCCGGCCAGGGGGCCTCCCAGCCTGCTGATCTGACCGCCGGTCGCGTGACCGGCGGAGCGCCCGGCCGCGCGCCGGGCTTTCAGCGCCGCGTGCGAGATCGCGCCCGGCCAAGATCCGCCTGCTGATGGTCGCGCAAGGCGCGGCCCTGGGACCTGAAGAAGATGAAATCCGTTCTATTGGCCGCCTGCGCCCTTTCCGCGCTGGCGCCCGCCGCCGCCCTGGCGGCCCCCGACGATAGCGAAAGCGCCGTCTCGTCGGTGATCGTCACCGCCCGCCGCAACGCCGAGGATCCCTCCGTCGTCGCCGAGGCCCGCAAGCGCCTGTCCGAAACCCCAGGCGCGGTGTCGGTGATCTCGCAGGAGGCCTATGCCAGCCGCCAGGCCCTGGCGCTCGACGACATGCTGCGCGACGCCCCCGGCGTCTACGCCCAGCGCAAGTGGGGCGGCGACATCCGCATCTCGATCCGCGGCTCAGGCATCGGCAACGCCAACCACAATCGCGGCCTGCTGCTCGCCCAGGACGGCGTGCCGCTGAACGAGGCCGACGGCTACGGCGACAGCCAGATCGCCGACCCGCTGAACACCCGCTACGCCGAGGTCTATCGCGGCGGCAACGCCCTGCGCTTCGGCGGGGCCCTCCTGGGCGGGGCGATCAACATGGTGACGCCCACGGGCAAGGACGCCGGCTTCAACGCCCGCCTGCGTGTCGACGGCGGCTCGTTCGGCCTGATCCGCGAGCACGCGGCGATCGCCGGTCAGTCCGGCGACTGGGACCTCTATGCGGCCGCCACCAACCAGACCAGCCAGGGCTGGCGCTCGCAGAGCCAGCAGAACATCCAGTTCGCCACGCTGAACCTGGGCCGAAGCTTCGGGCAGGACCGCGAGGTGCGGTTCGTGCTCAACGGCTCCAACATCGCCCAGGAGATCCCCGGCGCCCTGACCCTGGACCAGTTCGAGCAGAACCCGCGCCAGAGCGCCGCCGCCAGCCTCGCCGCCGACCAGGGCCGCAACCAGCGCGGCCTGCGCGGTTCGCTGCGCACGACCTGGCGGCTCGACGAGCACACGGTGTTCCAGGGCGCGGTCTATGCGGTGTGGAAGGACCTCGACCATCCGATCTTCCAGGTCATCGACCAGCAGAGCCGCAACTACGGCGCCTTCGGGCGACTGGACTGGGACGGCGAGGTCGGCGGGCTGAAGGCCGACGCCTATTTCGGCGCCTGGTATCGCCAGGGCGACCTGGACTCGGCCTTCTACACCAACGTCCGGGGCGGGCGCGGCGCGCTTCAGTCGCTGTCGCTGCAGAACGCCAAGGCCGCCGACGTGTTCGGGGAAGGGCGCCTGTTCGTCACCGACCACGTGATCCTGGTCGGCGGCCTGACCTGGGGGCGGGCCGAGCGCGACTATCAGAGCTTCAGGGTTCCCGGCGTGGCCTCGACCTTCAACCTGACCACCGACAAGGACTACGAGTGGGTCTCGCCGCGGGTGGGCGTGCTGTGGCAGGGCGACGACGGCTCGCAGCTGTTCGCCAATGTCACCCGCTCGGTGGAGCCGCCGAACTTCAGCTCTCTGTCGCCCTCGGGAACCGGCTTCGCGCGCATCGAGGCGCAGGAGGCCTGGACCGCCGAGGCCGGCGCGCGCGGTCATCGCGGGCCGTTCACCTATGACCTGACGGTCTATCGCGCCCAGCTGAAGAACGAGCTGCTGCAGTTCGCCACCGACAGCCTGCGCCCGGTCAGCGTCTTCAACGCCGACGACACGATGCATCAGGGGATCGAGGCGGCGCTGGACTGGGACTTTGCGCCGCGCTGGCGTCTGCGCCAGACCTATACCCTGTCGGACTTCCGCTTTGACGGCGACCGACTGTACGACGACAACCGCCTGCCCATCGTGCCCAAGCACTTCTACCGGGCCGAGCTGCGCTACGACGCGGCGGCGCGGTGGTTCCTGGCGCCGTCGGTGGAGTGGTCGGCCAGCGACCAGTGGATCGACTACAAAAATACGAAGACCGCGCCGTCCTACGCGATCCTCAACCTCAACGCCGGCTGGAAGGCGACAGACAAGGTCTCGCTGTTCCTCGACGCCCGCAACCTGACCGACGAGGCCTATGTCTCCAACGTCCAGGCGGCCACCACCTGGACGGCCGCCACCGCCGCGGTCTGGCCGGGCGACGGCCGTTCGGTGTTCGGCGGCGTGACGGTGTCGTTCTGACCATGGCGTCGGGAACCGAAACCCCGGCCGGCGAGGTCTATCGCGCCTTCTGGCGCTGGCACTTCTATGCCGGCCTGCTGGTGCTGCCGGTCCTGATGCTGCTGGCGCTGACCGGCGGGCTCTACCTGTTCAAGGACGAACTGACCGCGATCGTCCAGCGCCCGCTGGCCGTGGTCGCCGACGGGCCGGGCGCCACGCGGCCCTCGGCCTGGATCGCGCAGGCCGAGTTGGCGGCGGGCGGCAAGGTCAGGCAACTGATCGTCCCCGCGCGCGGCGACCGTGCCGTGCAACTGGCGCTCGACACCGACGACGGCGCGCGGACGGCCTATGTCGATCCGCACACCGGCCAGGTGCTGGGCGTCGGCGCGCCTGGCGGCGTCATGGGCGTGGTCAAGCGGCTGCACAGCCTGGATATCGCCGGTCCCGTCGCCAACCTGCTGGTCGAGATCGTCGCCGGCTGGGCCATCGTGCTGGTCGCCACCGGCGTCTTCCTGTGGTGGCCGCGCGGGCGCGGAGGCGGCGTGGTGACTGTGCGCGGCGCGCCGGCCAGGCGCGTCTTCTGGCGCGACCTGCACGCGGTGACCGGCAGCTTCGCGGGGCTGGTGATCGTGTTCCTGGCGGTCACCGGCATGCCGTGGTCGGCCGTCTGGGGCAAGGAGGTCCGGCAACTGACCACCCAGGCCGGCTGGGGGCGCCCGCGTCCGCCGGTCGCGCAGCCGCACCATGCCGGCGAGGCGGTGAGCGAGGGTGTGCCGTGGGCGTTGCAGGCCCATGCCGCGCCCGCCTCGGGCCACGGCCACACGAGCCTCGGCGTCGACGCCGTCGTCGAGCGGGCGAAGGCCGCCGGCCTGAACGACGGCTTCACCCTGACCCTGCCCAAGACCCACGGCGGAACCTGGACGGCGGCCTACATGCCCGACCAGGTCGAGCGCACCCGCACCGTCTATCTCGACGGTGGCGACGGCCGGGTGATCGCCGACCTCGGCTATCGCGACTTCGGTCCGGCCGCCAAGGTCATCGAATGGGGCATCGCCGTGCACCAGGGCCAGCAGTTCGGCCTCGCCAACAAGCTGTTGATGCTGGCCGGCTGCGTCGCCGTCTGGCTGCTGGGCGTCTCGGCCGTGGTCATGTGGTGGAAGCGCCGGCCGAAGGGCCGGCTGGCCGCGCCCGTCCCGCCGGCCGACCGCCGCGCGTATCTGGGGCTGCTGGCCCTCGTTCTGCCCCTGGCCGTTCTCTATCCGCTCGTCGGCGTCTCGCTGGCGGCGGTCCTGTCGCTTGATCTCATCCTGCGCCGCCTGTCCCCCCGGCGGCGCCTCGAGGCTGGAGCCTGACCATGAAGACCCTGCTTATCCCCGTCCTGGCCTTCGCCGCGCTGGCGGGCGCCGCCCAGGCCGCGCCGCCCGCCCGGGTGGCGCCCAAGGTCGCCGTCGACGGCGCCTGGTGCCGGGCCGCGCCCAAGGGCGCGCCGGCCGGCGGCTGCTACCTGACCCTGACCGCCTCGGTCGCCGATCAGCTGGTGTCGGTGGAAACCCCGGCGGCGGCTCGGGCCGAGATCCACACCATGTCGATGGACGGCGGGGTGATGCGCATGCGCAAGCTCTCGGAAGGCCTGCCGTTGCCGGCCGGCCAAGCCGTGGCGCTGAAGCCCGGGGCCGAGCACCTGATGGTCATCGGCCCGAAGATCGATCTCGTGGCGGGCGCCAGCGTGCCGCTGACGCTGCGGTTCAAGTTCGCGCCGCCGGTGGCGATCAACGCGCCGGTCAAGGCCGTGGGAGGCAAGTAGACGTGCGTATCCTGTCCAAACTCGTCCTGGCGGCGGTGATCTGCGCCGCGCCCCTGGCCGCCTGCGACCGCACGGCCGAGCACGCCAAGGCCAACGCCTCGGCCAAGGTCGGCGGGCCGTTCCAGCTGGTCGACCAGAACGGCAAGGCCGTCACCGAGAAGGACCTGCTGGGCAAGCCCACGGCGATCTTCTTCGGTTTCACCTTCTGTCCGGAGGTGTGCCCCACGACCCTGACCGAGATGACCGGCTGGCTGAAGGACCTGGGCCCCGACGCCGACAAGCTGAACGTGGTGTTCGTCTCGGTCGATCCCGAGCGCGACACGCCCGAGCAGCTGAAGCTCTATCTGTCGAACTTCGACCATCGCATCCGGGGCCTGACCGGCACGACGGCCCAGACCGACGCGGCGGCCAAGGCCTACCGCGTCTATCACCGCAAGGTGGCGATCGAGGGCGGGGAATACACGGTCGACCACTCGTCGGCGGTCTACCTGTTCGACGCCAAGGGGAATTTCGTCGAACCGATCGGTTACGGCAGCCCGCCCGAGCGGGGGTTGGCGCAGCTGAAGGCGTTGCTGAAGGGATAGTGCGTGGTCCTCGCCCGGAATTCATCCTCGGGCCGGCCAAAGGTCGGACCCGGGGGACGGGCTCTGGGTGAGGACCACTCATAGCTCCCGGCGCTGGAGAAACCTCACCCTGAGCTTGTCGAAGGGCGAGGTTTCCGCCGTTGAATCAAGGCCGCAGCAGCACCTTGCCGGTCTTGCCCGGGGTCAGAGAGGCCTTCACGGCGTCGGACACCTGGTCGAGGCCGTAGACGCCGTCGGCAGGCAGCTTCAGCTTGCCGGTGGCGACCTGGGTCAGGAGTTCGCCGATCAGCTTGCGGCGCAGGTCCGGGGCCATGTTGGCCGAGACGGTCGAGCCCCAGAAGCCCTTCACGGTCAGCTGCTTGAAGATCACGGCGCCCGACGAGATCTGCATCGGCTCGCCGGTCATCGAACCGAACGAAACGAGCAGGCCGTTCTCGCCCAAGAGGTCGGCCATGTCGCCCGAGGCGGTTCCGCCGATGGAGTCGACGGCGGCCTTGATCGGCGCGCCGCCGGTGATTTCGGCGACCGTCTTCTTCCAGTCGGCGTCGGCGGTGGAGACGGCGTTGTCGATGCCCAGCTCCGCCAGTTCGGCCACGCCCGCGTCGCGGCGCACCAGGTTGATGACGTTGACGCCGCGGGCCTTGGCCAGCATGGCAAGGGTCTTGCCGACCGCGCCGTTGGCGGTGTTCTGGGCGACCCAGTCGCCGGCTTCGACATTGAGGGTCTCGAGCAGGGTGATCGCGCTGAACGGCATGGCGATCAACTGGGCGGCGGCCTCGTCGGGAATGGCGTCGGGCACGGGCACCAGGCCGGCGGCCGAGGCGATGAAGAACTCGGCCCAGCTGCCATGCACGCCGGCTACGGCGAAACGCTGGCCGACCAGGGCGGCGTCGACGCCTTCACCCACGGCGTCGACGATCCCGACCGCCTCGCTGCCGCCGATGGCGGGCAGGGCGGGCTTGTAGCCGTAGTTGCCACGCACGGTCCAAAGGTCGTGATTGTGGATCGGCGACAGCAGGGTGCGCACCCGCACCTTGCCGGGGCCGGGCTCGGGAACGGGGCTGTTGGCCAGGGCCAGGACCTCGGTCGGATCGCCGAACACGTCGTGGATCGCGCTGCGCATGGGTGTTCTCCTTGTTGTTGTGAGGGCGCGGCTCAGGCGGCCGCGAGCAGGATCTCGGTGGTGGCCATCGCCTCGCGCAGGGGCGTCTGGTCCTTGGAAAGCTTGGCCAGGATGGCCGCGCCCAGCCACAGGGCGTACATCGCCCGGGCGGTGGCGACCGGATCGCCGGCGCCGGGAAGGGAGCCGTCGTCGCGGCCCTCGACGATGACGGCGGCGATGCGGCGCACCAGGCGCTCGACCCCGGTGTCTAGGATCAGCCGCATGTCCTCCGACAGGTCGGAGACCTCGGCGCCCAGCTTCACCACCAGGCATCGGTCGGCCATGCCGCAGGCGGTGTCGCCGTCCAGCCAGACCTTCCAGTAGGCCATGAGACGCTGGCGGCCGCTGCCGGGCGCGTCGAACAGGGCGGTCAGCTTGGCCCCGTACTCGGCGCAATAGTCCTCCAGCAGGGCGCAGCCGAACGCCTCCTTGGAGGCGAAGTAGTAGTAGAACGAGCCCTTGGGCACGCCGCTGGCGTCCAGCAGCTCCTTCAGGCCCATGCCGCCGAAACCCTGGCGCAGCACCAGTTCGCGGCCGCTGGCCAGGATGTGTTCGCGGGTGATCTCGGACTTTTTGCGGGCGGTCATGGCCTCGATATAGGAAATAATAGACCGGTCGTCTAGTTATCGGTCTTGCGAATTTTTCGCACCCTTGGGTTGCGTGTGCGGAATCGCACATCTATCGAGTGTGGAAAATTCATTATCGCCCTCAGGTTGTTTTCAGGGGGCTCGGAATGACCAGTCAGACCTTCATGGCCTATTGGCTCGGCTACAACGAGGGCGGTCCGCCGCCCGAGGCCGCGCCGGCTTCGGTAGGCGTCGTGGCGCTGGCCTTCGCGGTTAATGCGCCGAGCGACCAGGGCGACACCATCACGCTCGACTTCCTGACCAGCAAGCACAGCGCGCAGGAGATCCGCGCGGGCGCCAAGGCGCTGCAGGCGCGGGGCGTCAAGGTGCTGATGTCGATCAACGGCAAGCCGAACTGGGACGGGCACCCGGGCGGCTGGGGCAATCTCGACCCGACGGCCTATGCGGCCAACGTCAAGGCGATCGTCGTCGACGACTGGGGCCTGGACGGGGTGGACCTGGACAACGAGGACGTCTCCTACACGCCCGACGAAAACTTCGTCGAAGTGATCAAGGCGCTGCGCGCGGCGCTGGGGCCGGACGCGCTGCTGACCCTGCCCGTCTATCTGGGCGTGACCCGCGACGCCTACCTGGCGCAGGTCAAGGACCAGATCTCGTTCGTCGCCACCATGGCCTACTGGAACGACGTGCAGGGCCAGACCGAGATGTTCGACCAGTACGCCGGGCTCGTCGGGCCCGGGAAGGTCGCCATCGGGGTCGCCGACGCCGCCAACGCCGGCCAGAACACCGCCTTCGCCGACTTGGCGCCCCTGGCCAGCTGGAACCCGCCCGGGGCGTCCAAGGCCGGGATCATGCTCTGGAACCTCAATGCGCCGCCGACGGACCAGACCGCCGAGTGGTGCGCCGAGATCTCCGAAAACCTGTCCTGAGTGCGAGTTCGAAAACCGAGTTCAATCAAGGAGGAAACATCATGAACGCCATCGTCTCGACCGACACCGCCGCCATCGGCCTCGTGCTCGGCGCCGCCGTCTTCAACACCTCGCCGCCGACCACCCAGGGGCTGTCGATCTCGGCCCTCGGCGGCTCGCCGGCCGGCGACCACCAGCGCCTGGGCAACAACGACGCCGTCACCGTGCAGTTCAACCTGGACGCCGACGCCTTCACCAAGACCCTGGCGGTGCGGGTGAACGGCTTGGTGTCGCGCAACGGCAATCAGGAGGGCTTCTCGCCGATCTCGCTGCAGGTCAACGGCGGCCAGATCGTCTCGGGCTTCACCATGCCGGGCGGCGGCTTCGGCCCGCAGGACGCGATCTTCCCGATCCCCGCGGCCCTGCTGAAGGCCGGCCCCAACGCCCTGCAGCTGCAGGTGGCCGGCAACGCCCAGACCTTCTTCTGGCTCTACGGCCTGGAGATCGACTTCGTCTCGGGTCCCTATGTCGGCAAGGCCCTGGCCGCCAATCTGCGGGTCTCGCCGGTGGCCCTGAGCCCCGGCCTGTCGATCACCACCAATGGCGGGAGCTTCGCGGGCGATCACTACAAGTACGCCCAGAACACCAGCTTTGGCCTGCAGTTCTCGCTGACCGACCTTGGTCCGGGCGCGCAGGTCAGCGTCGCGCTGTACGGCCTGGTGTCGCGCAACGGCAACCAGGAAGGCTATTCGCCGATCTCGCTGATCTTCAACGGCAAGCCGATCCTGGCCGACTACACCGTGCCGGGCGGCGGCTTCGGGCCGCAGTGGGTCGAGGTGGCCGTGCCCGCCGAGCTCTGCGTGTCCGGCGCCAACACCATCGTCCTGACGGTGTCGCCCAACGCCACCACCTTCTTCTGGCTCTATGACTTCGCCGTCTCCAAGGGCCAGTTCTACACGCCGGTCGCCACGGCCGACTTCTCGGTCTCGCCGCCGAAGACCAACCAGCTGACGGTCTCGCAGAACGACGGCAGCTTCGCCGGCGACCACGTGAAGATCGCCCAGAACGGCGTGGTGTCGGTGACCTACCAGGCGGCCTCGGCCTCGGCGGCGCTGATGTTCGAGTTCGACGGGCTGGTCTCGCGCAACGGCAACCAGGACGGCAACGCCCCGGTCAGCCTCAGCGTCAACGGCACGCAGATCATCTCCAACTACGTCGTGCCCGGCGGCGGCTTCGGCTACCAGGCCAACTACTTCGTGGTGCCGCCGCAACTGGTGAAGGCCGGCGCCAACACCTTCAGCCTGCAGGTCGCCAGCACCGGCACGACCTACTTCTGGCTCCGCGGCATGGCCGTTCGCACGCCGACCTGAGGTCGCGGGCAGGCTCGCAACCGCGCCCCGGCGGTCTTCGCCGGGGCGTTTTGCGTTCTAGATCGCCACGCGCTTGGCGATGGCGTCGCGGCGGGCGTTGGTTTCCTGCTGGGCGCGCTCGACGGCCTCGGTCTCGGTGGCGTGCAGCAGGTGCTCGATGACCCGTTCGAGGTGGTCGCGCATGGCCTGGCGGGCGGCGGCGGGATCGCGAGCCTTCAGGGCCTCGACCACCCGGCGGTGCTCGGCGATGCGCGGCTCCAGCCCCATGCCGCGGGCGCGGGTCAGGATGTTGCGGGCCAGGGCGGAGCGGTTGCGCCAGTCCCACAGGTTCTCGATCGTGGCGATGATGGCGCCGTTGCCGGTGGCCGCGGCGATGACCAGGTGGAACTCGCGGTCGGCGTCCTCGCCGCGGATCTCTTCCTCCTCGTGCATGCGCTCGAGCAGGCTTTCCAGCTGGGCGATCTGCTCCTCGGTGATCGAGGTGGCGGCCAGGGCGGCGGCCTCGCCCTCGAACAGGCGGCGGGCCTCGATCAGTTCGAAGGCGCCGATCTCGGTCTCGCGCTCGGCCGCCTGCGGGGCCACGGGGCGGACGTCGCCGGTGACATAGATGCCCAGGCCGTGGCGGGCCTCGATCATGCCCAGCATTTCCAGGGCGATCATAGCCTCGCGCAGGGTGGGGCGGGAGACGCCGAACTGCTCGGCCAGTTCGCGCTCGGTCGGCAGGCGGTCGCCCAGCTTATACTGGCCGGCCTCGATGGCGTCGGCGACGGTGTCCGCGATCTTGCGGTAGAGCTTGACGTTGTCCGACATGGCTTCCTGGAATCGACGCTCGGAACCGATGGTCCCTCACCGATAGCATAACCCTTGTCGGACGCCGCCGCTATTTGGTCTGACAAGATCGCGTCAGCGATCTCACCACCTACCAGTCGTGCATCGAGCCGTCCTCGCGACGGGCCACCGGCAGATAGGCGCGGCTGTAGGGATACTTCGCGGCCAGGTCCTCGTCGATGTCGACCCCCAGGCCGGGCGCCTCGCCGGGATGCAGCATGCCGTCCTCGAAGCTGTAGGCGTGCGGGAACACCGCGTCGGTCTCGGCCGTGTGGCGCATATATTCCTGGATGCCGAAGTTGGGGATCGACAGGTCGAAGTGCAGGGCCGCGGCCATGCAGACCGGCGACAGGTCGGTGGCCCCGTGGCAGCCGGTGCGCACGCCGTGCATGTCGGCGAAGGCGGCCACGCGGCGCAGGTGGGTGATGCCGCCGGCATGGACCACGGTGGCGCGGATGTAGTCGATCAGCTGTTCCTCGATCAGCTGCTTGCAGTCCCAGATCGAGTTGAACACCTCGCCCACGGCCAGGGGCGTCGTCGTATGCTGGCGGATCAGGCGGAAGTTGGCCTGGTTCTCGGCCGGGGTGGCGTCCTCCATCCAGAACGGGCGATAGGGTTCGAGGTCCTTGCCCAGGCGTCCAGCCTCGATCGGGGTGAGGCGATGGTGCACGTCGTGCAGCAGGTGGACGTCCCAGCCCAGCTTTTCACGCGCGGCCTCGAACAGCGGCGGCACGCTGCGCAGGTACTTCTCGGTCGACCACAGGCTTTCGCTGGGCAGGGCCGCGTCGGCCGGCTCGTAGAAGAAGCGGTCCTTGGAGACGCCGTAGACGGTCTTCAGGCCCGGCACGCCCGACTGCAGGCGGATGGCCCTGTAACCCTGCTCGGCATAGACGGCGGCGTTGTCGAGGGTCTCCTCGATGCTGGCGCCGTTGGCGTGGCCGTAGACCATGACGCCGGTGCGGCAGGCGCCGCCCAGCAGCTGATAGAGCGGCAGGTTCGCGACCTTGGCCTTGATGTCCCACAGGGCCATGTCGACCGCCGCGATCGCCGACATGGTCACCGGCCCGCGCCGCCAGTAGGCGCCCTTGTAGAGGTACTGCCAGATGTCCTCGATCTGGTGGGCGTCTCGGCCGATCAGGCAGGGAATGACATGGTCGTTCAGATAGCTGGCCACTGCCAGCTCGCGCCCGTTCAGGGTGGCGTCGCCGATGCCGTGGACGCCGTCGCTGGTCTCGATCTTCAGGGTGACGAAGTTGCGCCCCGGGCAGGTGACGATGACCCTGGCGGCGGTGATCTTGAGCATCGGCGTCTTTCTGCGGCGGCGCCGGTAGGGCCGGCGACGAGGTCTTGGCGGGCGCTGGGCCCGCGAGCGATCTTCCTCCTTTCGTTTAAACGCGGCGGGGAGGTTGTCAATCCATTGGTCTGACCAATAAGGTGCAGGAGACTCGACCACCTCGCCGGACATGCGGCGACAGCTCAGGCCGCGAAGACGGCCGACCCAGATGATCGACGGGGAGATGCAATGCGACCCAGCCACCTGCTCTACGGGCTCTGCCTGGCCGCCGGCCTGCTGCTGGCGCCGCTGATCGCCCGGGCCGAGGACGGTCATGGCCTGTGGCTCCGCTATCGAACGGTGGAGGCGAGCGCGGCGGGCGCCTATCGCGCCTCGGCGGGCGCCGTTGGGCCGGTCGCCGATACGCCGACCCTGAAGCTTGCCCGCGCCGAGCTCGAACGGGGTCTGGCGGGCCTGCTGGGCGAGCGCCGCGACGGGGGCGGGGAGATCCTGCTGGGCACGCCGAAGTCCTCGCCCCGGATCGCCGCCCTGAAGCTGCCGCTTGAGGCCGCCGGGGACGAGGGCTACCGCATCCGCGCCGTCACCGAGGCGGGAAGGCCCGTCACTGTGATCGCCGCCAACGCCGAGGTCGGCGTGCTGCACGGCGTCTATCGCTACCTTGCGCTGATTCAGACCCGGCAGGCGCTCGACCGGCTGGACCTCGTCGACGCCCCCAAGGTCCGCTACCGCCTGCTGAACCATTGGGACAACCTGGATCGCAGCGTCGAGCGCGGCTATTCGGGCCAGTCGATCTGGGACTGGTGGCGGCTGCCCGACGTCAGGGATCCGCGCTATGTCGACTACGCCCGCGCCAACGCCTCGATCGGGATCAACGGGGCGGTGCTCAACAACGTCAACGCCAAGTCCGACAGCCTGACCGCGCCCTACATCGCCAAGGCCGCCGCCCTGGCCGACACGTTCCGGCCCTATGGGATCAAGGTCTATCTGTCGGCCCGGTTCTCCTCGCCGATCGAGATCGGAGGGCTGAAGACCGCCGACCCGCTGGATCCGGCCGTGCGGGCCTTCTGGAAGGCCAAGGCCGACGAGATCTACAAGGCCATTCCCGACTTCGGCGGCTTCCTGGTGAAGGCCAATTCGGAAGGGCAGCCGGGCCCGCAGGACTATGGCCGCACCCATGCCGACGGGGCCAACATGCTGGCGCAGGCGGTGGGGCCGCACGGCGGGATCGTGATGTGGCGGGCCTTCGTCTATTCGCACGAGCAGCCCGACGACCGCGCCAAGCAGGGCTATTCGGAGTTCAAGCCGTTCGACGGCCAGTTCGCGCAGAACGTCATCGTCCAGGTCAAGAACGGGGCGATCGACTTCCAGCCGCGTGAGCCGTTCCACCCGCTGTTCGGGGCCATGCCGAAGACCAACCTCGGCATGGAGTTCCAGATCACCAAGGAATATCTCGGCTTCTCCACGCACCTGGCCTACCTGGGACCCATGTGGGAGGAGGTGCTGAAGGCCGACACCTTTGCCGCCGGCCAGGGCTCGACCGTGGCCAAGGTGGTCGACGGCAAGCTGCACGGCTATTCGCGCACCCTGATGGCGGGCGTGGCCAATATCGGGACCGACCGCAACTGGAGCGGCTCGCAGTTCGACCAGGCCAACTGGTACGCTTTCGGGCGCCTGGCCTGGGATCCGGAAGCCTCCTCGGAAGCCATCGCCCGCGACTGGGCGGCCATGACCTTCTCGCCCGACAGGCGCTTCACCGGGCCGGCCGTGGCGATGATGATGGGCTCGCGCGAGGCGGTGGTCGACTACATGACCCCGATGGGCCTGCACCACCTGATGGGCCGCAGCCACCACTATGGGCCTGGACCCTGGGTGGCCGGCGGCGAGCGCGCCGACTGGACCAGCGTCTACTACCACAAGGCCGACAGGGCCGGGATCGGCTTCGATCGCACGGCCAAGGGCAGCGACGCCGTCGCCCAGTACGCCCCGCCGGTGGCGGCCGCGTTCTCGGATCTCTCGAAGATCGACGAGAAGGACCTGCTGTGGTTCCACCACCTGCCGTGGGACTACCGCACCAGGTCCGGTCGCCCGCTGTGGGACGAGCTGGTCACGCGCTATTCGCGCGGGGTGAAGGCGGTGGGGGGCATGCAGGCGACCTGGGCGGATCTGGCGCCTTATGTCGACGCCGAGCGCCACGGCGAGGTGGCGACGTACTTGGCCATCCAGCGCCGCGAGGCCCAGTGGTGGCGCGACGCATCGGTGGCCTATTTCCAGTCGATCAACGGCCTGCCCCTGCCAAAGGGCGAGGCGCCGCCGCCGCTGAGCCTGGAGGCCTACGAGGCGATGGCCTTCCCCTACGCGCCGGGTATCTAACTCAAGGTCCGCCATCCCCTTAGCTCGTCATCCCGGCTCTTCGCTTCGCTGCGGCCGGGATGACGGCGGTGGGGGCGATGGTGTGCTTGTTCGGTAGGCGTAGATATCGATTCAAATAATATCGATACAAAAGCGTTGACATATTTTCGACGCCGACCCCAGCCTGGGAACCGACCCGCCTTCAGAGCGGGCGCTCTCATGCATGCACTGGGGAATGTTATGCGTACCGACCTGAAGATCCTGCTTTCCACGGCGGCGCTCGCCGCCCTGGCCGCGCCGCTGGGGGCGGCCGCCCAGACCAGTTCCAAGCCCGCAGCCGACGAGACCGTCGAGGAGATCGTCGTCACCGCGCTCAAGCGCTCGACCACGCTGCAGACCACGCCGATGAGCATCAGCGCCGTGACCGGCGACAGTCTGCAGAAGATCGGCGCGACCGGCCTGCAGGACTATTTCCGCTCGGTCCCGGGCGTGAACCTGACGCAGGGCCAGCTGGGCCAGAGCCGCGTGACCATCCGCGGCGTCCAGGGCTCGGGCGAGGCCACCACCGGCCTCTATTACGACGAGACCTCGGTCACCGGCCCCTCGGGCACCACCCAGGATCCGGCCAACAACGCCGCCGACCTCAACCTGTTCGACGTCGAGCGCGTGGAGGTGCTGCGCGGCCCGCAGGGCACGCTGTACGGCGGCGGCTCGATGGGCGGCACGATCCGGGTGATCTACGCCAAGCCCGACAGCAGCCAGTTCGGCGCCTCGATCGAAGGCCAGGCCAGCGCCACCAAGGGCGGCTCGCGCGGCTCGTACCTGAAGGCCATGGGCAACATCCCGCTGATCGAGGGCAAGCTGGCCGCCCGCATCGTGGCCTATACCGAGGACCGTCCGGGCTTCGTCGACAACGTCCGCACCGGCGCCAAGAACATCAACGACAGCCACGCCGACGGCTATCGCGCCATGCTGGGCTTCACGCCCACCGACGACATCTCGCTGGTCGTCACCAAGGTTCACCAGAACTCGTCGGCCGACGACCTGGAAGGCTGGTACGACCGCCTGGGCGGCTACAACACCGACAGCGCGGTTAAGCTGCCGCTCGACACCGAGATGGACATGACCAGCGTCACCGGCAAATGGTCGAGCCCGGTCGGCGAGGTCACCGCGTCGAGCGCCTACTACAAGTACGACATGCTGCGGACGATCGACTTCACCCCGCAGTACCGGCCCTATATCGGCAGCGCCAACGGCGTGATCGGCTACCAGCCGGCCTATCTGGGCGCCTGGAACCACGAGCTGCGGCTGTCGTCGAAGGGCGAGGGTCAGGTCCAGTGGACGGTCGGCGGCTACATGGAGCTGCGCAAGGACCACATCGACAGCAACACGGTGCTGACCAGCCTGACCACGGGCCAACCCTACAGCCCGATGCAGTACCTGCAGGGCCGCTACGTCAACACCGGCGTCAAGCAGACCGCCCAGTTCGGCGAGGCGACCTGGACGCCGCCGCAGGTCGAGGGCCTGTCGCTGACGGTGGGCGCGCGCCACTACGACTACACCAAGACCACCGGCAGCGCCGGCACCCAGCGAAACGTGCTGACCGGCGCCGCGCCGGCGCCCTACACCGAGCAGACCGCCGAAGCTTCGGGCTGGGTCTACAAGTTCAACGCCAGCTACAAGCTCACCTCCGACGTCATGGTCTACGCCACGGCGGCAGAGGGCTTCCGACCGGGCGGGGCCAACAACGTGCCGGGCCTCAACGGCGCGCTGGTGGTCTACAATCCCGACAGCCTGTGGAACTACGAGGCCGGCGTGAAGACCACCTGGCTGGGCGGCAAGCTGACGGCCAACGCCGCGGCCTACCGCATCGACTGGAAGGACCGCCAGACCAGCGCCATGACGGCCGACGGTCTCTACCAGTTCATCACCAACGCCGGCGCGGCGCGGATCGAGGGCCTGGAGCTGGAGGTGGCCGCCCGCCCGATCCACGGCCTGACCCTCAACGGCTCGATCGGCTACACCAAGGCCGAGCTGACCGAGGACCAGGCCAACGCCAACATCCTGGTCGACGGCTCGACCGGCAGGAAGGGCGACCGTATCGCCAACGTGCCCGACTGGACGGCCTCGGCCTCGGCCCAGTACGTCTGGCCGTTGCCGGTGGCGGGGCTCAACGGCCTGCTGCGCGCCGACTACGCCTATACCGGCGAGATGGTTTCCACCTTCCGTCCGACCTACGTCTATTTCGACAAGTTCGGCAGCTTCTCGACCGTGAACCTGCGCGCCGGCGTCGAGGGCGAGGACTGGGGCGTCTACGCCTTCGTGACCAACCTCACCGACGCCGAGGGGATCATGAACAAGAACAGCAACGTCGGGTACCAGGACCTGCTTTATGGGTTGACCCCGCGCACCGTCGGGGTGAACGCCCGTAGGAAGTTCTGATAGGGCGCTTCCGGGAACCTCGTCCTTCGACAAGCTCAGGATGAGGTTCCCGACTGCCCATCGCCTTGCCAGTAGCCCTCTCCCTGAGCTTGTCGAAGGGCGAGGGCGGCTCCTCCAACGGAGCCCTTTGCGTATCTTCACGAGGAGGCGCGGATCTGTCCGCGAACCGCATGACCTTGACCCCGAAGCTCACCCTCGCCGCCGCCATGGCCCTGCTGGCCGCGCCGGCGTTTGCGGCCCAGCTGAACGTTCCGGCGACCAAGGCCGCCATCAAGGCCCAGCTCGACCGCGACTACCCGCAGCTCGACGCGCTCTACAAGGACCTGCACGCCCATCCCGAGGTCGGCTTCCAGGAGGTCGAGACCGCCAGGAAGCTGGCCGAGCAGATGCGGGCGCTGGGCTTCACGGTCACCGAAGGCGTCGGCAAGACCGGCGTGGTGGCGGTGCTGAAGAACGGTGAGGGGCCCAGCGTTCTGGTCCGCACCGAGCTCGACGCCCTGCCGATGGAGGAGAAGACGGGCCTGCCCTACGCCAGCCGCGCCAAGACCACCTGGAACGGCGCGGAGGTGTTCGTCGCCCACTCGTGCGGTCACGACGTGCACATGGCCGCCTGGATCGGCGCGGCCCGCCAGCTGGTGGCGCAGAAGGCCAAGTGGAAGGGCACGCTCGTCTTCGTCGCCCAGCCCTCTGAGGAGACGGTCAGCGGCGCCAAGGCCATGATCAATGACGGCTTCTTCCAGAAGTTCGGCAAGCCCGACTACGGTTTCGCGCTGCACGTCGGCCCCGGCGCGGCGGGGCAGGTCTACTACAAGGCCGGGGTCCTGACCTCGACCTCCGACGCCCTGGAGCTGACCTTCAACGGCCGCGGCGCCCATGGCTCGATGCCCGCCGCCTCGATCGACCCGGTGATGATGGCCGCCCGCTTCACCGTCGACGTGCAGAGCGTGATCAGCCGCGAGAAGGATCCGGCCGCGTTCGGCGTGGTCACCGTCGGTTCGATCCAGGCCGGCAGCGCCGGCAACATCATCCCCGACAAGGCCAAGGTGCGCGGCACGATCCGCACCCAGGACGACGGCGTGCGCGACAAGATCCTGGCCGGGGTGACCCGCACCGCCAAGGCGGTCGCCGAGATGTCGGGCGCTCCGGCCCCGGATCTTGAGATCGTTCCGGGCGGCAAGGCGGTGGTCAATGACGCGGCCCTGACCGAAAAGACCGCCGCCGTCTTCAAGGCCGCCTTCGGCAAGGACGCGGTGGCTGTGCCCAGCCCCGGCTCGGCCAGCGAGGACTATTCGGAGTTCATCATCGCCGGTGTGCCGTCTGTCTATTTCTCGATCGGGGGCTTCGATCCCAAGGCGATGGCCGACGCCAAGGCGGCAGGCAAGCCGCTGCCCGTCAACCATTCGCCGTTCTTCGCCCCGGTTCCCGAGCCCAGCATCCGCACGGGGGTCGAGGCCATGACGCTGGCGGTGATGAACGTGATGGCGAAGTAGGGTCAGTCGGGGCGCTCGGCCCCGTGCTTGATCCGGATGACCTGAACGATCGCGCCCTTTACGCGGTAGCGCACCACGTAGGGCGCGATCACCACCAGTTCCCGAGCTTCGCCCGCTGGTCTGCCTCGATGGGGGTGTTCGGTTAGGGCTTCGACGGCGGCGACCAATCTAAGAGCCAGCCTCTGAGCGGCGATTGGCCTGACCTGGCCGATATAGGTTCGAATGCCCTCAAGATCGCGTCGGGATCTCACCGACCAGACGACGCGGAAAGCGGGCGGGTCGTGATCGGCCATGCAGCAGCTTAGTCGGTCTTGGGCGGCGGAATTTCCTCGGGCGTGCCCCAGGACAGAAGCCACGCCTTCATGTGTTCATGCGAAATCACCCGACCCGCATCCAGGTCTGCCAGACCTTCGGCGTCGGCCGCAGCCTCGGCGGCGGCGTCGTCGTCGTCGAAAATGGACGGTTCGGCTTTCATTGTTCGCTTAGCTTAGCACGAAATCCGCCCAACGCCTCAAGCCGCCGTCAGATACCCCTCCAGCACGTCCAGCGCGTGCTGGAGCCTGGCGCGGCGCCATTCGGCGGTGCTCATGTCGGTGTCGAGCGTCACCGACAGCGACCAGCCGTTGGCCAGGTGGAAGCGGCTCATGGCCGCGATGGTGACATAGATCTGGATCGGGTCGAGGTTGTCGCGGAACAGGCCCTGTTCCTGGCCGCTCTCGATCAGGCGCTCGATGGTGCGGCGCAGGGGGAAGGCGGTCTCGGTGACCTTGCGGCTCTGCGCGACGAACTTGCCCTGCATCAGGTTCTCGTTGCGCAGCAGGCCCTCGAACCGGGGATTCTTCTCGAAATACTCGAAGGTGAAGCGCTGCAGTTCGAGGAAGCCTTCGAGCGGCTTGTCGAAATCGATCTTCAGCTCGGCCTCGCGGTTGCGCAGGTCCTCGTAGGCGGCCTCCAGCACGGCGACATAGAGACCCTTCTTGTCGCCGAAGTAGTGGTAGAGCATGCGGATGTTGCACTTGGCGGCCTTGACGATCCGCTCGATGCGCGCGCCTGCGAAGCCGGCCTGGGAAAACTCCTTCGACGCAGCCGACATGATCGCCTTGCGCGTCCGTTCGGCGTTGCGCTTGCGCGGCGCCGGGGCATCGGGGGCGGCCTCGTGATCGGCGTCTGACAAGGCGAGTGTCTCCAGGGACGTCAGGGCAGTTTGGCCCCGGATTCGATCCAGGCGCCAAGCTTGGCGCGCTCCTCATCGGTCATATGGGTTTCGTTGCCAAGCGGCATGCTGGTGCTGACCACCGCGCGTTCCTTGATCTTGGGCGCATAGCGGGCGATGTGCTCGGGACTGTCGAACGTGACGCCGTTGGGCGGGGCGCCGAAGCCGCGGTGCGTGGGCTTGGCGGCGTGGCAGGTCACGCAGTGCTTCTCGACGATCGCCTGGGCCTCGAAGAAGCTGACCGGGCCCAGCACGGCGGGCGCCTTGGGCTTCTGGCTGGCGATGACGCTGACGGCGAACATCAGCATGGCCCCGTAGAACAGGAAGTCGTGCCGGATGATCCCGTGGTGGCGCAGGTTGAAGAAGTGGCGGATCGAGATCCCCGCCAGGCCCACCAGCGCCAGCAGCAGCCAGGCCAGCGGGTGGCCGGTGATCGCCGGATAGTGGTTGCTGATCATGATGAACAGGATCGGCAGGGTCATGTAGTTGTTGTGCACCGAGCGCTGCTTGCCCGCCGCGCCCAGGCGCGGATCGACCTCGCGGCCGGCCAGCATGTCGGCGACGATCTTGCGCTGGTTGGGGATGATGGTCAGGAAGACGTTGGCGGCCATGGCCGTGCCGATGATGGCGCCGACATGGATGAAGGCCCCGCGATCGGTGAAGAGGTGTTGCAACGCCCAGGCAGCGCCGATCAGGGCGCAGAACCAGACGATCCCGAACAGGCGCGGGCGCTCCACCAACGGCGAGCGGCACAGGCCTTCGTAGACGAGGAGGCCCCCGAAGATGAAGGCAAGGCCGACGCCCACCGCCTGCCAGTGGCTGAAGGCGTGCTTGGCCGGGTCGATCAGGTAGACCGGCGCGCCCCAGTAGTAGAGCACGAACAGCAGGGCAAAGCCCGACAGCCAGGTGGTGTAGGCCTCCCACTTGAACCAGTGCAGGTGGCCGGGCATGTGCGCCGGCGCGGTCAGGTACTTCTGCGAGTGGTAGAAGCCGCCGCCGTGCACGGCCCACAGCTCGCCCTTCACCCCGTCCTTTGGCGGCTCGGGCGCCCGCAGGTTGTTGTCGAGCCAGACGAAGTAGAACGAGGCGCCGATCCAGGCGACGCCCGCGATCACGTGCAGCCAGCGAAGCGCCAGGTTCAGCCAGGCGGCGAGATCGTAGTCCATCTAGTCGGTCACGGCGTCTTGGATGCGGAGCTTGGAGATCAGGCCGATCTGGGCGGTCGCCTCGGCGATCTCGGCCTCGCGGTCGTTGTCGAGGCGCGCCTGCATGGCCCGCAGGATCGAGGTCTTGTCGTTCAGCCGAACGGCGATGATGAACGGGAAGCCGAAGCGCTTGCCATAGGCGGCGTTCAGGTCGTGGAAGCGCGCGAATTCCTCGGGCGTCAGCTTGTCCAGACCCGCGCCGGCCTGCTCGGCCGTGCTTTCGGCGGTAAGCTGCCGGGCGATCGTCGCCTTGCCGGCCAGTTCGGGGTGGGCGCGGATCAGGGCCAGCCTGTCGTCGAGGGGGGCGGCGTTCAGCACCTGCATCATCGCGCCGTGCATGGCCTCGATGCTGTCGAAGGGGCGGGCGCTCCAGGCGCGCTCGACCACCCAGGGCGACAGCTCGAAGGCGAAGCCCAGGGCGGTGACGAAGCCCGTCTGGTTCATGCTGTTGAGCAGGGCCAGGGTCAGGGGCGGGGCGCTCATCCCTTGGCTCCGTACGGATGGGTCGCGATCCAATGGCGGGCGATGTCGATGCGCTTGGCCACCCAGACCTTGTCGTGGCGGGTCACGTGCTCGATGAACCGGCGCAGGGCCATGATCCGGGCGGGCTTGCCGACGATGCGGCAGTGCAGGCCAATGCTCATCATCTTCGGCGCCGTCTCGCCCTCCAGATAGAGGGCGTCGAAAGCGTCGCGCAGATAGGCGAAGAACTGGTCGCCGCTGTTGAAGCCCTGGGGGGCGGTAAAGCGCATGTCGTTGGTGTCGAGCGTGTAGGGCACGATCAGCTGGGCCCGGCCGTGCTGGTCGTCCCAGTAGGGCAGGTCGTCGCTGTAGCTGTCGGCGTCGTAGACAAAGCCGCCTTCCTGCGCGACCAGACGGGCGGTGTTGGGGCTGGTGCGGCCCTGGTACCAGCCGAGCGGGCGCTCGCCGGTCAGGCGCTTGTGCACCTCGATCGCCTTTTCGATGTGCTCGCGTTCCAGCTCTTCGGGGAAGTGCTGGTAGTCGATCCAGCGATAGCCGTGGCTGGCGATCTCCCAGCCGGATTTCATCATCGCCTCGACCACGTCGGGCGCGCGCTCCATGGCCTGGGCGACGCCGTAGACGGTCAGAGGCAGGCCAAATTCCTCGAACAGGCGACGGATGCGCCAGAAGCCGGCGCGCGAGCCGTATTCGTAGAGGCTCTCCATCGACATGTGGCGCATGCCCTCGATGGGCTGGGCGCCGACCATCTCCGACAGGAAGTATTCGCTGACCTTGTCGCCATGCAGCACGCTGCGCTCGGCGCCTTCCTCGTAGTTCAGCACGAACTGCACGGCCACGCGCGCGCCATCCGGCCACTGGGCGTGCGGCGGGTGCTCGCCATAGCCGACGAGGTCGCGGGGGTAGGTCATGGGCGGACCCCCTCAGTCGCTCCGCGACAGCTCCCCCAGAGGGGGAGCATCTTGGCGCCGGCGCCGAACGAGATCCTCCCCCTCCGGGGAAGGTGGCCCGGAGGGCCGGAGGGGGTCTTCACCGCCGTCATCCAAACACCCCCAGCGCCGCATCCACGCCCGCGCCGGCCGGAGCGCTGAACCCTTCCCAGCGCAGCACCGCCTCCAGCGCCGCCAGGGTCTGCAGCACGGCGTGCTTGCGGGCGTTCACGCCCATGGTCCCGATCCGCCAGATCTTGCCGGCCAGGGGACCGAAGGCTGCGCCGATCTCGATCTCGAACTCGGTGCGCATGCGGGCCTTCACCCGGTCGTAGTCGACGCGGGCAGGCGCGATCACGCCGGTGACATTGGTCATCTTGTGGGCCTGGTCGCCGTAGACTTCGAGGCCCATCGCCTCGATGCCGGCGGTCATCGCCGCGCCGGCTTGGGCATGGCGGGCGAAGCGGGCTTCCAGGCCTTCTTCCAGCACGATGCGGGCGCATTCGCGGGCGGCGAACAGCATGCTGGCCGCCTCGGTATGGTGGTTCAGGCGCTTGTCCGACCAGTAGTCCATGATCATGGCCAGGTCGAAGTAGTTGGAGGCGATGCGGCGGCCGTTCCCCGTCGCGCCAGGACCGGCCAGGCCCTTCTCCACATGGCGGCGGGAGAAGATGTAGTCGGCGGCCTTGTCGTTGATGGTGATCGGGGCCGAGCCGGAGGGGCCCCCCATGCACTTCTGCAGGCCGGCGGTGACGATGTCGGCCTTCCAGGCGTCGACCGGAACGCTCATGCCGCCCAGCGTGGCGGTGGCGTCGACATAGAGCAGCGCGCCGTGGCGCTCGCAGATCTCGCCGATGGCCTCGATCGGCTGGGCGATGGTGGTCGAGGTGTCGCCATGCACGCAGGCCACCAGGCGCGGCTTCACGCGCGCGACCGCGTCCTCCACCGCCTGCGGGCCGACGACCTGGCCCCATTCGCCCTCGACGAAGGTCACCTTGGCGTCGCAGCGCTCGGCGATCTCGGCCAGCAGCAGGCCAAAGCGCCCGGCATTGACCACTACCACGTCGTCGCCCGGCTGCAGGGTCGAGACCAGGGCCGCCTCGATGCCGGCGCGCGAGGTGCCGTCGACCACGAAGGTCCATTGGTTCGCGGTCTGGAAGACGCCGCGATACAGCGCCATGACCTCGTTCATGTAGCCGGTGAACTCGGGGTCGAACTGGCCGAGCAACTGCACCGACATCGCTCGCAGCACGCGCGGGTGCACGTTGATCGGGCCGGGGCCCATCAGCAGGCGGGCGGGGTGGTCCAGTTCTTTGAAGGTGTCGGTCATGGGCAATTCGTTCTTGGTCCGCCCTCGTCCTTCGACGGGCTCAGGATGAGGGCTACTGATTGGTCGTCGCTCTACGGGGGGGCGCTCAAGGTCCTCACCCTGAGCCTGTCGAAGGGCGAGGATCTTGTTCCGCCAGCTTCTCCACGAACCCGACCATCGCCCGCGCCGCCAGGGCGCAGTCGGCGTCGGTGACGGCTTCGGCGGGGTTGTGGCTGATCCCGCCTTCGCAGCGGATGAACAGCATGGCGGTGGGGCAGAGGTCGGCGATGACCATGGCGTCGTGGCCCGCGCCGCTGGGCAGGCGGCGGTCGGGCTCCCCGAGATCGCCGACGGCGGCGGCCAGCAGGTCGGCCAGGCCCGCATCGCAGGGGCTTTCGGCCAGTTCCTGCATCAGGGTGACCGAGACCGACAGGCCGCGGCGGGCGGCGATGGCCTCGATCCGCGCGGTTACGGCGGCGACGGCGGCGTCGCGGGTGGTCGAGGTCTCGGCGCGGATGTCCATCGAGAACTCGACCGCGCCGGGAATGACGTTGAAGGCGCCAGGCAGGGCGGTCATGCGGCCGACCGTGCCCACTAGGCCGTCGGTTCCGCCCAGCGGACCTTCGCGGCAGATGTGTTCGAGGGCCAGCACCGCCTCGGCGGCGGCGGGACCGGGGTCCTTGCGCAGGCCCATCGGCGTGGTGCCGGCGTGTCCGGCCTGGCCCTTGAAGCGGACGAGGATCCGCTTCTGGGCGGCGATGGCGGTGACGACGCCCAGGGCCAGGCCCTCGGCCTCAAGCACCGGTCCCTGCTCGATATGGGCTTCCAGGAAGGCGAAGACCTCGCCTGGTCGGCGGGCGGCCTCGACGATGCGAGTGGGATCCAGGCCGAAGGCGGCATAGGCCTCGGCCAGGCTGGTTCCGTCCGCGTCGGTCATCTCGACCACATAGGGATCGACCGTGCCGGCGACGGCGCGGCTGCAGGCCATGGAGGCGGGAAAGCGCGAGCCCTCTTCGTCGCCGAAGGCGATGGCTTCCAGCGCGAACGGCAGGCGGCGGCCCTGGCGGTGGAAGGTCTCGATCAGGTCGACGGCCAGCATCACGCCCAGAGCGCCGTCGTAGCGGCCGCCATTGCGCACGCTGTCGATGTGCGAGCCGATCAGGAGGGCCGGGGCGCCCGGCGTCTCGCCTTCGTAACGGCCGACCAGGTTGCCGGCCGGATCGAGGCGGACGGCCATGCCGGCCTCCTCCATCCAGAATTTCAGAGTGTCGAGGGCGGCCTTGTGGGCGGGGGTCAGGAACCGCCGCACCAGCATGTCGTCGGCCTCGCTGAACGGCGCCGCGCCCATCAGGTCGCAGCGGGCCTTGGCCCTGACGCCGATCTCGAACGCTTGAGTCACTCCGCTCCCCGCCGTTTCGTCGCCCCACCCGATAGCAGGCTGCGCCCGCCGGTCTTCCCCGGCAAGCGCCTCGACGGCGAAGTCTCCGCCGATTGCCCGCGCAAGCGCCAACCGCACCCGCGGGCGCCTGCTTGTAAGTCATAAATCACTTACTTTGGTGGATGGATAGCTTCCTTCCCCCATGATGGGGGAAGGGGCGGGGAAGGGGCGGGGATGGGGGGCAGCGTTTCAGGAGTTGGCACGAGCCGAACCGCCGCAGCCACCCCCACCCCAGCCCTCCCCCATCAAGGGGGAGGGAGGCTCTAAGCCTCCGCCGCCAGCGCCAGGCGCTTCTTCGGGAAGGCGTCGGGCAGTTCCTCGCGCAGGAAGGCCATCATCTTCTCGCGCACCTCGCAGCGCAGGTCGAAGGTGGTGGGGGCGTTGCGGGCGCTGACCAGGCAGCGCACCTCCATGACTTCCGGCGTGATGTCGGTGACGGCGAGGTTGACGACCTTGCCGTCCCAGCGCGGCGAGGCCTTGGCGATCTCCTCCAGCTTCTCGCGCAGGCGATCGACCGGGGCGGACGGGTCGACATAGAGCATGGCGGTGCCGATCAGGGCCGCGCTCTCGCGGGTCCAGTTCTGGAACGGGGTCTGGATGAAATAGCTGAGCGGCAGCACCATCCGCCGCCAGTCCCACAGCCGCACCACCACGTAGGTGGCGTTGATCTCTTCGATATTGCCCCACTCCTTCTCGACGATGACGGCGTCGTCGATGCGGATGGGCTGGGTGACGGCGATCTGGATGCCGGCGATCAGGTTGGTCAGCAGCGGCTGGAGGGCCAGACCCACGATCAGCGAGGCCGCGCCGCCGGCGGCCAGCAGGCTGACGCCCCATTGGCGCACGCCGGGAATGGTCATCAGCGCCAGGGCCAGGGTGAAGATGCCGATCAGTATGGCCATCGCCCGGCGCAGGATGCGGATCTGGGTGATGTGCTTGCGGGCCAGCAGGTTGTCTTCGACGTCGACCTTGAAGCCGCGCATGTAGAGCGCGGCGCCGATATCGAGCGCGGTCATCGCCATCCAGCCCAGCAGGATGATGAACATCACCAGCAGCAGGTGCTTGGCGGTGGCTGCCTGGGCGACGTCGAGCGGCGCGATCGACACCGCCGCGCCCAGGGCGGCGACGATGAAGGCCATGCGCGTGGGCCGGCGGGTGCGGGCGATCATCGCCTGCCAGAAGGCGTCGCGCTTGGCGAAGCCATGACGCACGATCCGCACGGCGACGGCGTGGAAGGCCAGGGCGAGAGCGATGGCGGCGACGATCAGGGCCAGGCTGACGATCCACGGCGGCGCCCAGGCGATCAGCCACACGGAGTCGTTCAGCCAGTCAGGCAGCCAGGCGGGAAGATCCTTCATGACCGGGGCCAACGCGCCCAGGCCCTTATGGCTCCCCGAAAAACGCCGTTCAGGCCTTGGCGAACTTGCCCGCCGCGCGCACCGAGCCGGTGGCCACGCCCGTGGGCGAACCGCCGACCGGCTCGTCGGTGACGGCCAGCAGGGCGGTGTAGGTTCCCTCGCCGCGCAGGTCCTTGGGCATCGGGATGCGCATCGGCTTGTCCATCGGGATCACGCCCAGCGAGATCGCCTTCTGGCCCTCGGGGATGATCCACAGTTCGGCGTCGCGCCCTTCGGGCATCTTCATGCCCATGGGCGTCAGCATCACCTGGTCCATGCCGTGGTCGAGCGTGGCGACGATCATCGGCTTGTTGGTGGTCGGGTCGGCGATCAGCGCCACCTCGGCCGCCTGCGGCTTGGCTGGCGCGGGCGCAACTGCCGGCGGCAGGGCGGGACGCGGCAGAACCGCCACCACGACGCAGGCCGCGGCCAGGGCCATGGCGCCGGCGGCGAGGCCGCGCCAGAGGGTCACGTTGCTCCAGGCCGACGGCTTAAGCGGCTCGGCGATCAGGTTCTGGATGCGCGGCCACAGGCCTTCGGACGGCTGGGCCGAGGCGACGTCGGCGGCCAGCGGCGTCAGGCGCTCCTCCCACCAGGCCACCGAGCGGGCGAAGGCCGGATCGACGCTCAGCCGGTGTTCGACCTCGGCGCGTTCGGACGCATCGAGCACGCCCAGCACGTACTCCCCGGCCAGGGGGCGCTCTTCGCCTTCGCGGCTTTCGGGGCCTTCCGGCGGAATGTCGGTCGCGTCGGTCATGCTTCGAGACAGGCCCGCAGGCTGATCAGGCTGCGCCGGATCCAGCTTTTCATGGTGCCCAGCGGCACGCCGACCGCCTGGGCCAGGGCGTCGTAGGTCAGGCCCTCGAAGAAGGCCTTGCGCACTGCGCCGGAATGCTTGGGGTCGAGCTGGTCGAGGCAGCCGTCGAGGCGCTGGCGATCCTCGTCGGCCTCGATCCTTGCCGGGGCCAGCGGTGCGGCGTCGGGCAGGCTTTCGGCCTCCTCGACGCCGGTCATCACCCGGCTCCCGCGCGAGCGCAGCCGGTCGATGGCGCGGTTGCGGGCCAGGCTGACCAGCCAGGTGATCGGGCTGGCCTTGTCCGGGTCGAACCGTTCGGCCTTGTTCCACACCGTCAGATAGACGTCCTGCAACACGTCCTCGGCCTCCTCGCGATCATTCAAGATACGCAAGGCGACGCCCAATAGCTTCGCGGAGGTGTGTCGATAGACGTATTTGAGGGCGTCCTGGTCGCGGTTGGCGACGCGAGCGATCGCTCGCGAAAGCAAGGCGCGGCTGCTGTCAGCGTCCAAGCGACGTCCCCTCCGGCATGATGCCTAGCGGGGACGCTCGCATGCTCCTCCAAGGCTGGCAACGGCTTACCGCGCGCCGAACCGACTGGCGACGAAATAGCCGGCCGAGGCCGCCACGGTGGTGACGAACGCGCCCCAGGCCATGTCGGCCAGGGTGACGGCGGTCGACCAGGTCTTCAGCGTCGCCTGGTTGGTCAGGTCGTAGGTGGCGTAGGCGGCGAGGCCGAACAGGGCGGCGTTGACCAGCAGGCGCGGCCAGCCGCCGTCCGGGCGCAGGGCCGGGACGAGCGCGAACCAGGTCACCGCGCCGATATAGATCAGGTAGAAGGCCACGGCCGGCGGCAGGCTTGGCGTATCAGCCATCAGGGCGCCGATGCGCGGCCGGTAGAGGCGGTCGGCCATCTGGGTCAGCCAGACGGCGTCCAGCGCCAGGAAGACGACGGCGGTCGACAGGTAGCCGAGGGCGTAGCGGAGCATTCTCGAAGGTCTCCTTCAGGCGACGGGCCGCAGGCGGTAGTGGCTGACGCCCCACTCGGACCCGCCGCGATGGCCGAACAGTCCGGCGGTGGCCAGGAAGAACAGTCGCCAGCGTCGCCGCCAAATCCGCGCATCGGCGCCGTAAACCTCGACCAGCAGAGGATCGATCACCTCGCTCGCCGCGTCGAAGCGCTCTAGCCACTGCATGGCCGTGCGGGCGTAGTGGGCGCCGCTCCAGCGCCAGTCCATGGCCACTTCGAACAGGTCCGGAAACTGCCGGGGCAGGTCGTGGCTGGGCATGATCCCGCCGCTGAAGAAGTGGCGGGCGATCCAGTCGTCGGGGTCTTCGGTCTCGAAGCTGTAGGGCGTCGTGGCGTGGGTGAAGACGTGCAGAAACAGCAGGCCGTCGGGCTTCAGCCAGGTGCGCACCCGGGCCAGCAGGGCCCGCCAGTTGCTCATGTGCTCGAACATCTCGACCGAGACCACGCGGTCGAAGCGCCGGTGGGTGTCGTAGACGTTCATGTCGGCGGTGACGACGGTCAGGTTGCCAAGGCCGCGCTCGGCGGCGCGCGCCTGGATGAAGGCCCGCTGCGAGGTCGAGTTCGACACCGCCGTGATCGTCGAGGCGGGAAAGCGCTCGGCCATCCACAGCGACAGCGACCCCCAGCCGCAGCCGAGTTCGAGCACCGCCTGGCCGTCGCGCAGGTCGGCATGGCTTTCGGTCTCGCGCAGGGCGGCGATCTCGCCCTCGGCGAGCATGTCGGCGCCCGGCGGGTAGAGGCCGCTGGAATATTTCAGGCGCGGGCCCAGCACCGCCTCGAAGAAGGTGGCCGGCAGCTCGTAGTGCTGGGCGTTGGCGTCGGCGGTGTGGGTGGCGATCGGACCGTCGGTCATCGCATCGGCGAACCGGGCGGTGGTGTCCGGCGACGCCTGCTCCAGCGAGCGTCGCGCCCCCGAGACCAGATGGTGGATGGCAAGGCGTGAGACGATGTCGGGCACGGGCGCGTCCTGCGCCAGGCGGACCAGGGCCTGGATCGGTCCGCCGCCGCTGCGGCCCAGGCCCTCGTCACGGGCGGGCGCCTTGCGGGTCAGGTCGCGCGTCGTGTCCGTCATCGTGCCTCCGTCCGTGGCGGCCGCCCCCCGTCTGGCGGGCTGGCGACCTTCGGACGGAGCTACGCACAAGGGCGGCGTCCGGATGCATGCGTCCAAGCGGCGGCCTGCTCCGTAGCTGCCAGGAAGCCTTGCCGACAGGAGCACCAGCGTTGCCGACCTCCAGCCCAAGCCCGCGCCAGCGCATCGCCGTGGTCGGTTCCGGAATCTCCGGCCTGTCGGCGGCCTGGCTGCTGTCCCGGCGCCACGAGGTCGTGCTGTACGAGGCCGACGATCGCCTGGGCGGCCACGCCCATACGGTGCAGGCCGGCGGCATGGCGGTGGACACCGGCTTCATCGTCTACAACGAGCCGAACTATCCCAACCTGACGGCGCTGTTTGGCCACCTGGGGGTCGAGACCGCCGCCAGCGACATGTCGTTCGGGGTGTCGCTGGACGACGGGGCCCTGGAATACTCGTCCAACAAGCTGCTGGCCCAGAAGCGCAACCTGGTGAACCCGCGGTTTCTGGGCATGCTGATCGACGTCATGCGCTTCTATCGGGCCGGGACGCGCGACGCCCGGTCGCTGGAGGCCGACGGCGGCTTCTGCCGCCTGGCCGACTATCTCGATGCGCAGGGGTTCGGGCGGGCCTTCCAGGAGGATCACCTACTGCCGCAGGCGGCGGCGATCTGGTCGGCCTCGCTGCGCGACATTCGCGAATTTCCGGCCGACGCCTTCCTGCGCTTCTTCGACAATCACGGGCTGATGCTGCCGATCGACAAGCGGCCGATCTGGCGGACGGTCACCGGCGGCAGCGCCCGCTACGTCGCCGCCATGGCCGCCGACCTGGACGGTGAGATCCTGCTGTCGTGGCCGGTGCGGCGGATCACGCGCCATCCCGACCACGTGGTCGTCGAGGATGGACGTGGCCAGGCGCGAAGCTTCGACCAGGTGGTGATCGCCGCCCATGCCGACCAGGCCCTGGCCATGCTCGCCCAGCCGACCCCGGAGGAGGCGACCCTGCTGGGCGCCTTCCGCTACAGCCGCAACCGCGCGGTGCTGCATCGCGACGCCGGCCTGATGCCGCGCAGGCCCGCGGCCTGGGCCAGTTGGAACCACGTCGGCCGTCGGGGCGTGCGAGGCGAGGGCGGGGTGACCTACTGGATGAATCGCCTGCAGCCGCTGGGCGATGCCGACCCGTGCTTCCTGTCGCTCAACCCCGACCGCGCGCCGGGCGCCGTGCTGCACGACCAGGTCTACGAGCACCCGCTGTTCGACGGCCCGGCCATGGCGGCCCAGGCGCGGCTGTGGTCGCTGCAGGGCGTGCGCCGCACCTGGTTCGCGGGCGCCTATTTCGGCTCGGGCTTCCACGAGGACGGCTTGCAAGCCGGCCTGGCCGTGGCTGAGCAACTGGGCGGGGTGCGTCGGCCCTGGCTGACCCCGAACCCGTCGGGCCGGATCTTCGTCGACGCGCCCGTCGAGGAGCGCGAGGCGGAGCTGGTCGCATGAGCCTGCGCTCGGCCCTCTACAGCGGCGTCGTGGTGCATGCGCGCGACCGGCCTCGGAGGCATCGGCTGCGCTACCGGGTGTTCATGCTGCTGCTCGATCTCGACGAGCTGGACGCGGCAGGGCGGGCCTTGCGGCTGTTCTCGCACAACGCGCTGAACCTGCTCAGCTATCACGATCGCGACCATGCCGGCCGCCTGGCCGCGCCGGTCAAGCCGCAGGTCGAGGCGCTGCTGGCGGCGCGCGGGCTGGACGCGCCGGGCGGCCCCATCCTGGCCCTGTGCATGCCGCGCGTGCTGGGGCACGGCTTCAATCCGCTGACGGTCTATTTCTGCCATGACCGCGACGAACGGCTGGCCGCGGTGGTCTATGCAGTCAGCAACACCTTCGGCGAGCGCCACGACTACGTGCTGCCGGCTATGGCGCGCGACGACGGGCTGGTGCTGCAGGGCTGCGACAAGAGCTTCTACGTCTCGCCGTTCCTGCCCATGGACCTGCGCTACGCTTTCACGATCGCGCCGCCGGGCGAGGGGGTGCGGGTGGGCGTCGACGTGCACGACGATGCGGGGCGGGTGCTGTCGGCCAGCTTTGCGGGACGGCGCGAGCCCTTGAGCGACGGCGTGGTGCTGCGTGCGGCGCTGAGCCATCCCTGGCAGGTCGCCGGCGTGTTGGCCGCCATCCACTGGGAGGCGGTGAAGATCCTGCTCAAGGGCTTCCGGTTCTTCGCCAATCCGCGCCTGGGCAAGGAAAAGGCGGCGGGGACCTGAAGTCAGCCCCCTCTTAGCTGAACAAAGAAGAAGCGGCGCGGGCATAAGTCCGCCCCTCTTCGCTGAACAAAGAAAAAGCGGCGCGGACATAAGTCCGCGCCGCCAGTCGTTCCGGGGAGAAAGACGCGATCGGCGTCAGTAGACGAAGCGCGCGCCCATGAAGACCGAGCGGCCGGTGGCGGCGTAGCGCGAAACGACCGGATCGTCCTGGTAGGCCCAGCGCTCTTCCTTCTGGTCCGTCAGGTTCAGGGCTTCCAGCGACAGGGTGATGTTCTTGGTCAGCTTGTAGGTGGCCGAACCGTCGAGGTTGAAGGTCTTCTTGCTGCCTGCGAAGTCGTTGACCAGCGGGCTGTCGCAGTAGCCCGGTTCGCAGGTGCCGGCCGCGACCGGGTAGGTCTGGCTGTAGCCCTTGCGGTAGGACGAGGACAGGCGGGCCGAGAACTTCTCGACTTCATAGAAGATCGTGAAGTTGAAGGCGTCCGGCGAGGCGCCCGTGAACGGGGCCTTGGCGGTGATCGGGGCCGCGCCGGTGCGGGCGTTGGCCGGGGTGACGATGTATTCCAGTTCCGATTCCAGGTGAGTGGCGTTGAACTGGACGCCCAGGTTCTTGAAGTACCAGGGCAGGAAGGTCAGGTTCTGCTGGTAGTTGACCTCAATGCCGCGGATGTAGCCGCCCGGCGCGTTGTCGAACTGGCGGATGTCGAAGGTGTTGTCCTGATCGATATAGAGGATCGCGTTGGCGTTGGTCTGGGCGGCCCGTAGCGCGGCGATGCCCGCGGCGTCCAGGATCTGGCTCAGCGGGGCGTTGTTGATCAGGGTCTGCGGGAAGTTGTTGATCTGCTTGTCGAAGACCGCGACCGACACCAGGGCGCCCGAGGTGAAGTACCACTCGAAGCTCAGGTCGTAGTTCACGGCCCGGAACGGGTCGAGCTTCGGGTTGCCGACGGTCATCGTGCCGCCGACCACGGCGCCGGCGCCGGTGGGCACGCTGATCGCCGTGACCGAGGGCGACAGGTTGCCCAGCAGCGGGCGGGCCATGACCTTTGCCGCGCCGAAGCGGATATACATGTTGTCTGCCACCTCGTAGGCGGCGTTCAGCGACGGCAGGACGTCGGTGTATTTGTTCTCGCCCGAGATCGGACGCGAGCCGTTGGTCAGGCCCGAGGACTCCAGCTCGGTGATGGCGTAGCGGGTGCCGACGTTGCCGCGCAGTTCGCGGCCGAACAGCTCGGTGTTGTAGTCGAACTGGACGAAGGCGCCGGTGTCCTTCTCCTCGACCGAGTAGCGGTTGGCCGCGCTGCTCAGGTACGACAGGCGCCAGTCGCCCCACTTGTTGACGCAGTTACAGTCGAAGTCGAACAGGCTGACCATCTTCTGCAGGTCGGGCGCCAGGAAGGCGGTGGTGCCGCCGGACGGGACGTTCAGCCCGGTGCCCCAGTTGATGACCTTGCTGACCGAAGCGATGTTGGAGCCGGCTTCCTTCAGGCTGGGGTTCAGGGTCTCGCCGCTCAGGCGGCGATACTCGGCGGTGTCGAAGCCGTACTTGCGCTGGCTGACGCCGAACCGGATCGCGTAGTTGTCGTCCAGGTCGTACTTGAAGTCGAAGCGCAGGGTCTCGTAGTCGTTGTTGGTGAAGCGCTGGAAGTGGCGCAGGGCCGAATAGCCCTTCACGAAGTCCCAGGCCGAGGCCTGGGTCGCATCGAAACCGAGGTTCAGCAGCGGCATGTCGCCGCCGCCGCGCGCGTCGTAGACGAGGTAGTCGTCGCCGGCCACGCCCTGGCCCGAGTCCAGGCGGATGAAGTCGGCCAGCAGGCCTTGCGTCTTGTTCTTCGACGACGACTTGCCCCACACCGCGCTCATCGTGAAGTTGTCGCTGAACTCATGGTCCAGCTTCAGAGACGACTGGCGGAAGTAGGTCGTGAAGAACGCCGCGTCGGCGGCCGAGCGCAGGTCGACATTGCCCAGCTTCAGATAGTCGGCGTTGGCCCCGGTCGGCGACAGCGCCGCATCGATCAGGCGCACGCTGGGACGGCCGATGAACTTGTCGACCATCGCCGTGCCGTTCGCGCTGGGCACGTAACCCACCGACGAGACGGAGTTGTAGTAGTCGTACGGATCGAGATTGAACGGGTTGTAGCTGTTGGTCGTGCCGGCGACCAGGGCGCCGCCGTTCAGCTGCTGGCCGCAGTCGATGGCGTCGCGGACTTCGTTGGCGGCTTGCGCGGCGCACGACGCGTAGAACGCCCGCTTCTGGGCGGCCGTGGTGGCCGGGTTCAGCGTGTAGAAGGGGTTGTTGGTGCTGTTGTTGGTGTTGTTGCGGTTCAGGCCGACGGTCTGGACCTGGTAGTTGACCGACGACTGCTGCAGCTCCGAATAGACCCAGTCATACGAGATCGTGGTGCGGCTGGTCGGGCGCCATTGCAGGGCGCCGGTCAGGCCCAGGCGTTCCTGCTCGAGGTCCTGCTGGTTCAGCGTGGCCAGGGCGGGAATGCGGGTCAGCGGACCGGGCGCGGTGATCGTGCCGGTGCCGGTCAGGCTGGTGGCGTTGGTCGTCGCGCTCGAGGGGTTGTTGATCAGGTTGTAGGCGGCCGCGTTCGAGCCGACCAGCATCGAGCAGATCGCCGTGTTGGTGATGTTGATGCCCGGGATCACGCCGCCGTTGCACGAGGTGCCGATCGGGGTCGCGAAGCCCTGACGGCGCGGCGAGGTGGCGGTCGAGTTGGTCGCCAGGAAGGTCGACTGGCGATAGGTGTAGTCCGACTGGCCGGCCTGGCGCTGATAGCTGTCGATGATCTGGTTGCGCTTGTTGTAGGCGACCGAGAACAGCGCGCCGAAGTCGCCCCAGTTGGTTTCCCAGCGATCGGAGACGAGGCCGGCGAAGCGCGGCGAGTGGGTGCCGCCGTTCTTGTAGTAGGCGTCCTGAACCGACAGGGCCAGGCGGCGATCCTTGAAGTTCAGCGGCTTGCCGGTCTCCAGGTCGACCGTGGCGCCCAGCGAGCCCTCGTCGGTCTCGGCCGAAGCGGTCTTCTGCACCTTCAGGGCGCTGAACAGCTCCGAGGCGAAGGTGTTGAAGTCGAAGCCGCGCGAGCGGTTGGCGGCGTCGCCGGCGATCGAAGGACCGGCCGTCGACAGGGCTTCCAGGCCGTTCAGGCGAACGCGGGTGAAGTCGCTGCCCAGACCGCGGACGGTGATGGTGCGGCCTTCGCCGTTCTCGCGGTCGACCGACACCCCCGGCAGGCGCTGCAGCGACTCGGCGAGGTTGGCGTCGGGGAAGTCGGCGATATCCTCGGCGTTGATGGCGTCGACCATCACGTTCGAGCTGCGCTTGAGGCTGAGGGCGCTCTGCAGGGCGGCGCGGTAGCCGGTGACGACCACTTCCTCGACCGCGGTTTCCTCGGTCTGGCCCGAAGCCTGGGCGGCGGGGGCGGCGTCTTGGGCGAAGGCGGTTCCGGCGAGCAGCAGGCTGCCGGCGACGGTCAGGGCGCCGAGCGATGCGCGATCGCACAGCACGCGGGCGCGGCTCCGCCGCGAAGTGACTTGCAACATATTCCCTCCCAGTTCTTCCCGACGGGCAGGCTCTTGAGTGGCCGACCCGTGATCTCTGTTCTTATTGGTAGCGGTATCCGCTACCGGTGTCATCAAAATAGCTACCGGTGTCATTAAGCCGAAATGGCCGCTCGGGATCAAACCGAAAAATGGCCGCTCGGTGGCGCGGACGGCAAATATGCGGCGGGGCGTAGCGTCGGAGCAACAAAACGCCGGTTTGCGAACCTGGGGCGAAACGCCGCAGAGGGGCCGTTTCGCGCCTTCAGAAGCGGCGGGAGAGCGCCAGTTCGAACCGCCGGCGGCGAGGGTCGGCATAGGTGTTGTAGTCGCCGACGCTGGTCTTGAAGATGCTGGGGCTCTTGTCGAACAGGTTGCGCACCCCCAGGCGGATCTCGCTGTCGCCGGTCCGCCAGGCTCCGGCGAGGTCGACATAGACCTGGGCGGGTACGGTGCGGACCTCGCCATAGCCGGTCGGGGTGCGGAAGGCGCCGTCGAACTGGGCGCTGGCCGCCAGGGTCAAGGCCCCCCGCCGCCAGGTCGCGCCGCCATAGCCTCGCCATTCCAGCGGCGCCTGGTAATCGCCTGTCAGCGCTGTCCAGGCCTCGCCGGGCAGCAGCTTGCGGCGGAAGCTGGGCTGCCAGACCACCGAACCGCGCAGGTCGAGCCGTCCGCCGGCCGCGGGAAAGCCGTGGCGCAGCTCGCCGCTGACCAGCTGGGTCTCCAGCTTGGCGCTGTTCATGGCGCGGCCGTCGATCTCCAGCACCCGTCCGGCGGCGTAGCCGCGGGCGATGTCGGCGGCGGTCAGCGGCGCGCGCGACACCCGGCCCAGCTGCGGATTGGCCAGCAGGTAGCCCATGGAGAGCTCGCCCTTCAGGCCGTAGAAGCCGTCGCGCTTGAGCACACGGGTGTAGTCGAGCGATGCCCGCAGGCTCGATCCGGGCGGCTGGATCACCAGGCCCACCGAGGCGCTTTCGGCGCGTTCGGGCTTCAGGGCGGGGGAGCTGCCGAACATGTAGACAAAGGGGCGGCCGCTTCCAACGGTGTCGCCCGGCCGGCCGGGGTCGGCATAGAAGAACCCCGGAATGGTCAGGCGCGAGGTGATCAGCTCGCTGGCCGTGGGCGCCAGGGCCCCGGTGGCGGCGCTGAGACGGAGCATGACGGCCCTGGCCGGGAACACCCGTGCGCCGGCGGTCCAGGTCCAGACCTCGTGGCGTGAGCGGACCAGCGGCGGATCGCTGGTCAAGGCCAGGGCCGGCGCCCAGGCCTTGCTGTCGTCGAGCCGCACCGAGGCCTGCAGTTCGAGGCCCGCAAGGCCCGGCGGGGCGTGGTCGCGGCGGAAGATCGGCGCGTTGGCTTCGGCGTACAGCGAGGCGACGCTCTGGCGCGCCCCGACCAGGGTGTGGGTCGAGGCCGTCTGGTCGCCCTGGGTCGTGGTCTCGACCACGTCGCCGATGCGCTCGTCGCGCAGGTCGGCCGCGATCGTCAGGTTGGCCGGGCCCGCCGGCAGTTGCATCACGGGGCCCGCGGCGCGCAGGGCGAGGTTGGCGAAGCGGTTGGACTGCCGGATGCGCTTGAGGGAGTCGCTGCGATAGAGGTCGAGCACCGACTGCAGCGAGTCGTAGTCGCCGAACGGCTCGATCACCGGCCGGTCCAGGCCCTCCTCGCCCCATACGAAGCTGTAGTTCAGGTCCGGCTGGGGCTGGTGCTGATACTGCCTGACCCGGACGCGGCCGACGCCGGTGGAGGCGTCCACGTTCACCCGCCATCCAAGCGGCGCCTCGATGATCGCGCCGGCGGTCAGCCGCTGGGCGAGGGTGCGCTCCTGGTTCTTCTGATCGTAGGAAGCGAACGGCACCGAGACCAGGATGTCCTGCTGGAATGGATTGGTCGGCGCCGAGGCGCTGACGAAATAGGCGCGGGAGTTGGGGCTGGTCAGGCCCTCGCCCTCGTTCTCCAGGTGCAGGAGGTCGAGATAGGTCTCCACGCCGAACAGCGCGCGGCGGACGCTGGCGGTGATCGCCGTCGAGCGCGCGCCGTTCAGCAGGCTGGCGTCGCCGCTGCTGGCGTCGGGGCCTAGGCCCCGCGACAGGGCGCCGGCGCCCTGCAGCGCCAGGCGCTGGAAGTCGCCGGCCGCATAGCGCAGGGGCAGGGTGGTGACGTTCGAGCCGAGGTTCACGCCGGTGTCGGTGACCAGCGGCTGGCCGGTATAGCTCATGACGTTGCGGCCGTCCGCGGCGGCCGCCAGCACCTGGCTGGCGGTGCGGACGTCCGACTTGGCGCGGTAGCGGGTGGTGAAGTCGCGCTGGATCACCCGCAGCGGCTCACGCGTCGAGGTCGAGACCCCGGCCGAGACCTGGGTGCGGCCGCCGTCGGGCGAGAAGCCCAGGCGCGCCTCCAGCCGACCCTGGCCGGCGTCGCCACGCGAGGACAGGCCGCCGATCGCGGTGACCTCGCCGCCGTCCTGGTCGCGCCTCAGCACGATGTTGACCACCCCGCCCAGGGCGCCCAGGCCATAGATGCCGCCGGCCGAGGCGGGGATGGTCTCGATGCGCTCTATGGCGCCCAGCGGCAGGGCGTTGATGTCGGGCTGCCGGAAGAACGAGCCGTCCAGCCCCGGCAGGCGCGGCAGCCTGCGGCCATCGACCAGCACCAGGGTCTGGCCGGGGCCAAGGCCCAGCAGGTCGAGTTCGGAGCGGGCCGCGCCCGGCCGGGCCTGGGCGGGCGAGACGGCGGCGGCGTCGGCCAGCACGCGGTCGCGCAGGAAGCTTCCGACCTCGCCGGCCTGGGAGAGGGCGATCTCGTCGGCGGTATGCACGACATAGGGCTGCACGCCGTTCTCCAGCCGCCGCAGGTCGCCGTTGAGGGCGCGCCGGCCCAGCACCAGGATCTCGGGAACGGTGGTCACCGCGTCGGAGGCCGGCGGGGCGGTCGCCGACGGGGCGGGGGCCAGGACGTAGACGCCGTCGGCGGTGCGGCGGGCCACAAGGCCCGTGCCTTCCAGCAGCCGGTCGAGCGCGGCCTCCACCGACATGCGCCCGCGCGCCCGGCCCGAGCGCTTGCCCGCGGTCAGGCTGGAGGCGAACAGCAGCTCGGCCCCCGATTGCCGGGCCAGCTGGCGCAGGGCCGACGACAGGTCCTGGCGGTCGACGTCGATCGCGGGCGCGGCGACGGCGGGCGCGGTGATCGCCGCGGCCAGCATGCCCGCCAGTCCGAGCCGTCCCCGCATTCGCCCTTCGCCTCCCTCAGGTCTTCAGATCGACACGACCTGTATTGCGACGCTAGGTAACGCTGTTATCTGACGGCGCAAGCCGAGATCCGGGTCTTGGTCAAAATTCGAAGGAAGCGATGAGGATTTCGCCTTCGGCTACGTATTCTAGGAAAGACCCGCTGCTCGGCCGCCCGGCCGAGAGGCGGCGTGGGGTGCGTGGAGCGTAAGGTGGCGGCTGTCCATCCTCAGTCGGCGGACGGTTCGAAGGCGGCGCAGGCCGGTCCTGCGCGCGCGCTCGCCCTGCAGGCCGACGTCACCGCCTTCTTCCGTCGCCGCCTGGGCGCCGACGCCGAGGTCGAGGATCTGGTCCAGGAGGTGTTCGTGCGCGCCGCCGACCAGGTGGGGCTCGCCGACGAGGAATATGCGCGAGCCTATGTGTTCCGTACCGCCGCCAGCGTCTGGGCCGACCGGCACCGTCGGCGGCTGGCGCGGCGGGCCGACCAGCACGTGCCCTTCGACCCCGAGCGCCATGGCGAGACCGACGACGATCCGGCCGGGCGCCTGGACGCCCGCGAGACCCTGCGCGCGGCGACCGCCGTGCTGCTGGCCTTGCCCGAGCGCACGCGGACGATCTTCGTGCTGCGGCGGATCGAGGGGATGACCGTACGCGAGATCGCCGGCCGCCTGGGCATTTCCGGCAGCGCGGTCGAGAAACACGTGGCCAAGGCGCTGGAGCGCCTTCTGGCCCAGACGGGGGACCTGCGATGAGCACCTATCCCCTCGCGTTCGACGAGATGGCGCGGTTGCCGCGCGACGAGGCCGCCGCGCTGCTCTGGCTGAACATCGACGAGTCCGACCCGGCCCAGGCTGCCGTGCTCGACGCCTGGCTGGACCAGGATCCCGCAAACCGCGCGGCCTGGCTGCGGGCCCAGGAGATCTGGAGCGGCTTCGACCAGGCCGGCGACGAGGCGACGCTGCGGGTGTTGCGACGCCGGGCGGCCAAGACCTCGCGCCCGCTGTTGTCGTCGCGCTGGATGGCGGCGGCGGCGGTGTTCGTCGTCGCCATCGGCCTGGGTTTGTGGCTGGCCGAGCGGCCGGTCCCGGCCCTGCCGCCGCCCGTCGTCGAGGCCTCGGCGGTGTTCGGCGAGCCGGACCTGGTCACGGCGGCGGAGACGAAGACCTTCGACCTGCCGGACGGCAGCAAGGCCAGCCTGGCGCCGGGCAGCGCCCTGGACCTGGCCTATGACCACGGGGGCCGCGCCATGCGGCTGGTCAGGGGGCGGGCGTTCTTCGACGTGGTTCCTGACCGGGCGCGGCCGTTCACGGTCGAGGCCGGCGGCCGGCGGATCACCGCCCTGGGTACGCGCTTCGACGTCCGCCTCGACGACGGGCCGCTGCGGGTGACGCTGGTCGAGGGCCAGGTCTCGGTCGCCCGCACGGTCGATGCGACCGACGGCCCGGGCCGACCGGTGGTGCTGGCGGCGGGCGAGCAGCTGACCGCCGCCCCTGGCCGCGATGTCGTCGCGCCGGCGGAGGCGGCGGGCGGCTCGGCCTGGCGCGAAACCTCGATCACCTTCGAGGACAAGCCGCTGTCGGAGGTGGTGGCCGAACTGAACCGCCACAGCGCCACGAAGCTGGTGGTCGACGACCCGAAGGTCGCGGCGCTACGGGTGACGGGCCGGTTCCGCACCGGCGATCCGCAGCGCTTCCTGCGCACCCTGGCCCAGGTGCTGCCGGTGCGTGGCGAGGCGGCGGGGCCCGGCCGCTATCGGATCGTCCGCGCCGACTGAGCGGATTCGAATAACGTCGGTGTGGGTTTTGCCCGCCGCTGCGTGTTCTCCCCTGGGAGCCGGTCGTGCTCCCGCCCAGGGGACGAGGCGATGGAACAGCAGATCTGCAGCGAGCGGGCGTCAGCCAAGGTCGGCGCCCTGCTGGAGGAGATCCAGCAGAGGCTGTTCGACGACGTCGAGGGCGCGCGACGGCTGATCGACCAGGCGATCCAGGTGCTGCAGGCGCCGTCCGCGGCCAGCCCGACGCGCACCGGCGGCCTCGCGCCCTGGCAGGCCCGGCGGGTGGCCAGCTACATCGACGAGAACCTCGAACGGGCCCTGACCGTGGCCGAGCTGGCGGCGGTGGGCGGCGTGCGCCCCGGCTATTTCGGCAAGGCCTTCAAGAGCAGCTTCGGCGTCAGCCCGCACGCCATGGTCCTGCAGCGGCGCGTGGCGCGGGCCAAGATCCTGATCGCCCAGGGCGAGGACCCGCTGAAGGACATCGCCCTGGCCTGCGGCTTTTCCGACCAGTCGCACCTGACCAACCGCTTCCACCGGCTGGCGGGCATGACGCCGGCGGCCTGGCGGCGGCTGCATGCGACGCCGGTGTTTCATGCGCCGGGCGACGATCGCGGCGGCTGCGTCCAACTCGAGCGGCGCGCCCAGGCCTAGGCTTCCGACCCGTTCCTTCCCCTGCCTTCGAGGTCTTCCATGAACGCCGTCGCTTCCATCCATTCCGCCGTCTCGGCCCCCAACCAGTTCGTCGAGGTCGGCGGCCGCACCCTGGCCTACCGGTCGATCGGCGAGGGCCGACCGCTCGTGCTGTGCACCCGCTTCCGGGGCAATATGGACGTCTGGGATCCCGCCTTCCTCGACGGCTTGGCCAACGAGGGCTTCCGGGTCATCACCTTCGACTATTCGGGCCTTGGCCTGTCGACCGGCGAGGCGACCTACAATCCGGCGCAGATGGCCCGCGATCCGATCGACCTGATGAGCGCCCTCGATCTCAGCGACGTGGTGCTCGGCGGCTGGTCGCTGGGCGGCATGGCGGCGCAGGTGGCCTTCGCCGTGGCCGGTGCGCGGATCAGCCACCTGCTGCTGATCGGCACCACGCCGCCGGGGCCGCTGGTCAAGCCGGCCGAGCAGCTGTTCTTCGACACCGCCGTCATCGAGGACTATGCGCTGAAGGAAGAGGAGATCCTGTTCTTCGAGCCGAAGTCGGAGGTCAGCCGCAAGGCCGCCGCCGAGTCCTCGGCCCGGATCGCCGGCCGCACCGAGGGGCGTTCGCCGGTGGTGCCGATCGCCTTCGCCCGCGCCAATATCGGGGACGGGCCCAAGAACCCGATCTTCCCCGCCGATGCGGTGCTGGAGGTGCTGAAGACCACCGACAAGCCGATCCTGCACCTGGGCGGGGACCACGACATCATCTTTCCAGTCGAGAACTGGTACGCCCTGAACCAGGTGCTGCCGACGCTGCACCTGATCACCTATCCGTCGGCCGGGCATGGGCCGCAGCACCAGTATCCGCGCGCCTCGGCCGAGCACATCGCAAGCTTCGTGCGCTCGACCAGCTAGAGGTTCAGAGGGACGCCTGGCGCCGTTCGCGACGCCAGGCGCTGGGCGGCGCGCCTTCCCGCCGCCGGAACAGGCGCGACAGGTGGGCCTGGTCGCTGAAGCCGCAGGCGACGGCGATGCCGCACAGCGGCTCGTCGGTGGTCAGCATGATCCGCTTGGCCAGGGTCAGGCGCTGCTCGACCACGTACTTCTGCGGCGACAGGCCGAAGGTCGTCTTGAAGGCGCGCGAGAAATAGGACGGGCTGAGCCGGGCGGCGCGGGCTAGGTCGACGACGCGGATCGTCGTTTCCAGCTCGCGCTCGACATAGGCGGCCGCGCGGCTGGCCTGCCACGGCGCCAGGCCCGCCGGCTTTGCGCCCACGAAGGCGCCGGGCGGCGCGAGGCCGCCCGGTTCGGGATCGTAAAAGCACATCCGCCGCTCAGCGGGTGATCTTGCCGGGCAGGCTGAGGTCGCCCGAGGCCACGTCGAAGATGTCGGAGATGCACAGCAGCGGCGCGTGCAGGTTGGCGTTGACCTTGAGCGCCGAGGTGACGCCGTCGAACTTCACCCCCTCGACCGCGCCGATCACGCCGGCCGGCACGCTGACCTCGACGGTGTCGGTCGCCAGGGTGGTAGGGTAGGTCGGGCTGTCGATCAGCAGCGGCACGCCGGGCCAGGTGGCCGGCACCTTGGGCTTGGCGCCCTCGGGGATGTCGCGGACCTTCAGCGCGCCCTTGCCGCAGGCGTCGTCGGGAACCAGCACCACCCAGTGCGGATGCCAGACGTGGCGGTTGACCCCGCCATAGGCCGCGTCGTCGAAGTCGGGGTGAAAGGTGACCGCCAGGGCCAGTATGCCCTGGGCGCCCTCGAAGCCGACGCTGCCGCTGTCGAGCGAGGTGGGCCACACATAGCTCCACACCGCGCTGCCGGCGAACTGGCCCGTGGCCTTGGGCTTCATCTCGCCGGCCTTGCCGCGCACCTGCACGCGGAAGACGACGTCCGGCCCGACGCTTTTGACCTCCGTGCGGACGATGTCGAAGGACGCCATGATCGCGTCCTTGGTCGGCGAGATCACGTCCTGGGCAAAGGCGGGTGCGGCGAGGAGGGCCGTCGTGGCGACGGCGAGGCTGAGCGTGCGGAGCATGGGCGATCTCGATCGAGACGCCGCGACGAAGCGCGGCCGGGAACGCCAGGGTTCCACGGCCGCGCTTTTCCGCCTTGGATCGGGCGGAGGCCTATTTCTTCAAACCGGAAGGATCAGTTCGCCAGCCAGGCGTCCAGGTCCTTCAGCGCCCGGATGCTCATCAGCCGCTTCTTGGCGCGGCCGCGCTCCTTCAGCGGGATCTTATTGCCGTCCTCGTCGACCTTGGGAGTGTCGAGCGGCGGCAGCAGGCCGTAGTTGATGTTCATCGGCTGGAAGCTGCCGCCCCGGGAGCCTTCTTGCGCGCCTTCCAGGTGGCCGCCGGTGATGTGCTCAACGAGGGCGCCCAGGGCGGTGGTCGGGGGCGGGGCTTCCAGCGAGCCGCCCCTGCGATCGGCGGCGGCGAAGCGGCCGGCCAGGAGGCCGATGGCGGCGCTTTCCACATAGCCCTCGACGCCGGTCACCTGGCCGGCGAAGCGCATGCGCGGCGAGGCCTTCAGGCGCAGGCCCTTGTCGAGCAGCTTGGGCGAGTTGATGAAGGTGTTGCGGTGCAGGCCGCCCAGGCGCGCGAACTGGGCGTTCTCCAGGCCCGGGATCATGCGGAAGGTCTCGGCCTGGACGCCGTGCTTCAGCTTGGTCTGGAAGCCGACCATGTTCCACAGGGTGCCGAGAGCGTTGTCCTGGCGCAGCTGGACGATGGCGTAGGACTTCACGGTCGGGTCGCGCGGGTTGGTCAGGCCGACGGGCTTCATCGGACCATGGCGCAGGGTCTCGCGGCCGCGCTCGGCCATCACCTCGATCGGCAGGCAGCCGTCGAAATAGGGGACGTTCTCCCACTCCTTGAACTCGGCCTTGGGGCCTTCGAGCAGGGCGTCGATGAAGGCCTCGTACTGCTCCTTGTTCATGGGGCAGTTGATGTAGGCGGCCGCGTCGCCGCCGGGGCCTTCCTTGTCGTAGCGCGACTGGCGCCAGGCCTTGTCCATGTCGATGGATTCGAGGTGGATGATCGGCGCGATGGCGTCGAAGAACGACAGCTGCCCCTCGCCCGACAGGTCGAGCACCGCCTGGGCCAGGGCCGGCGAGGTCAGCGGGCCGGTGGCGACGATGACGTTGTCCCAGTCCTCGGGCGGAAGGCCGGCGATCTCCTCGCGGACGATGGTCACCAGCGGGTGGGCTTCCAGGCGACGGGTGACTTCTTCCGAGAAGCCGTCGCGGTCGACCGCCAGGGCGCCGCCGGCCGGCACCTGGTGCTGGTCGGCCGCCGACATGATGATCGAGTCGCAGCGGCGCATCTCGGCGTGCAGCAGGCCGACGGCGTTGAACTGCCAGTCGTCCGAGCGGAACGAGTTGGAGCACACCATCTCGGCCAGGCCGTCGGTCTGGTGGGCGTCGGTGGTGACTTTGCCGCTGGAGTCGTCCTTGCGCATCTCGTGCAGGATGACGGGAACGCCGGCCTGGGCGATCTGCCAGGCGGCCTCGGAACCGGCGAGGCCGCCGCCGATCACGTGAATGGGGGAGGTGGTCATGCGCCCTCATACCTCCGCCCTCGCCAAGACGGAACCGCCGTGTAAGCTCGTCTTGGGCGAGTATCCGGTTTTGGGGGTCTTCAGGGTGGCGAAAAAGTTTTCGGCGGCGTCGGCCGCCGTGTCGAGCTGGGCGCTGGTCGGCCGGCGGCCGCTGTCGGTCGCTGCGTGGAGCGCGGTGATCCTGCTGGGCCTGTTCCTGCCGGCGCTGCTGCTCTTCCTGCCGATCATCGATCCGTTCGTCGAGATGATCCGGGCGATGCCGCAGACGCCCGAAGCGCAGGATCCGGAGCTGACGGCGCGGATCATGGCGATGCAGGGACAGCTGAGCCTGATGAACATCGGCATGATGGCCGTGCAGGTGGTCGCGCCGACCATCGTCATGACCGCGGCCTTCCGCGCCGTGCTGCGCCCGGAGGAGAGCCGGAAATTCTTCCTGCGCGTCGGCGCGGCCGAGGGCTGGATGATGCTGGTCAGCCTGGTCCTCACCTTCGGCGGCAACATCGCCATCTTCGCGGCCATGATCCCGGGCGTGCTGCTGGGGCTGATCGGCTTCGTGGTCATGGCGATCGGCGGCGACACGCAGGCCGGCGCCGTCGTCGGGGTGGTGGTCGGCGTGATCGGCGTGATCGTCGGCGAGCTCGCGCTGCTGTGGGCCTTCCTGCGGCTGTCGATGGCCCTGCCGATGACCTTCGCCGAGCGACGCTTCATGCTGTTCGAGTCCTGGACCCTGACCAAGGGCCAGAGCCTGCGCCTGCTGGGCATGCTGCTGCTGATCGGGCTGACGCTGCTGCTCGTGCAGATCGTCGTGGGCGTGGTCGCTGTCGTCGCCATGGCGCTGGTCGCCCCGGGCCTGGCCAAGACCCTGCCGGCGGCGCGCTCGGTGGCGGAGGTGCTGCGCCTGATCTGGCCGATCCTGGCCGTGGCGCTGCCCCTGGCGGCGATCGTCCAGACGGTGGTCCTGACCGTGTGCGTGACGCCGCTGGCCAGCGTCTACCGGTCGCTGAAGGCCGCCGACGAGGCGCAGGCGGCCGCCTGACAGCGGCCTTCCCGCCACGGCCGGGCAAAATCCGCGCGAACCGGCCGGCGACTCGTCGTTTCATGACGCCGCGCGCGCTAGGGTGGCGTCGGCTGTTCTGAAGGACCTGGAACCACATGGGCGAGGCATCGATCGCGATCGGCGCGACGGCGCGAGCCGGCATCGCCGGCGTGACCCATCTTGCGCCGCGCACCTGGGCGGCGCTGGCCGTCGCCTGCCTGGTGGGCCTGCTCGGCCGCTACCTGGGCGGAGCCTTCGTCCTGCTGGCCGATTTCGCCGCCGCCGCCCTGGCCTATGGCGCCCTCTATCGCGCCGCTTTCGACGGCCCGGCGGGCCTGGCCGGCCTGCGCTGCGGACGCGAGGAGGCGCTGATCGCCGCCGTCCAGCTGCTGCTGGGCGTGGTGTTCCTAGTGGTCATCGCCGTGCTGCTGGTCGTGGTCGGCGCCGTGGCCCTGGGCGTCGCCCGCGCGGCGGCTCCTGGTTTCGACGCCACGTCGTCGGAGGCCTGGCGGGCGGCGCTGTCGGGACCGCTGGCCGCCTTCGCCGCCAGTCTCGCGCCGCTGGCCAGCCTGGCGGTTCTGGCCTGGCTGGCCGCGCGCCTGGCCCTGGCGCCGGCCGCCTCGATCGCCGCCGGCCGTCTGCGGGTGCTCAGCGCCTTCGACCTGACCAAGGGCCGGGCCGGCCTGCTGGTCGCCCTGGGCCTGGTCTTCTACCTGCCCAGCGTGCTGATCGCCGCCAGCGGCAAGGCGGCCTTCGACGGCGCCGGCGCGTTTCTGGTGCAGGCGGCCGCGGTCGGCCTCTATTATTTCTGTGTCGCTCCTGCCTGGACGGCGGCCTGCGTCCACGTCTACAGACACGCTCCGAGCTTGGCCGTCGCCGAGCCGTCAGAAGCCTGATCATGATCGTCTTGTCGCCCGTCGCCGCCGCCCTCGAAGGGCCGCGCACCATGCGCCGCCACCCCGTCTCCCTGCTGATCTGGGGCGGGCTGTATCTCGGCTCGCTGATCCTGCTGTCGGTGCTGCTGGTCGCCGTGTTTGGCGACGAGGTGCGGCGCGACCTGGCCCAGACCCGGTTCACGGCCGACCCGCGCGAGGTGTTGCAACTGATCTCGCATCTGGGCGGGGCGATGGCGCTGATCATCCTGCTGGCCGCCGCCATGAGCGCGGTGCTGGCCGGCGCGATCCTGCGCTCGGTCATGCACCCCGAGCAGAACCAGGGCGCCTATCTGCGCCTGGGCGCCGACGAGGTCCGGCTGTTCGTGGTGGCCCTGATCGCCTGGGCCACGGCGCTGTTCGTCACCGCCATTCCCAGCGGCGCCCTGACCCTGCTGACCGCCACGGTCGCCGGCGCCGGCGCCCGCGGCCTGTCGGCCTGGATCGCCTTCCTCGGCGGCCTGGCGGTGATCGGCCTGTCGATGTGGGTGGGCGTGCGTCTGTCGCTGCTGTCGCCCCAGACCTTCGCCGAGGGCCGCATCAATGTCCGCGAGTCGTGGGTGCTGACCCACGGCCACTTCTGGGGTCTGCTGGGCATGTTCGTGCTGAACCTGCTGATGGCGCTGGGCGCGACCATGGCGATGACGCTGGTCGGCGGCCTGCTGACGGGCGTGATCGCCCTGATCGGCGGCGGGACCAAGCTGTTCGTGATCCTGGGCCTGCTGGTCAATCTGCTGATCGCGCCGCTGATCGTCACCGTCCAGACGGTGATCCTGACGGCCGGTCCGGCCCGCGCCTATCGGCAGCTGCATCCCGATATTTGAACCCGGGTCTGTCGCTCGTCCCCGAAGCTTGTTACCCCTTGGCTCACTAGGGTTTGCAAGGGGCTATGATGAAGACCTTCTCGGCGACGGACGCGGCCATTTCCGGCTTCGGCATCGTGCGCGAGCATCCCAAGGCCGTGGGGGCCTGGGTGCTGATCTCGACCATCGTTTCGGCCGTGGTTGCGGTGATTACCGTGGGCCTGTTCGGCGCGCAGCTGGAAGCCTTCGCCAATCTCAGCCAGACCAACGCCCAGCCCGACCCGGCCGAGACCCTGCGGATGATGGGCGGGCTGGTCCCGGCCATGCTGTGCTCGATGGTCTACAGCATCGCCTTCTATTCGGTGCTGATGGCGGCGATCTATCGCGTGACGCTGCGCCCGGCCGACAACCACAGGGCCTATCTGCGCTTCGGCGTGGACGAGCTGCGCCAGGCCGGCGTGTCCATCCTGATGGTCCTGCTGTTCTTCGCCGGCTACATCGGCATCGTGCTGGGCGTGGCGGTGGTCATCGGCATCCTGGCGGCGGTGTCCAAGCCCGTCGGCGGCCTGGCGGCCATCCTGCTCGTGCCGGCCGGCCTGGGCGCGCTGATCTACTTCGCCGTCCGCCTGTCGTTGGCCAACGTGCTGACCTTCGCCAAGGGCAAGATCGACATCTTCGGCTCCATGGCCCTGACCAAGGGCCGCTTCTGGCCGATGTTGGGCGCCTATGTCGTGGCGACCATCCTGGCCGTGGTCGTCTATCTGCTGCTGTTCCTGATCGTGACCCTGCTGGGCGGCGCCCTGAGCGGCTTCAACATGGAGACCCTGGGCACGCTGATGCAGTCGCAGACCACCTCGCTGGAAAGCCTGATGACGCCCACGGGCATCCTCAGCCTGGCCGTCGGCGGCCTGATCGCGGTGCTGACCAGCGTGACGATCTACACGCCTTCGGCCTTCATCTACCGCGAGATCGCCGTCGACGTGGAAAGCGCCAGCGACACCTTCGCCTGAGCCTTGCCAGGCAGCGCAACGAAAAAGGCCGGTGGAGCGATCCGCCGGCCTTTCTTGTTTCGAAGACGCCCGCGCGTCAGGCGCGCTTGGACGTCTTGAGGTCGGCCACGCGGGCCAGGCGGCGCTCCTCGTGCTTGGCCAGCAGGTCCTTGAGGTACCTGCCGGTCCAGCTGGCTTCGACCTTGGCCACGTCCTGGGGCGAGCCCACGGCCACGATCTGGCCGCCGCCGTCGCCGCCTTCCGGACCGAAGTCCAGCAGCCAGTCGGCGGTCTTCACGACGTCGAGGTTGTGCTCGATGACGACCACGGTGTTGCCCTGGTCGACCAGCTCGTGCAGCACCTCGAGCAGCTTCTTGGTGTCCTCGAAGTGCAGGCCGGTGGTCGGCTCATCGAGGATGTAGAGCGTGCGGCCGGTGGCGCGCTTGGAAAGCTCCTTGGACAGCTTCACCCGCTGGGCCTCGCCGCCCGACAGGGTGGTCGCCTGCTGGCCCACCTTGATGTAGCTGAGGCCCACGCGCTTGAGGGTTTCCATCTTGTCGCGGATCGGCGGCACGGCCTTGAAGAAGTCGGCGGCTTCTTCCACCGTCATGTCCAGCACGTCGGCGATGGTCTTGCCCTTGAACAGCACGTCCAGGGTTTCGCGGTTGTAGCGCTTGCCCTTGCAGATATCGCAGGTGACGTAGACGTCGGGCAGGAAGTGCATCTCGATCTTGATGACGCCGTCGCCCTGGCAGGCCTCGCAGCGGCCGCCCTTGACGTTGAAGCTGAAGCGCCCCGGACCGTAGCCGCGCGCCTTGCTCTCCGGCAACTGGGCGAACCAGTCGCGGATGGGCCCGAAGGCGCCGGTATAGGTCGCCGGGTTCGAGCGCGGGGTGCGGCCGATCGGCGACTGGTCGATGTCGATGACCTTGTCGAAGTTCTCCAGGCCCTCGATCCGCTCGTGCGCCGCCGGGGCGTCCGAAGCGTTGTTCAGGCGGCGCGCGGCGGCCTTGTAGAGGGTCTCGATCGTGAAGGTCGACTTGCCGCCGCCCGAGACGCCGGTGATGCAGGTGAAGGTGCCGACGGGGATCTCGCCGGTGACGTCCTTCAGGTTGTTGCCCTTGGCGCCGATGACCTTGAGCGTCTTCTTCTTGTTGATCGGGCGACGCTCCTCGGGGACGGCGATCTCGCGCTCGCCGGTCAGGTACTGGCCGGTGACGCTGGCCGGATTGGCCATGATCTGGTCGGGCGTGCCCTGGGCGACGATCTCGCCGCCGTGGACGCCGGCCGCCGGACCCATGTCGATCACGTAGTCGGCGGTGAGGATGGCCTCCTCGTCGTGCTCGACGACGAGCACCGAATTGCCCAGGTCGCGCAGGCCTTGCAGCGATTGCAGCAGGCGGGTGTTGTCGCGCTGGTGCAGGCCGATCGACGGCTCGTCGAGCACGTAGAGCACGCCCGTCAGGCCGCTGCCGATCTGGCTGGCCAGGCGGATGCGCTGGCTCTCGCCGCCCGACAGCGTGCCCGAGCCGCGCGACAGGTTGAGATAGTCGAGGCCGACGTCGACCAGGAACCGCAGGCGGTCGTTGATCTCCTTCAGGATCCGCCGGGCGATCTCCAAATGCTTGTCGGAGAGGTGGCCTTCCAGGGCGCTGAACCAGTCGCGGGCGGGGCGGATGGCCAGGTTCGAGACGGCGGCGATGTCCAGGCCGTGGACCTTCACGGCCAGGGCCTCGGGCTTCAGGCGCTTGCCGCCGCAGGCCTCGCACGGGGTGTCGGACTGGTAGCGGCCCAGTTCTTCACGGACCCACGAAGAGTCCGTCTCGCGCCAGCGGCGTTCCAGGTTCGGCAGCACGCCCTCGAAGGGCTTGTCGACCTCGTACTTGCGGGCGTTGTCGTCGTAGGTGAACTTGATCTTCTCGCCCTTGGAGCCGTTCAGCACCACGGTCCGGGCCTTTTCCGGCAGCTTGTACCAGGGCTCGTCCATCGAGAAGCCGTAGTGGCGCGCCAGGGCCTGCAGGGTCTGGGTGTAGAGCGGCGAGGGACCCTTGGCCCAAGGGGCGACCGCGCCCTTGTGCAGGGTCTTGTCCTTGTCCGGGATGATCAGGTCGGCGTCGAAGGCCAGCTTCGCGCCCAGGCCGTCGCAGGTGGGGCAGGCGCCGGCCGGGTTGTTGAACGAGAACAGCCGCGGCTCGATCTCGGCGATGGTGAAGCCGCTGACCGGACAGGCGAAGCGTTCGGAGAACAGGAGACGCTTGGGCTCCTTCTCGCCTTCCTCGATCGTCGCCCATTCGGCCACCGCGAGACCGTCAGCCAGGCGCAGGGCCTGCTCCAGGCTGTCGGCCAGGCGCTGTTCCATGCCGGCCTTGGTCACCACGCGGTCCACGACCACGTCGATGTCGTGCTTGAACTTCTTGTCGAGGGCCGGGGCGTCCTCGATCGGATAGTATTCGCCGTCGATCTTCAGCCGCTGGAAGCCGGCCTTCTGCCACTCGGCGATCTCTTTCTTGTATTCGCCCTTGCGGTCGCGAACGACGGGGGCGAGCAGGTAGAGGCGCGTGCCTTCGGGCAGGACGGTGATCTTGTCGACCATCTGGCTGATGGTCTGGCTCTCGATCGGCAGGCCGGTGGCCGGCGAGTAGGGGACCCCGACCCGCGCCCACAGCAGGCGCATGTAGTCGTGGATCTCGGTCACCGTGCCGACGGTCGAGCGCGGGTTGCGGCTGGTGGTCTTCTGCTCGATCGAGATGGCCGGCGACAGGCCTTCGATCAGGTCGACGTCCGGCTTGCTCATCAGCTCCAGGAACTGGCGGGCGTAGGCCGACAGGCTCTCGACGTAGCGGCGTTGCCCTTCGGCATAGATGGTGTCGAAGGCCAGCGAGCTCTTGCCCGAGCCCGACAGGCCGGTCAGCACGACCAGCTCGCCGCGCGGAATGTCGACGCTGACGTCCTTGAGATTGTGCTCGCGGGCGCCGCGGACGCGGATGAAGTTCAGTTGCTCGGCCATGGTGTCCGGAACGCTCGAAGGTCGGATTGGGAGCCGCGTGGGGAGCGCGGCGCAGCGGCTATATGTAGGGTTCTGGCGCGGCATTAACACAAGAACAAGATGCGAACAAATGCCGCAGCCATCCTGCTGCCAATCCTGCTGACACCAGATGTCAGCAGACGGGGGTGCGAAGGGCGCAAAGCGGGCGCCGCGCGGTCGAATTTCGGACGCCATCGAAGCGTGAGCATTCGACGTCGGGCAATCTTCGGTGGCGGGGCGATGGGGCGGGTGCGGACAGGCGCTGGACGATGGGCGATCGCGGTCCCGGCGGGGGTGGCGGCGAACTTGCTGCTGATCGGCCTGCTGACGCTTGTCGAGCGTGGGACGCCGCCTTCGGAGATCCCGCCCATGCTGTTCGACATCGACAGGCTGGAGGACGAGCCGCCAGCCGCCGAAAAGCGGGCGCCGGCCAAGGCGTCGTCTTCGGCCCGGTCGCGCGGGCCTTCGTCGCCAGCCACGTCCGCGCCTGCCGCGGCTGGCGCGGACGTGGCTGGCGAAGGCGAGGTCATTCCCGCCGCCGGTCCTGCTGCTCCGCCGATCGACCCGGCGTGGAAGGTCGATCCCAAGGCCGTCGACCGCTGGAAGCTGACCGAGGGCAATCCAGACTTCCGCTGGGGCCGTTATCACCGCGCCTGCAAGGGTCTTTCCAGCGAGCATATGACCGACGAGGAGAAGGACAAGTGCTGGGGCGGCTTCGCTGATAGGATCCCGAAGGAGAACGCCGGGCCGGGCCCTCGCAAGCCGCCGAAGTTCGTGCCGCGCGGTCTTCCGCCGCCGCCTCCGCCCTATGCCGAGGAGGCCCGCAAGCAAGCGCGCTGCCGGGCCTATCGCGACGGCCGGGCCAGCCAGCCGCGCCTGCGCGACGGGCTGTGCTGACGCTTGCCCAGCGGCGTCTCAACCTCTACATCCGCTGCTCCACCCCTGATGGAGGCCGCCATGATCAGCCAGACGGAAGACCACTTCGTCCTTCCCGTTCCCCTGTTCGTGGTTTCCCATGCCTGCCCCCAATTCGTCCTACGTCACTCTGGACTCCGTTTCCGCCGCCGCGCCTGACGGCCGCGTTCTCTTCGAAAACCTGAACCTGTCTGTCGGCGCCGAGCGCGTCGGCCTGGTCGGTCGCAATGGCGCGGGCAAGTCGACCCTGCTGGCGCTGGTCGCGGGGCTGCGTGCGCCCCCGGCCGGGACGGTCGTGCGCACAGGGACGATCGGCGTGCTCGACCAGACGCCCGACCTGCCGGAGGGCGCGATCCTCGCCGACCGCCTGGGCGTGGGCGAAGCCTGGCGGCGGCTGGCGCGCATCGAGGCGGGGCAGGGCGACGATCTCGACTTCGCCGAGGCCGACTGGACCTTGCCGTCACGGCTGGACGAGGCGCTGGCGCAGGTCGGGCTGTCGGGTCTCGATCCGGACCGTCCGGCCGCGGCGCTCAGCGGTGGCCAGCAGACCCGCGCGGGCATGGCCGCCCTGCTGCTGGCCGCGCCCGACCTGATCCTGCTGGACGAGCCGACCAACCACCTGGACGCCCAGGCCCGCGACCTGGTCGCCGACGTGCTGGCCCGCTGGAAGGGCGGGGCGATCGTCGCCAGCCACGACCGGTCGCTGCTGCGCGGCATGGACCGTATCGTCGAGATCACCAGCCTGGGTGCGGCCAGCTACGGCGGCGGCTACGACCTCTATGCCGAGCGAAAGGCCGCCGAGGTCGAGGCGGCCGGCCGCGCCCTGGAGAGCGCCGAGCGCGACGAGCGCCGCGCCGCCCGCGAGGCCCAGGCCGCCATCGAGCGCAAGGCCCGCCGCGACGCCGCCGGCAAGCGCTTCGCCGCCAGGGGATCGGAGCCCAAGATCCTGCTCGGCGCCCGGGCCGAGCGGGCCGAGAACACCGGCGGCAAGGAGCGCCGCCTGGCCGAGCGCCTGCAGACCGGCGCTCGCGAGGCGGTGGAGACGGCGCAGGCCCGCGTCGAGCGGGCGCGGACCCTGGGCTTTGATTTGCCGCCGACCGGCCTGCCGGCGGGGCGGCTGGTGCTGGCCATGGAAGATGTCGGTTTCGGCTGGCTGGGCCGGCCGCCGGTGCTGTCGGGTGTGAACCTGCGTATCGCCGGTCCCGAGCGGGTGGCGGTGCGCGGTCCCAACGGCGCGGGCAAGTCGACCCTGCTGAACCTGGCGGCCGGGGTGCTGGCGCCGACGGCGGGGACGATCACGCGCGGCGTCCCGGCGGTGATGCTCGATCAGTCGCTGGCGATCCTGCGCGACGACGAGACGCTATTGCAGGCCTTCCTGCGCCTGCACCCCAGCGCCGATCGCAACCTGGCCCAGGCCGCCCTGGCCCGCTTCCTGTTCCGCAACAGCGCCGCCGACCGGCCGGCCGGCGCCTTGAGCGGCGGCGAGCGCCTGCGCGCGGCCCTGGCCTGCGTGCTGGCCGGCCCGACCCCGCCGCAGCTGCTGATCCTCGACGAGCCGACCAACCACCTGGATCTGGACTCGGTGGCGGCCGTGGAGGCGGCGCTGGCCGGCTACGACGGCGCGCTGCTGGTGGTCAGCCACGACGAGGATTTCCTGGGCGGGATCGGGGTGGAGCGGGCGGTGGGGCTTTAGGGCGAGGGCGATCCCCAACTCCGTAAAATCCCCGCGAAAGCGGGGACCCAGGCTTTTTCTGAAACGCGCGGCGCTTGACGATAAAACACCTGGGTCCCCGCTTTCGCGGGGATTTCACGGGAATTAAAGCCAATCTCGGGGACTTACCTCCCCACCCGCGCCTTCACCTCGGCGATCAGCGCGTCCAGGCTCTCCACCTGCTTGACCCCGTACTTCTGCGCGGTGATGTCGACATTGCCCTTGCGCCAGAAGCCATCGGGACACAGCACGACCAGCTTCCCGGTCCGCGCGTGCAGGCCCATCTCCAGCAGGCTGATCGGGGCCTGTGAGCCGGGCGTCAGGTAGAGCACGACGACGTCGGCGCTTTCCAGGGCGGCCAGCTCCCATTCCACCTGACGGTGGAACTCCGGCTCCTGGGCGACCGGCTTCCAGGCCGGGTTCCAGTCGGGGCGGCGCGGGTTGAGGATCACCACGTCCTGGTCGGCCAGGGCGGCGATCATCTGGGCCTGCCAGTCGACGGCCTTGCCCATGTCGATGCTGCCGCCCAGGAACACGCGCGGCTTGTCATGAGCGCCGGGGAGAGGCTCGGGCGAGGTCACGACGGTCGGGGCGGCCAGGGCGGCGGTCGTCATGGAGAGGCTCAGAGCGGCGATGAGGGAGACGGCGCGGATCATGCCGTGTCTTTACGCGATGCGCATCTGGGCGGCCAAGAAACTGCACGTGAGGGCAGCGAGTTGAAGCTTTCTCGCGAAGGGCGAGCGTCATGATTTCGCGGTAGCGCAAGTAGTGGAACCGTCTAAGCTTCATGCCGCAATTTCGCGGGGCGTTGCACGATGAGCTACATTGAGCTGAGAAAGCAGATCGGTGATCCGCATATCGCCGGGGTCGGCGTCGAGATCGGCGCTGGCCTACGGCCCGTGCTACACGACGGCATCGAGCATCTGATGTTCCTGGACAAGCGGACGCCGGAGGAGTTCGAGACCTATTTCGGGGCTCTACCTCACTATCCGCTGATGTCCGTCGAAGACATCAAGCGCCGGCACCCCAAGGGGCTGGACTTCATCAACAGCCATCATGTCGTCGAGCACATCGACAATCCTATTCCGGTGCTGGCCGACTGGATCCGCATGTTGAAGATGGGCGGGGTCCTGTACCTGTCGATCCCTTCACAGAACAACACGACGGAGTTTCAGCGCGCGCTGACGCCGATCCGCCACCTTCTGGAAGACTTCGTTTTCGGGCGCGGGCCGGAGTGCTACGAGAGCAAGCAGCACATCGCCTCTTTCGTACTGGCTTTGACGGCCTCGGGAGGCGAGCTGGCCCCTTGGTTCGCCACGGAGAACGATACGCCGACCTTCGCCCGTTACCTGCTTTACGACATGGAGCGGAGAAACGATCACGACCTGCATTGGCATACGCTGGATCACGACACGACCCGGCAGATGGTCGAGATCGCCTTCCACATCGCGGGCGCGAGGGGGCAGCTGATGTTCAGCCAGGAGAGCGAGGATTCCCACTACCTCGTGTTCCGCAAGCAGAAGCGGGGGGCCGCTCCCCCGGCGTTGAAGGCCTTCAAAGAGCAGCTGCGGGCCGCGACGCGAGTGCTGCGACCGCACGTGTGAGCCGGGACGCCCTGGCGCGCATCACCGTTCGAAACAGGCTTGGGCTTGAAGCTTTGCCGCGAAATGAGGCGTGGCGGTGAGAGAGGGATTCGAACCCTCGATAGAGTTTCCCCTATACACGCGTTCCAGGCGTGCGCCTTCAACCACTCGGCCACCTCACCAGCGCACTCGAGTCGGGGGCGGTTGAGACCCCCGGCGCGGGAAGGGGCGCAATATACTCAGGCAGCGACTCGTAGCAAGCGCCGTTACGGGATGAAAACGAGCCTGCGACGACTTATATCGGCGGGCAAGGAACTCCCGCCTCCGAAAGGCCCCGCCATGCTGTTCAAGAAAAGCCTCGAGATGCCCACCGTCGACACCGCCCTGCCGGGGCGCGAGGCGGCGATCCCGACCGCCCAGACCCACTTCGTCAACGGCGCTCCGCTGAAGGGCCCCTATGCCGACGGCCTGGAGACGGCCGTGTTCGCCATGGGCTGCTTCTGGGGCGTCGAGCGCGTGTTCTGGAAGGTTCCCGGCGTGCTGGTCACCGCCGCCGGCTACGCCGCGGGCATTACGCCGAACCCGACCTATGAAGAGGTCTGCTCGGGCCGCACCGGCCACACCGAAGTGGTGCTGGTGGTGTTCGATCCCAAGGTCGTCACCTACGAGGCCCTGCTGAAGGTGTTCTGGGAGAACCACGACCCGACCCAGGGCATGCGCCAGGGCAACGACATCGGCACCCAGTACCGCTCGGGGATCTACGCCACCAACGACGCCCAGGCCGCCGCGGCCGTGGCGTCGAAGGAAGCCTATCAGGTCGCCCTGTCGGCCAAGGGGCTGGGCGATATCACCACCGAGATCGCCGCCGCCGGCCCGTTCTACTTCGCCGAGGACTATCACCAGCAGTACCTTGCCAAGAACCCGGGCGGCTATTGCGGCATCGGCGGCACCGGCGTGACCTGCCCGATCGGCGTGGGCGTCGAGGCCTGATGAGCCCGCAGGCCTTCCACGCCGCCGCCATGGCGCTGCCCGCGGCGACCATGACCGTCCAGTGGGGCGACGACCAGGTCTACAAGGTCGGCGACAAGATGTTCGCCGTCATGGGGCCGGGCGCCGCCCAGGGCGGGGTGTCGTTCAAGGTCTCTGACGTCGCCTTCGAGGTGCTGACCGAAACGGGGCGGGCGATCCCTGCGCCGTATCTGGCCCGCGCCAAGTGGGTGAAGCTGGACGATCTGGGCGCGTTCGACGACGCCGAGGTCGCCGACTGGCTGAAGACCGCCCATGCGCTGGTCGCGGCCAAGCTGACGAAGAAGGTGCGGGCGGCGTTGGGGCTCTGAGAAAGGCCCCCTTAGTCGCCCCGCGACAGCTCCCCCAGAGGGGAAGCATCTCTAGATCCTCCCCCTTTGGGGGAGGTGGCCCGGAGGGCCGGAGGGGGGACGTTTTCAGCTTTCGAGGCGACAGTCGGGAGCGCGCTGACTTCCCCCTCCGTCGCTTCGCGACACCTCCCCCTTCAGGGGGAGGATCTCTGCACTAAATCCGATCCTCCGGCGGTTCCTGCACCCCGCTCCGCATGTGCGGGCCGTGCACCACCGGTTGGCGCTCAAGGATCTGCCTGACCTTGCGCACCGCCGCCGAGGCCCGGCTGCGGCGCTGGCGCCAGACCAGCAGGACCAGGGCGCCGGCGCTGGCCGCCAGGAAAGCGTAGGGGCCCAGCAGCCAGGCCGCCGCCGCCAGGGCGAAGTAGTAGCCGCGCACCCCGGCGTTGAAGGCCGACAGGGCCGGGTTGAGGATGCCGCCAGCGGCCTCGGCGTACTCGGCCAGCACGGCCGGCGGCGACCAGACGGGCGTCGCGCCGATGGCGGCCAGACAGTAGTTCATCTGGCGCAGGGCCCAGATGAAGTCGAGCAGGCCCCGGGCAAGCGTCAGCAGGACGAGGCCCAGCTTGATCTGGAACATCACCGGCGTTGTCTCGGCCAGCACCTTCAGGCCCTCGACGCTTTTCAGCGCCGCGTCGCCGCCGAACAGCACGCCGGCCGCCGCCGCGATCAGGATCAGGTTCGACGAGGCGAAGAAGCTGGCCGAGTTGATGGCGTGGCCCAGAAGCTGGCCGTCCAGCAGGGCGACCTCGCGCACGGCCATCTCGGTCATCCACCGGCGGCGGATGACCGTCATGTCGGTGTTGATCAGGTTCTTGCCCTGGCCCAGGCGCCGCAGCAGCGGCTCGTAGAACAGCCAGGCGAAGACGAAGAGGCCAAGGGCCAGGATATCGAGAATCGGCATGGTGGACGCTGCGAAGGAACGGGAGTCGACGACAGGGGATATCGGGCGGGGCGCGCCGGTCAATCCTCGGCGATGAGACTGTGTCTGGCGGTGTCACGCAACAGGACCGAGACGACGAGGCCCACGGTCATGATCGCGGCGACATAGAGGTAGAATCCGCTCTCGATCCCGCCGTGCTTGAAGGCCAGGCCGACCATCTCGGCGGTGCCGCCGAACAATACGTTGGCCACGGCGTAGGGCAGGGCCACGCCCAGGGCGCGGACGTGGGCGGGAAAGAGTTCGGCCTTCACCACGGCGCTGATCGAGGTGTAGCCGGACTGGAAGGTCATGCCGACGATGATCAGGGCCAGGGCCACGCCGATGGAGTCGGTGGCGGCGATGCCGCTCATGATCGGCCAGATGGTCAGGGCCCCGCCGGCATAGGCGGCGATCAGCAGCGGCTTGCGGCCCACCTTGTCCGATAGCCAGCCGGCGACTGGCTGCATCAGCATGAAGACGATCATGCTGATGGCGCTGATCTCGGAGGCGGCGGCCTTGTCGAACCCGGCCGTGTTGACCAGGAACTTCTGCATGTAGGTGGTGTAGACATAGAAGGTCAGCGAGCCGCCGGCGGTCAGGCCCATGATCATCAGCGTCTCGCGCGGGTGGCGGCGCAGAAGCGGCGCGATCAGCGTGGCGAAGAAGGCGACCAGGAAGACGCCGGCCAGCACCTGCGGAACGAGGCCCGGCCGCGCCAGCACCCAGCCGCCCGCCGCCAGGGTCAGTACGAAGAACAGGCTGGCGAGGTTGCGCTGGGCCTTGCCTATGCCCGCGGCCGGCTTGTCGGCGGCCTTGAACGAGGCGCTCTCGTCCAGGCCCCGGCGGATCCAGAACACCACCACGGCCAGCAGGGCCCCGATCACGAACGGGATGCGCCAGCCCCAGGCGGCCAGGTCGTCCTTGTGCAGCAAGCGCTGCAGGACGATCAGCACGGCCAGGGCGATCAGCTGGCCGGCGATCAGGGTCACGTAGTGGAAGCTGGACCAGAAACCGCGACGGCTCTTACCGGCCATCTCGCTCATATAGGTCGCGCTGGCGCCGTACTCGCCGCCCACCGACAGGCCCTGCAGCACGCGGGCGATCAGCAGAACGGCCGGCGCGAACAGGCCGATGGTCTTGTAGTCGGGCGTGATGGCGATAATCAGCGCGCCGGCGCACATCAGCGACACCGAGACGCTCAGAGCCGCGCGGCGTCCCGAGCGGTCGGCGTAGTGGCCCATCAGCCAGGCCCCCACGGGGCGGGCCACGAACCCCAGGAAGAACACGGCGGCCGCTTGCAGCAGCTGCACGGTCTGGTCGCCCTTGGGGAAGAAGTGCGGGGCGAAATAGAGGGTGAAGGCGGCGTAGGCGAACCAGTCGTACCATTCGACCAGATTGCCGGCCGAGCCACCGAGTATGGCCCGGGCGCGCTGGCCCGGGGTCAGGGTCACGGCGGCGGGCTGCGGCGCGGCGGCGTCGGTCATGCGGGCTCCCCTGGTCGGCCATGAGCCGTTGGAGGAACCTTATGCGCGTTCGCCGCCGCGCTCCAAGAGGGGCGTCAGATCCTGCCGATGAGCACCAGGATGATGATGATCACCAGAACGAGGCCCAGGCCGCCGCTGGGGAAGTAGCCCCACGAGCGGCTGTGGCCCCAGGTGGGCAGGGCGCCGATCAGGGCCAGGATCAGGATGATGATGAGAATGGTGCCGAGCATTCGGGTCTCCCAGGTGTGCCGGCGAACCTTGTTCGGTCCGCCTGGGCTTCGGGGAGGGAATGCGGCCTGTGCGGCGACGGTTCCGCCGCGACTTTTCGGGTCAGCCGCCCGGAGCGTCCCCGGCCTTGCGCAGGCCGTTGGCCCACAGGGCGCCGATCACCGCGCCCTTGACGCGCGGCAGCAGCATCAGGGTCAGGGCCGCCAGCGGCAGGATGGTCAGCGGCGCGACCAGCCAAGGCGAGGCCTGCCAGATGAACGGGAACAGCAGCAGCGGGGCCACGAACAGGTGGCCGACGATCAGGATCGTGAAATAGGCGGGACCATCGTCGGCGGGGTAGGCGGCCAGGTGGTGGCCGCAGGCCTCGCAGTCGAATTCGACCTTCAGGTAGCGCGAATACAGCTTGCCCTCGCCGCAGTTGGGGCAGCGATGGCGGACGCCTCTCTTCATGCCGGTAAGGACGCTGGGTACGGGTCGGTCGGTCATGGCGTCCATATGGCTCCGGCGACGCTTGGTGCAAATAGCACTTTCGGTCGCATGCGCGCTTTGGAAGCAGATATTCGTCCCTAAACCGGGGAGTTGCCGAAAGACTTCATCCTCTGCGCGTGTCGTGCGCGAATGAATTTTCCGGCAAGGTTAATGGCGGGCGGCTTCCGGTTAAGCTTTGGCTGTCGAACGACGTCACACGGGTTACTTGTCTCGACACCGGCAAATCTGGCGCGCCATTGCGGCCGGGATTGGGCGAGGCGGCGCGCCCGCCGTGCGACAAAACGCGCCGAAGAGCCGAGGGCCCTACTTGGCGTCGCGCGCGGTGTCGGCGACCGCGCGGCCGGCGGCCGAGACGTCGCGGCCCACGCCTTCGATGGTGTTGCAGGCCGAGACCAGCAGGGCGGCCGCGGCGGCGGCGAGGACGATGATCTTGCGCATGGGCGTTCCCCAAATGAAAAGGCGCGCGGAGCTTAGCCGCCCCGCGCGCCGCTTCAAGGTCGAGTTCTCGACCAAATTAGGGCGAGAAAAGTCAGGGCCGATCAGCGGATCCGGCGGATCGAGCTGACGCGGTCGTTCATGTCGCGCGGGAAGACGCCCATGTCGGCCGACACTCGCCAGCAGCGGCCGCGGTAGTAGGCGTCGTCGCACAGCTCCCACTCGCCGCGCCGGATCTGGATCGACGAGGCCTTGTCGTTGAAGCCGATCTGCACGAAGTCGGGCATGTCGCCGCGCACCTCGTAGGCGCGGCCGCCGTAGCCGGCGTGCTCGAAGATCACCGCGTCGGCGCCGCGGCCGCCGCCCCAGCCGGAACCGCCCGAGCCGCCCGGGCCGCCGGGACGACCACCGCCGCGCACGCAGGCCAGGCGGCCGTCCTGGTTCTCCATCTCGCGACAGTCGGCGCTGGCGGTCGACCACTGCCAGCGGCCGCGACGGTCGCGGCACTCGGCGGTGATCTCGCCACGGCGAACGTTGATGTTGCGGCAGCTCTGCTCGTAGGAGCCGCGGGGCCGTTCCTCGTAGCGGTCGCCGCGGCCGGGGCCTTGGGCGAGGGCAGGGGCCGCGGAGGCGGCGAGGGCGCTCGTCGCGGCGATCAGGGCGATGGCGGTGCGCATGGCGAAGGTCTCCCGAAAGGCCGGCGTCGAGGCCGGTTGATGCGGCCAAGCTAGTATCGCGACGCGTGAACGTCACCTGAATGAAAACCTTGTAACGAAAGGGCGCCGTCGCCGAACGGCGCCTTGAGAAGGCCGCGCTTGATCGCCATTGTCAGGCCATGCGCACCGCCGTTCTCGCCCTTCCTGTCCTGGCCGTCCTCGCCGTCGCGGGCGGCGCGCTCGCGCAAGCGTCCCGGCCCGAGCCGACTCCTGTCGCGCCGGTGACGGTGATGCCGCCGACCCAGCCGCCGAAGGTGACCGCCACCTGGCCGGCGGCCAGCCAGACCGTGGCGCCGGGGATCCTGGTGCTGAAGGTGACCTTCGACCAGAAGATGACGCCCGGCGCCTGGAACTACGCGGCCGGGGCCGGCGGCGAAAAGCCCGAATGCGTCCGCGCGCCCCGCCTGCTGAACGACGGCAAGACCTTCGTCCTGCTGTGCAGCACCAAGCCCGGCAAGAACTATGCGGTGACCTTCAACGGCGTGCGCGAGGGCGGCTTCGCCAACGAGGCCGAGAACCCGGCCCTGACGGCCGAGCTGGCCTTCTCGACCAGCAAGGATCCGTCGATCTACACGCTGAAGTCGGCCATGAAGGCCGCCAGCCTGAAGGACGACGAGGCCCCGATCCAGGAAGCGCCCAAGCTCGTCGCCACGACGCCGTGAGTTGGCGATCACGCGTTGTTTCGGAACCGTTACAAACCGGGCTGCGTTGGATGATCGGGCAGGGGCCCTCCGACGGAGCGCATTATGAAGACCAAGTTTGCTTACCTCGCCGCCGCCGCGACCCTTTCGATGGCTGGCGCCGCTTACGCTCAAGACGCGGCTCAGCCGCCGGCCGATCCGGCCGCCGCGCAACCGCCGGCCGCCAGCACGCAGCCGCCGGAATCGACGACCAGCAGCACCACCACGACCACCACCACCACTCCGGCTGACAGCAGCGCCGCGGCCGCCAGTTCGGCAGGCACGCCGTCGTCCGCCAACGTCTCGGCCGACGTCGCCGTCGGCGCCGAGATCAAGGATCCGGCCGGCGCGGTGGTCGGCACCGTCAGCGGGACTTCGACCGGCGCCGACGGCTCGGCCAACGTCGTGGTCAGCAGCGGCGACAAGAAGTTCGCCCTGCCCAAGGCCAGCCTGAGCGCCGGCGCCGACGGCAGCATCAGCACCACGGCCACCAAGGCCCAGATCGACGCCGCCCTGGCCGGCGCCGCCGCTCCGAAGTAACGGGGCCGAAGGCTGGGGACGAAACAACGGCGTCCCTTCTTCCGAACACGCACGAGGCCCGCCCGGCATTGCCGAGCGGGCCTCACGCTGCTAGCGATGCAGCGTAAACTTCGGCGGTCTCCGCCAGTCCGCTGACATGAGGTGTGTCGGATGGCTCCGGCCAGGAAATCCAAGGCGCGTGGTTCTGGCGCGTTGTTCTGGGATCTGTTGACGTTCGACCGACTGGTGACCGGGCCGGTCATCCACCTGATCTACTGGGCGGGCCTGGGCGTCGTCGCCCTGTTCGCCTTCTCCGTCGTCGGCGCGGCCGTGGGCCTGGCGCTGAAGGAGCGCGGCGTGGCTTCGCTGCTGCTGGCCTTCCCGGTGCTGATCGCCGGTCTGCTGGTCGCCGCCGGCATGGTGCTGCTGTGGCGCGCCTTCTGCGAGTTCTACGTCGCCGTCTTCCGCATCAGCGAGGACCTGCGCGCCCTGCGCCAGGCCAACGACGCCGACCACGCGGTGGCCTCCAGCGTTCGCGGACCGGGCGCTTAGGCCCGGCGAAAACCTCGTCCTTCGACAAGCTCAGGAAGAGGTTTTCTACCGCCAGGCCCGCGCACGGCGTTGACCACTAGCGCCTGAACGCCTCCACCAGCGCCGCCGCGGCGGCCTTGGGCCGGCCCGCGTCGTCGAACGGCGCGGGAGCGTCCGACGCGTTCTCCTTCTTCAGCCACGAATCCCCGTCGCGCAGGCCCCACAGGGTGAAGGCGAAGCGCTGGCGTTCGGGCAGGGCCATGAACGCCTCGGCCGCCTCGCCATAGGTGCGCGCCTGGCGGCGCTCCAGCTCGGCGCGGCCCAGGAGCTTGTTGTCGGCGCGCACCAGCGACACGTCGAGTTCCGACAGGTGGATCGGCAGGCCAAGGCTGGCCAGGTCCTTCATCATGGTGGTGATCTCGCCCGGCCGGATGTCGGCGGCGACGTGCATCTGCGTGCCGATGCCGGTCAGGGGCGCGCCCGAGGCCAGCAGGCGCTCGGCCAGCTTGAGGAAGGTGGCCCGCTTTCGGGGCATGTATTCGAGATTGTAGTCGTTGAGCAGCAGGGTCGCGCCGGGATCGGCCTCGCGCGCCGTGCGGAAGGCCAGGGCGATGTGCTCGAAGTCGCCCAGGCGCCTGGACCAGAGACTCGTCCGCCAGCCGTCGCCGTCCTCGGCCACGGCCTCGTTGACCACGTCCCAGCCGACCACCTTGCCGCGATAGCGCCCGGCCACGGCCAGAATGTAGTTGCGATAGGCCTGTTCGAAGCTGACCCGGTTCTCGTCCAGCCGCTCGAAGGCCTCGGGCGCCTGGGCGTACCAGACGAGCACGTGGCCCAGCAGCGCCATGCCGTTGGCGGCTGCGAAGGCGGCGATCCTGTCGGGCGCGTCGAAGCGGAACGAGCCGTCCGGCTGGACGATGTATTCCATCTTCATCTGCCATTCGGGCGTCAGCTGACTGACCTGTCGGCGCAGCAGGGCGGCGAGGGCGGGGTCGTCCAGGTGCAGGGCCTGGACCGAGGATCCGATCCGGAACGGCGCGACCGACTTCAGCGGCGCTAGGTTGGCCGGGACCGGCTGGCTCTGCGCCTTCTGGCCGCAGGCGGCCAGCGCCAGGCTGGAGCCGAGCACGGCGCGGCGTGAGACGTCGGACATCGTTTGCTCCCTGGCGATCGACGCGAGGAAAGCACGGGGAGGTTGGGGAAGGGTGAAGGGAACCTCCCCCATTGGGGGAGGCGGCCGAAGGCCGGTGGGGGGAAGTTTTCAGCTGACGATGCGTTGGCCGACTTCGAAGTCACGCCCCCCACCGATCGCTGCGCGATCGCCTCCCCCACAGGGGGAGGTTCGTTGTCAGCGCCCGCCCATCGCCGCGCGGCGCAGGCCCAGTTCGTCCAGGGCGGCCATTTCCAGCTTGCCGACCTTCTTGGCCAGGGCCGCCTTGGCGGTCTCGGCGACGTGCTCGTATTTCTTGAGGTTCTCGAAGGCCATCGACAGGGCGTCGCGGGCGCCGTTTTCCTCGATGCCGATCTGGTCGATCTCGAGCAGGGTCTCGGCGCGGCGCACTTCCAGACCCTTGCGGTAGCCGACCATGTACCAGCCGGCGGAGGCGTCGCCCTCGGCGTTGCGGATCTCGATCTCGGCCTCGGCGTCCATCGTGGCCAGCTTCATCTGCGCGGCCTCGCGGCGGTCGACCACCTCGGCCAGGCGCTTCTGCAGCGTCTCGACCTCGTGGTTCGAGAGGCGGATCAGGGAGGCGGCCCACTTGGTCATGCTGGCTTACTCGGTACGGGCGCTTCAGGCGGCGCTTTGGAGAATCTGGCCGAGGAAGTTGAACGAATCGTCAAGACTCGTGGCTTCGTCGGGGTTCTGGCTGAGGAAGGCCTCGACCGCCGGATTGAGCTGGATGGCCCGGTCGACGGTGGGATCGGCGCCGGCGCGGTAGGCGCCGATGCGGATCAGCTCTTCCATGTTCGAATAGGCCGACAGCACCTGGCGGGCCGATTTGACGATGTCGCGCTCGTGCGGCAGCTGGCAGCCCGGCATGGTCCGGCTGATCGACTTCAGCACGTTGATGGCCGGGAAGCGGCCGCGCTCGGCGATCGAGCGCTCCATGACGATGTGGCCGTCGAGGATACCGCGGGCGGCGTCGGCGATCGGCTCGTTGTGGTCGTCGCCGTCCACCAGCACGGTGAAGAGGGCGGTGATCGGGGCGGCGGTGGTGCCGTCGGCGCGGATCGGACCGGGGCCGGCGCGCTCGAGCAGCTTGGGCAGTTCGGTGAAGACGGTGGGCGTGTAGCCCTTCGTGGTCGGCGGCTCGCCCGCGGCCAGGCCGATCTCGCGCTGGGCCATGGCGAAGCGGGTCACCGAGTCCATCAGGCAGAGGACCTCCTGATCCTGGTCGCGCAGGAACTCGGCGATGGCCAGGGTCATGTAGGCGGCCTGGCGGCGGGTCAGGGCCGGCTCGTCCGAGGTGGCGACCACGACGATGGCGCGGCGCAGGCCTTCTTCGCCCAGGGTTTCCTCGATGAACTCGCGCACCTCGCGGCCGCGTTCGCCGATCAGGCCGACGACGACGGCGTCGCAGGTGGCTTCCTTCGCCAGCATCGACAGCAGCACCGACTTGCCGACGCCGGAACCGGCGAAGATGCCCAGGCGCTGGCCGCGGCAGGTGGTGGTGAAGACGTTCATCGAGCGCACGCCCAGGTCCAGGCGCTCGCCCACCCGGCCGCGGGCGTGGGCCGGCGGCGGCGGGGTCTTCAGCGGGTAGGGAACCTCGCCCTGCGGCAGCGGGCCAAGACCGTCGATCGGCTCGCCGAAGGCGTTGATGATGCGGCCCAGCCAGGCCTTGGTCGGGCGCACCGTGGCGCCTTCGGGCATGATGCGGATCTCGGCGCCGGGGGCCACGCCCTCGACCGGGCCGAAGGGCATCAGCAGGGCGCGGGTCTCGCGGAAACCGACCACCTCGGCCGGCAGCACCGGCGCGCCGATGCGCTCGATCTCGACCCGGGCGCCGACCGCCAGGCGCGTCAGGCCGCCGCGAGCCTCGATCAGGAGGCCGTTGACGGCCGCCACGCGTCCAAAGACGGTCAGCGGGTCAAGACGTTCGACGGCGGCGATGAGACTGCGCAAGACGGCTCCTGGAAGCGACCCGCGCAGACTCGGTCATCATGGTTAATTGGGCATGAAATTCAGCGTTCGCCGACGCCCAGTTGGGTGGCGAAGAATGTCGCAACCTGCCTGTTGAAATCGGCGTGGAAAGCGGCCCGGTCGAAGCCCGGAGCGCTTGCGCACAAAGGGGTTGGCAACTGCTTGGCCGCCTGCGGGCCGCACGGGACCAGGAAGTCGAAATGTCGCGCCCCCGGCACGATGCGATAGTCGTGGGCGCGGGGCAGGGCGCGGTGCACGGCCTCGGCGTAGTCGGGATCGGGCAGGATCTCGTCGTCGCCGGCCTTCCACAGCTGCAGCGGCTGGGTGACGCCCTTCAGCCCCGCGCGGCCGAACGAGAAGCCCAGGGCCGGCGCGGCCGAGACCACGGCCCTGATCCGCGCGTCGTGGGTCCATGTCGCGGTCAGGACGCTGGCCGGCAGCGGCTTGCCGGCGCTGAGGCGGCAATCGTAGTTGGCGGGATGCTTCAGACAGTGGGCGGGGAAGGTCGCCGCCAGGTTCGGCTCGCCGCCGGCCGCCGCCAGCACCGTGAAGCCGCCCGACGAGAAGCCGAAGGCGCCGACCTTGCCGGCGTCGATCCGCGCGTGCATCGGCGAGGCGTCCAGCATGTAGCCGATCAGCACGGAGAGCTGGCGGGGGCGGTCGGCCATGTCCAGCGCCCGGCTCTGGTCGCGGTAGTTGTCGCCGGTATGAGTGAGCGCGGCGACGACGAAGCCCTTTTTCACCAGCGCGGCGGCGGTGTCGTAGTGGCCGCCGAACCAGCCGCCGTTGCCGTGCGACATGACCACCAGCGGCAGGTCCTTGCCGGCGACCGGAGCGCCGCCGGCGACGGGCAGGCTCTCCATGCCGCCGGCCGGCGCGGTCTCGGGCGTGTCGGTGGGATACCAGACCCCGACCTCGATCGGCGGGCCGCCGGGATCGGGCGCGGACAGCCGCATGAAGCCGACATGCGGCTCGGACGCCCAAGTGGGGGTGGAGGCTATGCCGGCGAAAGCGAGGGTGGCGAGCAGGGCGAGAAGGCGAGGGGAACGCATGGAGGGCTCCGGTTGGCGACGCCCTCTCGATGCGGCCCCGGCCCTTGCGCCGCCACGTCCGTTGCGTGAACGGGCGAATGGGTTCGCCAAGCGGCGAACGGCGCTATAGATCGGCCATGACCGCAAAGCCTCCCGTCCTGGGAACCGCCCGCGAATGGGCGATCGACCTTTCCGTCGCCACGGCGGTGGGGGTGTTCCTGGGCGTGGTCGGGCCGTTCGGCAGCTACTTCAACGGCTCCGTCCTCGTGCGCGCGTTCTATTGGACGGGCTGTTTCTGGGCCGGCATCGTGATCTTCGGCCTTTCGATCCGGCTGGCGATCGCCGGGGCCGAGCGGCTGAAGGTTCCCGCCTGGGTGATGGTCGGCGGTGCCATCCTGGTCGGTTGCGGTTTGCAGACGGCGGTCGTGGCGCCGCTGGCCACGAGCCTGTGGCCGTTCCTCAAGCGCCTGTCGCCGCTGGACTGGTACGGCCAATGCCTGGCGATCTCGGCGCCGATCGCGGCGGGTTTCACCTGGCTGCGCGCGCGCCTGCAGGTGGCGCGGGTGGTCCCGGTCATCCCGGGAGCGCCGGCCGAGCCTGCTCTCACGCCCTCCAGCGTCCTCTATCTGAAGATGGAGGACCATTATGTCCGCGTCCGCACGCAGACCGGCTCGCGGCTGGAGGCCGGGCCGCTGGCGCGGGTGCTGGCGGGGCTGTCGGGCCTGGACGGCCTGCAGGTGCACCGCTCGTGGTGGGTGGCGCGTCGGGCGGTGGTCGGGGTCGAGCGCGACGGCCGGAACCTGCGGCTGAGGCTGGTCGACGGCGAGGCCGCCCCTGTCTCTCGCGCCTCGGTGGCCCGCCTGCGGGCGGCCGGCTGGCTGACCGACGGGGAATCGGCCGCGACCGGGTGACGCGGCGATCGACCGCTCAAGCTTTCGGCCGCCCGCAGCCCGCACGCTGAAGGCGAAAAAATGGGTGGGAAATTCTCGCGACAGAACGCCGCAATCTCGCCCTAAAGACGAACGGAGCCTTGAGGCTTCTTAACGCGGTAACGGCGTCCGATCCCCTGTTAACCCTTGGGTTTGCTGGCTTTTCACCATGCCAAGGTCGAGCTTGAAAACCGCCTGCGGCCAATGTGCGCAACGGTTTTCTGGGCGCTTGCACCCGATTCGCAAATCATATTAACCATTTCGCCAGACGACGCGTTCACCATTAACCAGTCTTAAATTAACTGTCCGCCAGACTGGTGGACGGGTTTCACCGGCGGTTGTCCGCCTAGCTGTCGAATAAGCGCCGCCTCAGGGCGGGGAGGGTTTCATGCGGGTACTGTTGATCGAGGATGACAGCGCCACCGCGCAGACGATCGAGCTGATGCTGAAGTCGGAAGGCTTCAACGTCTACACGACCGACCTGGGCGAAGAAGGCGTCGACCTGGGCAAGATCTATGACTACGACCTGATCCTGCTCGACCTGAACCTTCCCGACATGAGCGGCATCGACGTGCTGCGCACCCTGCGCGTGGCCAAGGTCAACACGCCGATCATGATCCTGTCGGGCACGGCCGAAATCGACACGAAGGTTAAGACCTTCGCCGGCGGCGCCGACGACTACATGACCAAGCCCTTCCACAAGGACGAGATGATCGCCCGCATCCATGCGGTGGTCCGTCGTTCGAAGGGTCACGCCCAGTCGGTCATCAAGACCGGCGACATCATCGTCAACCTGGACGCCAAGACGGTGGAAGTGAACGGCAACCGCGTTCACCTGACCGGCAAGGAATACCAGATGCTGGAGCTGCTCTCCCTGCGCAAGGGCACGACCCTGACCAAGGAGATGTTCCTCAACCACCTGTACGGCGGCATGGACGAGCCGGAACTGAAGATCATCGACGTCTTCATCTGCAAGCTGCGCAAGAAGCTGGCGGCCTCGGCCCAGGGCAAGCACCACATCGAAACCGTCTGGGGCCGCGGCTACGTGCTGCGCGACCCGAACGAGCAGGTCAGCACCGCCTGATTTTTCGCCAGCGCGAAACCCGAAATTCGACAGAAGGCGCCCGCTGCTCGCAGCGGGCGTTTTTCTTTTCCGGCTCGCGTTTTCCGAGCCGGGACAACGGGTTAACCATATCCGTGACAAAACGTCCAAAGCACCGGATAGTCCTTGATCGGCGGCCCCTGCGCCGTCATGTTCCGGCCCGACGATTGCTGGGGGGCTTCCCGGCCGTGCTGTTTCTGTACGAAAACGGCATCGCTACCTAACGGGGGACCGATGCAGGAATTTGATCCGCGACGCCCGACGTGGCGTCTCGCGCCGCGGCTCTTCACCGCTGTCGCCGGCCTGGCCGCCCTGGCCCTGGGCTGGAAGCTGACGGCGGGCGACGCCCCGTCGACCGTCGTCGCCGCCCACGCGCCGCTGGACGCCGCCGCCATGGTGGCCCTGCAACACGTCGCCTTCGCCCAGGCCGAGGCCCAGCCCGGCTTCGATCGTCCTGAAACCGTTTCCGTCAAGGTTCGCCCCGGCGAGACCCTGCAAGGCGCCGTGCAGCGCTCGGGCGTCGGCGCCGACGAGGCCAGCCAGGTGGTCAGCACGCTGCAGAGCGCCATGGACACGGTCAACATCAAGGCCGGCATGGCCTTCGAGGCGGCCATCGCCCGCCGCCGCGACAACGACCGCGGCCCGGCCCGCCTGGTCGGCCTGTCGATGCGCACCAGCCCGTCCTCGACCGTCACCGTGTCGCGCACCTTCGACGGCGCGCTGAAGCTGCGCGAGATCGAGGAACAGGTCCGCGACGAGACCAAGGTCTCGTGCGGGGCCATGAACGGCTCGTTCTACGAGAGCGTGGCGGCCGTCGGCGGCAGCCCGGCCGTGATCAGCCAGGCGGCCAAGCTGTTCTCGCACAAGATCGACTTCTCGCGCGACATCAAGGACGGCGACCAGTTCTGCCTGGTGTTCGACCGCAAGGTCACCGAGAGCGGCCGCACCATCGAGGCCGGCGACCTGGAGTACGCCGAGGTCAAGGGCCAGCGCTTCTACGCCTTCGAGCGGGACGGCAAGACCCAGTTCTTCGACGAGAGCGGCAAGAACATCAAGGGCTTCCTGCTGCGCACCCCGGTCGACGGCGCTCGCATCACCTCGACCTTCGGCATGCGCCGCCACCCGATCCTGGGCTACGCCCGCGGCCACAAGGGCGTCGACTTCGGCGCCGGCACCGGCACCCCGATCCTCGCCGCCGGCGACGGCGTGGTGCTGGAGGCCAAGCGCTGGGCCGGCTACGGCAACTGGCTGCGCATCCGCCATGCCGGCAATTGGGATACCGGTTACGCCCACATCTCGCGCTACGCCAAGGGCATCCGCCCGGGCATGCGCGTCTCGCAGGGCCAGGTCGTGGCCTATGTCGGCTCGACCGGCATGTCGACCGGCCCGCACCTTCACTACGAAGTCTGGCTGAATGGCCAGCGCGTCAACCCGATCGGCGCCAAGGTGCCGCAGGGCACGGTGCTGTCGGGCGGCGAGCTGGCGGCCTTCAAGGCCAAGAAGGCCCGGGTGGACACCCTGCTGGCCCAGGCCGGCCGCGAAGACAGCAACTATGCCCAGGCCTCCAACGGGACCAGCAAGGACACCCCGCGCCTGGCCCTGGCCGAGCTGAAGTCGCCCAACGCGAGCCGGCTGCGCTAGCGAGACAGCCTCGCCAGTTCGCCCATCAACGGATCGCTGTGCGAGTGCCGGCCCGATTCCGCGCGCCCCGCGGCGCGGCGGCGCCAGGACGGACGCTCTTCGCAGCGGGCCGACAGGTCGTACCAGTCGGCGCCCGTCGGCCATTCGCGGTCCCGCGTCTCGCCCGCCGCCAGCGTCACCGTCCAGGGCTTGGGCCTCAGCAAGCCGGCCGGCTCGACGATCACCGTGCGCGCTTCCGGACTGGTGTTGTAGAGGATCATCGCCACTGTCTTGCCGTTGAGGTTAGGGACGATCAGCCATTCCAGCCCGTCGGACGGTTCGCCCGCATAGTGTCGGTGGAAGCTGTTGGGTCCTAGCAGCCACAGGTCGTAGGCGCCGGCCGGCCAGGCGTCCTCGAGCCGCCCACCCGCGCCCAGGGTGTAGCGGCGCGGCGCCTGGTCCAGGCGCAGGCGGTCATAGACGTGCAGCACGGCCCCGGCGGCGCCGGGATTGTTCAGGAGCAGGCTTGCCGCCTCGTCGCCGATCCTGGCGTCCACCTCCAGTCGGTAGGGCAATGCGCGCGATTTGCGCGTGCCCATCTCCTGGTAGGGCGCCCGGACCGCGGTCGGCGTCGGCGGGGTCGTCGTGCGTTTCTTCTGGGCGAACCGCGCCGCCCTGGCCAGCGTCTGCATGTCCTGCATCGCGGCGGGCGGGTCGGCGTTCGGCGTGGCGAAGTTGAAGCACGAGGTCAGGTCGCCGCACACAGATCGTCGCCAGGGCGAGATGTTGGGCTCGGCCACGCCGAAGCGGGCCTCCAGGAAGCGGATCACCGAGGTGTGGTCGAAGACCTCGCTGTTGACCCAGCCGCCCCGGCTCCAGGGCGAGATCACGTACATCGGCACCCGCGGGCCCAGGCCATAGGGGCGGCCCATCAGGTCGTCACGTTCGGCCTTGGCCTCGGTCGGATTGCGCACGAGGTGATACTCGCCGGCCGTATCCACGGTCGAGCCGCCCAGTGGCTTGCCGGCGGCGTCGCGCGACGGCGGGGCGGGCGGCGGGGCGTGGTCGAAGAAGCCGTCGTTCTCGTCGAACATCACCAGCAGCGCCGTTCGCGCCCAGACCTTGCTGTTCAGGGTCAGGGCGTCGAGCACCCGGGCCAGGTAGAAGGCCCCCTGGGCGGGGCTGGACGGGCCCGGATGCTCGGAATCGGCGGCGGGGGCGATGATCCACGAGACCTGCGGCAGGCGCCCCGACAACACGTCCTGGCGCAGCCCGTCGAGATGCCAGGTGGACAGGGCCAGGTCCTTGAGCCGCTGGTCGGCGCCGGGGGCGCCGGCATGGGCGGCGCGATAGGCCGCGAACCCCGCCAGGGGATTGTCGGTGAAGTTGTCGGCCATGTCCTGGTAGATGCGCCAGCTGACGCCCGCTTCCAGCAGCCGTTCGGGATAGGTGGTCCAGCGATAGGACTCGGCCGCGCCGCCCTTCTCCGGAAAATCGTCGTGCGAGTTCGAGATCGATGGCCCGCCGGCCTGGCCTGCGCCGTCGTTGGTTCCGCTCCACAGGAACAGGCGGTTGGTGTTGGTGCCGGTCTGCGTCGAGCAGTGATAGGCGTCGCACAGGGTGAATTCGTGGGCCAGGGCGTACTGGAAGGGGATTTCGGCCTTGGTGTAGTAGCCCATGGAGTGAGGCCGCTTGGCCACGGGCCAGCGGTCCATGCGCCCTTCGTCCCAGGCGTCCTGGGCGTCGGTCCAGCCATGCGGCGTGCCCTCGACGCGGATCAGGTCGCCCAGCGGGCCGGTGCTGAGCGCGAAGGGCGCGATCACGTCCGGGCCGCCTTGCTGGCCATAGGCCTGGAGGAACGCCGTGCCGTCCTTGCGGCCGGCTGCGTCGCGCACCGGGACGGGGAAGCGGTCGCCGAAGCCGCGCACCCCGGCCATGGCCCCGAAATAGTGGTCGAAGCTGCGGTTCTCCTGCATCAGGATCACCACGTGCTCGACGTCCGCGATCGTGCCCGTGCGGTCGTCGGCGTCTATCGCGGCGGCGCGGGCCAGGGTCGAGGCGAGGAAGGTCGGCAGGGCGCCGGCGGCGGCCCCGCCCAGCAGCAGGCCGCGGCGATCAATGTCGGACATGGCGAATCTCCCCCTCAGGAACACTGCCGGTAGCATGGCGGGCCCGGCGATCTCGTGACAGCGCGCACAAGGGCGGCCCGCGGTTGAAGCCCGGCGGGGAGAAGCCTAGAAGCGGGGCGCAGACATGATCGCCGCTCCGCTTTCCCGCGGGGCGGCGATGCTTTTTTCGACAAGGCCCGCCCCCGTGACCTCGCCTAGCGTGACCTCGCCCCGCGCCGACCTCTACAGCAACCGCCGTTTCGTCATCGGCATGGCGGTGCTGTGCTGCCTGCTGTGGGGCAGCGCCTTTCCGGCGGTGAAGGCCGGCTATGCGATGCTGCACGTGGCCAAGGCCGACACGGCCGCCCAGATGCTGTTCGCCGGCTGGCGCTTCGTGGCGGCCGGCGCGATCCTGCTGGTGCTGGCGGGGCTGACCGGCAAGCCGCTGGTCCCGCCCCGCGACCAGGCGCCCAAGGTGCTGGCGCTGGGGATCGTCCAGACCACGGTGCAGTACGTCTTCTTCTATATCGGCCTGGCCCACGCGACCGGCGTGAAGTCGTCGATCATGAACTCCACCGGCGCCTTCTTCGGCGTGATCCTGGCCCACTTCCTCTATGCCAACGACCGCCTGACCCCGCGCAAGGCGCTGGGCTGCCTGCTCGGCTTCCTGGGCGTGCTGGCGGTGAACCTCGGCGGAAAGGGGCTCGATTTCGAGTTCAGCCTGCTGGGCGAAGGCTTCGTGGTCATCGCCGCCTTCGTGCTGGCCGCCGCCGGCATCTGGGGCAAGACCATCTCGCAGAAGATGGACGCCATGGTCATGACCGGCTGGCAGCTGGCCATCGGCGGCGCGGCGCTGCTGGGCATCGGCTTCGCGTTCGGAGGCCGGCTGGAGGGCTTCGACATCCGCTCTCTGGCCCTGCTGGCCTACATGGCGGGTCTGTCGGCGGCCGCCTTCGCCCTGTGGAGCCTGCTCCTGAAGCATAACCCGGTGGGCATGCTGGCGGTGTTCAACTTCCTGATCCCGGTGTTCGGGGTGCTGCTGTCGGCCCTGTTCCTGCATGAGCCGGTGCTGGCCTGGAAGAACGCCGCCGCCCTGGCGCTGGTCTGCGCCGGCATCTTCCTGGTGACGCGGGCGGGGCGGCGGAAAGCGGCCTAGAAAAACCCTCTCTCTTTGAGAGAGGGAGTTCTAGTCGAACACGATCACCGAGCGCGCCAGTTCGCCGCGCTTGAGCTCCTCGAAGGCGTCATTGACGTCTTCGAGCTTGATGCGGCGGGCGATCAGCTCGTCGAGCTTGAGCTTGCCGTTCATGTAGAAGTCGACGAAGCGCGGCATGTCGACCGGGAAGCGGTTGGAGCCCATGTAGCTGCCCTGGATCTTCTTCTCGCCGAGGAAGTCGGGACCGTGCAGCTCGATCATGGTGCCGACCGGGATCATGCCGATGATGTTGGCCGTGCCGCCCCGGCGCAGCATCTTGAAGGCCTGCTCGGCGGTGACCTTCAGCCCGATGGCCTCGAAGCTGTGGTGCACGCCGCCGCCGGTCAGTTCCTGCACCTGCTTGACCACGTCGCCGTCATTGGCGTCGATCACATCCGTGGCGCCGAACGTCCTGGCCAGGGCCAGTTTCGAGGGCTGGCGGTCGATGGCGATGATGCGTCCGGCGCCGGCGATGGCCGCGCCGTTGATGGTGGCCAGGCCCACGCCGCCGCAGCCGATGACGGCCACGGTCTCGCCCGGCTGGACCTTCGACGTATGGATCACCGCGCCGATGCCGGTGGTGACCGAGCAGCCGATCAGGGCGGCGCGGTCGAACGGCATGTCCTTGCGGATGGCCACGCACGCATGCTCGTGCACCAGCATCAGCTCGGCGAAGGACGACAGGTTGAGGAACTGGGCCATCGGGCCGCGCCCGTTGGCGGCGTTAAGGTCTTCCTTGAAGAGGCGCGGCTCCGAACCCTTCGGCCGCTTGGTCTCAGAGCTGGTGCACAGGCTCATGTGGCCGGTGAGGCAGACCTCGCAGTGGCCGCAATAGACCGACAGGCAGGTGATGACGTGGTCGCCGACCTTGACGGTGCGCACCTCGTCGCCGACCGCCTCGACGATCCCGGCGCTCTCGTGGCCCAGCACGGCGGGCAGGGGGTGGGGGTAGGAGCCTTCGACGAAGTGCAGGTCGGAGTGGCAGACGCCGGCGGCCTTGGTGCGGATCAGCACCTCGCGCGGGCCCGGCTTGCCGATGGTCACGTTCTCGATGACGAGGGGCTTGCCCACCTCGCGCAGCACCGCCGCCTTCATCCGCTCGTCTCCCGCTTTATGGTTGTGCGGCAGACCCTAGCCCCGGCGGAGGGGCGAGCGGAAGAGGCTATCGAAACATTTGTTTGAAGGTGGAGCGGGTCGGCGTCGGTGGCGGGCCTGGTCCTGCTTCCCTGGGCCTCGTGCCCAGGGCCCATCGTTCAGCCGCTCGGATCTCTCAGGACGAACGAGGTCTGAGCGGCCGCCGGCATGGGCCCTCGCCACAGGGGCGAGGGAGGCGACTCTCATTGCCGGAAGAGACGGTTGAATGCGCCCTTAGGCCGCGATGGCGATCGGGCGCTCGGGCAGGATGGCGTCGACGGTCAGCAGCACGACCATGGCCGCTTCGGTGGTGACCACGGCCGAGACCAGGGCCGAGGCCTCGTCGCCGACCGAGGGCGGCGGGCTGATCTGGCTGGCTTCGACGATGAAGCTGTCGCACACCGCGTCGACCAGCAGGCCGGCGACGTCGCGGCCGTTCTCGACGACGATGATTACCTGGCGCGGGCCGTCCTGGGCCGGGCCCTTGCCGAGGCGGGCCGACAGGTCGATGACCGGCATCACCTGGCCGCGCAGGTTGATGACGCCGCGCACGTGCGGCGGGGCGTCGGGCAGCGGGGTGGGAGGCGTGACACCGCGGATCTCGCGCACCGTGCCGACCGGCACGCAGTAGGTCTGGGCGCCGACCTCGAACGACAGCACCTGCAGGGCTTCGCCGGGGGTATAGGCCGTGTTGTTGCTCGACATCGCTTTCGTCCGCCTTCGTCGCGTCGATGGCCTTCTGGCCACGTTCGAGGAAAAGCATCGCCCAGAAAGGTGAACAAAAAAGGCGCCTTGGCGCGACTTTCCACCTGACAGGGCCGTTCACACGGGGTTCAGGCGCGAACGCGCAGGCTTGAGGCAAGCTTTTCCAGGGAGGCCGCCATGGCTTTCAAACCGCTCAAGACCTTCGGGGGCGTCGCCGCCGGCCTCGCCGCCCTGACCATGATCGCCGCCAGCACCCAGGCCTCGGCCGACGACTGGCGCCGCCACCGCCACCGTGACCGCGGCAACGACGCCGCGGCCGCCGCCATCGTCGGCGGCATCGTGGGCCTGGCCATCGGCTCGTCGCTGAACAACGACCGCCGCGACCGTCATTACGACCGTGGCTATTACGGCCGTCCGGCCTATGGCTACGACTACGGCTATCGCGCGCCGCCGCCGCGCTATTACGGCTACGACTACGGTCCGCGCCGTCACCGCAGCGACTGCTGGACCACGCGCGACTACGACCGCTACAGCGGCTCGGTCTACGAACGCACGGTCTGCCGCTGAGGCCTTTCAACCCCGACGCCGATCCCTCGGCGTCGGGGCTTGTCATAGAGAACAAAAAATGAACATTGTGACGCCTCCGGTTCTTGAAGAGGCCAGTTCCATGTCTGCCGCCGCCATCGTTCCCGACCGCCAGGAAGTGGCCCTGGCCGCGCTGCTGGGCGCCTGGCGCACCCTGCGCGCCGCCGGCCTGGAGGAGGCCGAGGTCCAGGCCCTGTTCCTCCAGATCGCCGACCGCCCCGAGGACGTCGCCCGCCGCCTGCGCAAGATGGTCAACGGCTTCAGCTGATTTTTGAGGAGGGCGCGCATCCGTCTCGCGACGGCCGCCGTAGCTGCGGACATGGAGGCGGCGTCCACGCAAGGCGCCGCCCTGCCGCGCGCCCGCCGACCCCCGTCCCCCACCCTGGAGGCGGGCGAGCCGGGGTTCCTTGCGCCTCTTCCCCCGTTGGAGGCGCAAGGGCCTTGGGCGAAGGCGGGAGCCTCTTGCCCCGCTTGGCCGTTCTCCCGCCATGGACGGCGTTTCGCTGCAATATGTGCTGCCCGTGCTGGGCGCCCTGATGGCCGGGGCGGTGGTCGGGTTCGAGCGCGAGTACCGCTCGCGGCCGGCGGGCCTGCGCACCCACATGCTGGTGTCGCTGGCCTCGGCCCTCCTGATGCTGGCGGCCGTGCACCAGCTGAAGTGGATGGGCGACACGCCGCTGGAGACGGTGCGTATCGATCCCGTCCGCATGGCCCACGGGGTGCTGACCGGCGTCGGCTTTCTATGCGGCGGCGTGATCTTCCAGCAGGGCGTGTCCGTGCACGGGCTGACGACGGCGGCGTCGCTGTGGATCACCTCGGCGCTGGGCATGCTGTTCGGCATGGCGCTGTACGACCTGGCGATCGCCGGCACGGTGCTCAGCGTGGTGGTGCTCAGCGCCGCCCGCTGGCTCGACCGTCACATGCCGCAGAAGAACTATGCCGACATCGCCGTGCGCTTCCGTCGCGAGGCCCTGGTCGACGAGGCGCAGTTGCGCGGCCTGCTGGCGACCTTCGAGCTGGAGGGCGGGCGCATCAACCAGCGCCTGATCGGCGGCGGGGCGCTGTTCGAGCTGGCCGGCTCGTTCTCGGGCAAGGGGACGCTGCGGCTGGGCGAGCTGGCCCGGCGCCTGGAGGAAGACCAGCGGGTGGTCGAGTTCGACATCCTGCCCAGAAAGGACTGAACGGCGCTCGCCGACGGCTTCCGGGCGCGCACGCTGATCGGCTATGATCGCGGCCATGGCGCTTCGTCTGCACATCGACACCGACTGCGGCGTGGACGACGCTCTCGCCCTGGCCCTGCTGGCGCGGGCCCGCGAGGCCGTCGAGGTGGGCTCGGTCTCGGCCGTGTTCGGCAACACCTATGTCGACCAGGCCGCCGCCAACGCCCGGGGCGTGCTGCGCCTCGCCGGCTGCGCGGCCGAGGTCTATATCGGCGCCGGCGCGGGGCTGGCCCGCCGCCGGGTCGAGCGGATGCGCCCGGCCCACGGTCCCGACGGCCTGAACGGCGCGGGCTTCTCCCAGCGCTGGAAGCTGCCGGAGCTGGATCGCGGCCACGGCGTCAGCCTGCTGGCCTTCCTGGCGCGCCGGCGGGTGAAGGGGCTGTTCCTGGGGCCGCTGACCAACCTGGCGCTGGGCCTGCTGGACGATCCGGCCGCCTTTCGCGGCTGGTCGCCGACGATCATGGCCGGCGCCTTCTCCGTGCAGGGCAAGGCCGCAGGCGGGGCCGACTTCAACAGCTGGAGCGATCCCGAGGCCCTGGCCAGGATCCTGGAGGCGGGGGTCAAGCCGCGTCTCGTGCCGCTGGACGTCACCAGCCTTGTAACGGTCACCGCCGCCGACCTCGACAGCGGCGCGCGCTGCTGCGGCAGCCCGCTGTCGGCGCGGCTGAGCCGCGCGGCCGCGCCCTATATCGCCTTCCACCAGAAGGCCTGGGGCGCCGAGGGCTGCCATCCGCACGACGCCGTCGCCGCCGCCAGCCTGGTGTCGCCCGAGGCGTTCACCTTCGAGCCGGCCCGCCTGCGCGTGGTGCTGGACGGCGAGCGCCAGGGCCGCATCGAGCGCGTCGAGGGCGAGCCCAACGCCGAGGTCTGTATCGGCGTCGACGCCCCGGCGGTGCGCGCCCTGATCCTCAAGGCGCTGTTCGGCTGGGTGGAGATGGCGGGGGCGTGAGGGAGCGAAAACCTCGTCCTTCGACAAGCTCAGGATGAGGTTTTCGAGTAATCCGCCGAGCCTGAAATGGTCCTCACCCTGAGCTTGTCGAAGGGCGAGGACCACGCACGACCTACTTCCCGCCCGCGTAGTCCTTGACCAGCGCGTAGAGGAAGTCCCGCCCGTCATAGAGCGACTTCACGCGCATGCGCTCGTTGAGGCCGTGCACGCCGTCGCCGTCCGCATTGCCGAACAGGCCGCTGACGCCATAGGTCGGGATGCCGGCGGCGTTGGTGTGCACGCCGTCGGTGGCGCCGGTCAGCAGGATCGGCACGATCGGCACGCCGGGCCACTGCTTGGCCGCGTTCTTCTGGATCGGGCCCATGATCGCCGGCGTCAGGGCCGGGGGCGGCGAGACCGGCTTGGCCTCGTGGGCCAGGGCGACGGTCACGGCCGGATCGGCGACCAGCTCGGTCAGCTTGGCCTTCACCTCCTCGACCGGCGTGCCCGGCAGGATGCGGCAGTTGATGTTGGCGCTGGCCCGCTGGGGCAGGGCGTTGGGCGCGTGGCCGGCGTTGACCATGGTGGCGACGCACGTGGTGCGCAGGATCGAGTTCCAGCCTGCGTCCTTGGTCAGCACCTTCAGCGCTTCTGGATCGCTGACGTCGGCGACCAAGGCCTTCATGGCGGCGGCCTGCTCGGCCGGCACGCGGGCCTGCATCTGGGTGAAGTAGCCGCGCGTGGCGTCGATGAAGCGGGTGGGGAACTGATAGGCGCCGATGCGGCCGACGGCGGCCGTCAGGTGGTAGATGGCGTTGTCGGCCACGGGGCGGCTGGAGTGGCCGCCGGGGTTCGTCGCCGTCAAGGTGAAGTCCTGATAGACCTTCTCGCCGGCCTGGACCTCAAGCACGATCTCCTTGCCGGTGTCGTCCAGCAGGCCGTCGGCGCCTTCATTGAGCGCGAACTCGGCGTCGACCAGCGGACGGTGGTTCTTCACCAGGTCCTCGATGCCGTTGTACCCCTCGCTCTCCTCGCCGCAGGTCAGCGCCATCTTGATGTCGCGCTTGGGCTTGAAGCCGCTCTGCTTGAGGCGGACCAGGGTGTCGGCCCAGATCGCCGCCTGCGCCTTGTCATCCGACGTGCCGCGTCCGTAGAAGTAGCCGTTCTCCTCGACCAGCTTGAACGGGTCGCGCGTCCAGTCCTCGCGCTTGGCCTCGACCACGTCGATGTGGGCCAAGAGCAGCATGGGCTTGGACTTGGCGTCGGTTCCGCGCAGCACGGCGACCAGGCTGCCCTCGCGCGGATATTTCGGGTCGACCACGACCTTGACGTCGCCTTCCGGATAGCCGGCCGCCTTCAGGCGCGCGCCCATCGCCTCGGCGGCGGCGGTGCAGCTGCCCTTCGACAGGGTGGTGTCGATCTCGACCAGCTCCTTGTAGAGCGCGCGGAAGGCCGTCTGGTCGGCGCGGGGCGTGACCTGCGGGCCGGGCGTCGGCTGGGCGTGCGCCAGAACCGGCAGGGCGGCGAGGGCCGCGGTGGTGGCGAAAAGGGCCTTCAGGCGCATGGTCCGACCTTCGGTGTCGTAAAACGTGGCCGGAACAGGAGCGGGCTTCGCGTCGCTGCGCAAGCCACATGCGCGAAAACCAGGGCCTGGCGTTAACCCGTGCTTAAGCATGACACGGCTTTTCCTGGCGACAGGAAAGGGCGAGACTGCGAGAACACATGATGAACGCGAATCGCCCTCTGCGCATCCTCGGCCTCGATCCGGGCCTCCGCCGCACCGGCTGGGGCGTGATCGGCGTGGCCGGCTCGCGCATCACCCACATCGCCCACGGCGTCATCGCGCCCGATGAGAAGGCCGCCTTCTCCGACCGCCTGCTGACCCTGTTCGAGGGCGTCTGCGCGGTCATCGAGCAGCACGCCCCCGACGAGGCGGCGGTGGAAGAAACCTTCGTCAACACCAACGCCCAGTCGACGCTGAAGCTGGGCCACGCCCGCGCGGCCTCGATGATCGCCCCGGCCCGCGCCGGCCTGCTCGTCGCCGAATATTCGGCCCCCGTCGTCAAGAAGGCGGTGGTGGGCACCGGCGCGGCCGACAAGGCCCAGGTCGCCTTCATGATCGCCCGCCTGCTGCCGACCGCCGGCTCGCCCACCGCCGACGCCGCCGACGCGCTGGCCGTCGCCATCGCCCACGCTCACGCCCGCACGGCGAGGAGAGTCGCATGATCGCCAGAAAGCTATGATTGGAAGACTGCGCGGGGCTGTCGCCGAGGTCGGCGAGGAAGAGGCCCTGATCGACGTCATGGGCGTCGGCTACATCGTCCGCTGCGGCCAGCGCACCCTCCAGCGCCTGCCGGCCCTGGGCGAGGAGACGCTGGTCCATGTCGAGAGCCAGTGGAGCGAGAACCAGGGCCTGCGGCTCTACGGTTTCTCCACCCGCGACGACCGCCGCGCCTTCGTGCTGCTGCAGGCGATCCAGGGCGTGGGGCCCAAGGCCGCCATGGCCGTGCTCGACGTGCTGTCGCCGGCCGAGCTGGCCAGCGCCGTGGCGCGCGAGGACAAGGCCGCGGTGGGCCGCGCCAACGGCGTGGGGCCGAAGCTTGCCCTGCGCATCGTCACCGAGCTGAAGGGCAAGCCGATCACTGACGGACCGGTGCTGACGGCCGCGCCCTCGGCCGCCGCCGCGCCGTCCGCCCCCGCCAAGCCCGCCGCCACCGGCGACGCCGTCGCCGCCCTGATGGGCCTGGGCGTGGCCGAGGTGAACGCCCGCCGCGTGGTCGAGGCCGCCGCGGCGAAGCTCGGGGATGACGCGTCCGTGCAGGCGCTGATCAAGGCGGGTCTGCAGGAGCTGGGTCGATGAGGGCTCGCGCTACCCCCTCCGGCCCTCCGGGCCACCTCCCCCAGAGGGGGAGGATCGCGTTCGGCGCCGGCGCCAAGATGCTCCCCTCTTGGGGGAGCTGTCGCGGAGCGACTGAGGGGGCTTGCGCAGCATGACTCGCATCATCTCCGGCGAAGCCCAGCACGGTGAGCAGATCCCCGGCGCTTCCGATCGCGCCATGCGGCCCCAGACCCTGGCCGAGTTCGTCGGCCAGGAGCAGGCCAAGGCCAATCTGCGGATCTTCATCGAGGCGGCCAAGGGGCGGGGCGAGTCGCTCGACCACGTGCTGCTGTTTGGCCCCCCCGGCCTGGGCAAGACCACCCTGGCCCAGATCGTCGCCCGCGAGCTGGGCGTGAACTTCCGCGCCACCTCGGGCCCGGTGCTGAACAAGCCCGGCGACCTGGCCGCGATCCTGACCAATCTCGAGCCGAACGACGTCCTGTTCATCGACGAGATCCACCGGCTGTCGTCCAACGTCGAGGAGATCCTCTATCCGGCGATGGAGGACCACGTGCTCGACCTGGTGATCGGGGAGGGGCCCTCGGCCCGTTCGATCCGCATCGACCTGGCGCCCTTCACCCTGGTCGCGGCGACCACGCGGGCGGGGATGCTGGCCACGCCCCTGCGCGACCGCTTCGGCATTCCGGTTCGGCTGGAGTTCTACACCCCGCGCGAGCTGCGCCACGTGCTGCTGCACGCCGCACGCAAGATGGGCGCGCCGCTGTCGGAAGACGGCGCCGACGAGATCGCCAAGCGGGCCCGCGGCACGCCGCGCGTGGCCGGTCGCCTTCTGCGCCGGGTGCGCGACTTCGCCACCGCCGACGGCGCGCAGGTCATCGACCGCAAGGCTGCGGCCATGGCCCTGGCCCGCCTCGAGGTCGACGAAAGCGGCCTCGACAGCCTCGACCGTCGCTACCTGCGAGCCATGATCGAGCACTACGGCGGCGGACCGGTGGGCGTGGAGACCATCGCCTACGCCATCGCCGAGGCCCGCGACGCGGTGGAGGACGTGATCGAGCCCTACCTGATGCAGCAGGGCTTCATCCAGCGCACGCCGCGCGGCCGCATGGCCTGCGGCAAGGCCTACCTCCACCTTGGACTGACCCCGCCCGCCGCCCCGCCTTCGGCGGCGCAGGGCGGGCTGTTCGGGGATGAGTAGGGCCTAGTCGGGCTGGCGCATTCCATGTCGGATGCGCAGGATGATCACGGCGTCCTCGGTGATCCGATAGCGGATCAGGTAGGGCGCAATCACCGCCAGTTCCCGCAACCCCTTTGGGATAGGTCGACCGCGTTCGGGATTGGCGTCGAGACTGTTCGCAGCTGCGTGGAGCCGCTGGGCGAGCCGCGCCGCCGCCGAGGCGTTGAAGGACACCACATAGGTGAAGATGCTGTCGAGATTGTCGACGGCTTCCGCCGTCCAGACGACACGCGACATCAGTCGCCGGGCTTGGGTTTGGGCGTTGGCGCGCCGTCGGCCCAGGACGCCAGCCAGCGGCTGACGGCCTCGTGGCTGATCAATCGGCCGGCGGCGACGTCGGCCTCAGCCCGCGCATCGGCGGCGGCTTCGACCTCGTCATCGATCTCATCGAACAGGGACGGCTCGATTTTCATTTCGCCAGCCTATCACTACAACGACGTTGGCCCAACGGCGTCGGACGCGCCACGATCAGAAGTTGTGCGGTGGGGTGATGTTCGGGGATGAGTAGCACAGTGGGCGGCGCCGCCTGGCGCTTCCGCGCGCCGTTTTCGCCTGAGGGCGTACGCGAGCGCCTAGCCGCCAGCGTCGGCAGTCCGGAGGAGACCCGAGTCGGGGTCGTGATCGGCCGAGTCGGCCTTGACGGGGCCAGGATCTATCATCGACCGCATCATCGAAGCGCACCGGTTCCGCTGCGCATCGACTGGCTCGCTGAAGGCGAAGGATGTCTGGTGACTTGCCGTATGCGGGGGCCGAGCAGGCGCTTCGCCCGGGCTATGATCATCGGCCTGGTGCTCGTGCTCGCCTTGTCGGCCTATTGCCTGTTCGGACCGATCGCGGCGGAGGCTGGCGGCCTGACCGCCGTCCACGTCATCCTGTTCGGGCTGTGGTGCCTGTTCCTGGGTGGATGGGGTCTCTACGTGGCCATCATGACCAGCTACATCTATCGCGACGAGCGCGTGCGCCTGATCGCCCACGTCCAGCAGGCGCTACACGGTGGGGCCGTCGAAGAGGTCAGGAACTAGACAGCTCTGGCGGGCCCTCGGTTTCTTCAGACGAGATCGGCTCGATTTTCATTCCGCGAGCCTGCCACTACAACGGCTGGCCCAACTGCGTCGGATCTGCCTCATGATCGAACCCTCCGCCGGCGTCTTCGTCGACCGCGAGCACCAGCTGCCGGTGCGCATCTATTACGAGGACACCGACTTCTCGGGGATCGTCTATCACGCCAACTACCTGCGCTACTTCGAGCGCGGGCGCAGCGACTTCTTCCGGATGATCGGGGTGTCGCACACCGAGCTCGCGGCCATCGACACGGCCTTCGCCATCACCCGCATGGAGATCGACTTCAAGCGCGCGGCGAGGGTCGACGACGCCTTGGTGGTGCACACGGTGTGGAACCGCATCAAGGGCGTGCGGCTTCTGGCCAGGCAGTGGATCACGCGCGGCGAGGAGCTGATTTGCGCGGCCAATGTCGAGGCGGTCTGCATCAGCCTGGACGGCCGCCCGCGCAAGCCGTCGGCCGAGATGACCGCCAAGGTCACGCCCTGGCTCGCTCCCGAAGAGATCTGACGGCGCCCGCATGACAATGAAGATCGCGGGTCGGTGAAAAATGGGCCGTCTGCAACCAATGTCATAGTTTCAACATTGCGCCGCTTCATGCAGTAAGGCGCAGACCAATCACCTTAGTGCCTGGAGCGCATTCGAGCGGGCAAACGCACACACTTCGCCCGAAGCGCCCTAGATTGACGCCCGAACGGAACAGGACCCCGCATGGACGCCGCCGCCAGCCCCGAAAGCTTCTCCTTCATCACGCTGTTCCTGAACGCCGACTGGGTGGTCAAGCTGGTGATGATCGGTCTGATCCTCGCCTCGCTGGGCTCCTGGGCGGTCATTCTCGACAAGCTGTTCCGCTTTTCCGCGCTGAACCGCGCCGCCGACCGCTTCGAGGAGCAGGTCGGTTCGGGCCGTTCGCTCGAGGACGTCGCCGGCGAGGCCGGCTCGAACCCGCGCCACGCCCTGCCGCGCATGCTGCAGGCCGCCCTGAAGGAATGGCGCGAAGCCAAGACCAAGGGCGTGCAGAGCGAGGGCCAGGTGGCCCTGCTTTCCCAGCGCATCGACCGCGTGCTCGACACCCAGATCGCCCGTGAGAGCGCCAAGGCCGAAGAGGGCCTGGGCAGCCTGGCGATCGTCGCCACCGCCTCGCCGTTCATCGGCCTGTTCGGCACGGTCTGGGGCATCATGCACGCCTTCCAGAGCATCGCCGCGGCCAAGAACACCTCGCTGACCGTGGTCGCCCCGGCCATCGCCGAGGCCCTGTTCGCCACCGCCGTCGGCCTGATCGCCGCCATCCCGGCCTACATCGCCTACAACAAGTTCTCGACCGACGCCTCGAAGTACGCCGGCCGCCTGGAGAACTTCGCCGACGACCTGTCGACCGCCATCCAGCGTCGCCTGAGCGAGCGGGTCTGACCCCATGGCGATGTCCGCAAACGACGCCTTCGCCACCTCGGGCGGCGGTCGCGGCCGCCGTCGCCGCCGACGCGGCAAGGGGGCCCTGTCCGAGATCAACGTCACCCCGCTGGTCGACGTCATGCTGGTGCTGCTGATCATCTTCATGATCAGCGCCCCGTTGTTGACTTCGGGCGTTGAGCTGGAGCTGCCCAAGACCGAGGCGGGCGCGCTGAAGAACGAGCAGGAGCCGATCACCGTGTCGGTCCGCCACGACGGCGCGGTGTTCATCGGCGAGGACCAGGCGCCGTTCACCGAGTTCGCCTCGATCGTCTCGGCCAAGGCCGGCGACGCCAACGACAAGCCGATCTATGTGCGCGCCGACGGCAAGACCCCCTACGAGGTGGTCGCCCAGGTCATGGCCGCCCTGTCCAAGGCCGGCTTCACCAAGATCAACCTGCTGACCGACACCGGCGGCCCGTCGTCGGGCGCCGCTCCGCAGGACGCCCAGCCGGTCGGCGGCGGCGGCGACCTGCGTCCGGCCCAGTAGGGAATAGCCAAGCCTGATGCGGGAAGAACGCAACAAGCTGTCTCCGGCCCTGCTGGGCTCGGTCGCGCTCCACGCCGCGGTGGTGGCGGCGGTGATGATCGGCTGGCCGTGGAAGACGTCCAAGAAGATCGTCATCGGCGAGAGCGTGCCGGTGACCATCGTCACCGAGGGACCGACCAACGTGCGCCCGGCCATCGAGGACCCTGTCGAGCAGCCGGCCGAGACCATCGATCCGGTTCCCGAGGCCACGCCCGAGCCGCCGGCCCCGACGCCCGCGCCGCAGCCCCAGCCCGCGCCGCCCAAGCCGCAGCCCGCGCCGACGCCCAAGCCGCAACCGACGCCGCCGCCAAAGCCGGCGCCGACCCCCACGCCCAAGCCCCAGCAGCCGCAGCCCAAGCCGACGCCGAAGCCGACCCCGGCCAAGCCCGAGCCCGACTTCTTCTCGTCGCTGGAAAAGACGCTGTCGAAGACGGCCAAGCCGGCCGGCAAGCCGGCTTCGTCCGCGCCCAAAGGCCAGACCAACCGTCCGGAGACCGCGACCCAGGCCCGCCCTGGCGCGGGTCAGATGACGGCCATGCAGGCCGCGGCCATCAGCGGCATGAAGGACGAGATCCAGCGGCGCTGGAACCCCAACTGCGAGGTCGTGGGCGGTGGTTCGATGCAGATCAAGCTCAGCTTCAAGCTGGCCAGCAATGGCCGGGTCTCCGGCCAGGTGACGGCCGGCGGGGCCGAGAACTCCGGCGACGCCATCGTCAAGACCGAGGCCGAGCGGGCGATCCGCGCGGTCTTCCAGTCTGCCCCGTTCGAAGGCCTGCCGCCCGACTACTACAACACCCAGCTGAACCTGAACTTCAAGGCGCGCGACGCCTGCGCCGCGCGTTAGGCGTTCCATGGACGCCGCAAAGAGAAGAATGGAAGGAAGCCCGACGATGATCGCCAAGAGCGCCCGCGCCAAGCGGACCCTCGCCACGCCGCTCCTCGCCGTGACCCTCGCCCTGACGGGCGGCGCGTTCGCGGCCGCCCTGCCGGGCGTGGCGGCGGCCCAGATCGAGATCGACATCGACAAGGGCGCGGTCAAGCCGATGCCCGTGGCGATCCCGGCCTTCGCCGGCGCCCAGCGCGGCGCCGACATCGCCCAGGTCATCAGCGGCAATCTCGAGCGTTCGGGACTGTTCCAGCCGCTGAACGTGGCCGGCGTGCCCGACAAGCTGACCGACGTGAACATCCAGCCGCGCTTTCCCGACTGGCAGGGCACGGGCGCCCAGGCGCTGATCAACGGCCAGGTCACGGTCGGCGCCGACGGCTCGCTGCGCGTCGACTTCCGCCTGTGGGACACCTTCAGCCAGCAGCAGCTCTTGGGCCTGCAGTTCACCTCGACGGCCGAGAACTGGCGCCGCGTGGCCCACAAGATCAGCGACGCGGTCTATGAGCGCCTGACCGGCGAGAAGGGCTATTTCGACACCCGCGTGGCCTTCGTCGCCGAGAGCGGCCCCAAGCTGGCCCGCGTCAAGCGCCTGGGCATCATGGACCAGGACGGCGCCAACCCGCAGTTCATCACCGACGGCTCGTCGATCGTGATGACCCCGCGCTTCTCGGCCACCAGCCAGGAACTGACCTACATGGCCCTGCGGCCGACGGGGTCGAGCATCTACCTCCTGAACCTGCAGACCAACCGCCAGGAGACGGTGGGCCGCTTCCCCGGCATGGTCTTCGCCCCGCGCTTCTCGCCTGACGGCAAGAAGGTGGCCTTCTCGGTCGAGAAGGGCGGCAACAGCGACATCTACGTGCTGGACCTGCGCACGCGCCAGTCGACCCGCATCACCACCGATCCGGCCATCGACACCTCGCCGTCGTTCTCGCCGGACGGCAGCAAGATCGTGTTCAACTCCGACCGCGGCGGCCAGGCCCAGCTCTACGTGATGAACGCCGACGGTTCGGGCGTGCGCCGCATCTCCTACGGCGGCGGCCGTTACACGACCCCCGTGTGGAGCCCGCGCGGCGACTACATCGCCTTCACCAAGCAGACCGGCGGCCAGTTCCACATCGGCGTCATGCGCACCGATGGCGGCGACGAGCGCCTGCTGACCACCAGCTACCTGGACGAAGGCCCGACCTGGGCCCCCAACGGGCGGGTGCTGATGTTCTTCCGCGAGAGCTCGGCGGGCAATCCGCGCCTCTGGACCGTCGACATCACCGGCCGAATCCTGCGTCCCGCCGCCTATCCGGGCGCGGCCTCGGATCCGGCCTGGTCGCCGCTACTGGACTGATTTTGGGGCGTGGGAAGCTGCGAAATAAGAAGGTTTCGCAACTTTCCACAGCCTCGACGCGTTGGAGCGTGGCTGTTCATCCGTCGTTCACCCGACAGGTGAAACGAGGTGGAACAGCGTCCAACTGACGCCATTGTGAGGTCCAGGGAACGTTTTTGCGGGGCGGAGCAAGAGCAGCGCCGGTAAGAGTTTTGAACCCAGGCCGTACCTAGACTTGAGGAGATATCGTATGAGCTTCGACATCAAGAGCGCCGCCCGACTGGCGCTGATCGGTCTGGCCGTCGCTTCGGTCGCGGCTTGTACGCGCCCGAAGCCCGCTGGTCCGGTCGAAACCCCGCCGGCTCCGACGCAGCCGGCCACGCCGCAGCAGCCCTACACGCCGCCGCCGGCCCCGGGCCCGGTGGACCAAGGTCCGCTGCCGGGCACCGTGCAGGACTTCGTCGTCAACGTCGGCGACCGCGTCTACTTCGACACCGACTCCTACTCGGTGCGCGCCGACGCCCAGCCGGTCCTGGCCGGCCAGGCCCAATGGCTTGCCCGCTACTCGGCCGTTCGCGTCCGCATCGAAGGCAACGCCGACGAACGCGGCACCCGCGAATACAACCTGGCTCTCGGCGCCCGTCGCGCCAACGCCGTCCGCGAGTTCCTGATCAGCCAGGGCGTCGCCGCCTCGCGCATCGAGACGATCTCGTTCGGCAAGGAGCGTCCGCTGGATCCGGGCACCACCGAAGACGCGTGGGCCAAGAACCGCAACTCGCGCACCGCCATCACCGAGGGCGCGCGCTAAGGCTTGATCGCCTGATCTGAACGAAGGCCCTCCTCCTAGCGGAGGGGGGCCTTTTTTCTGGCCGCGTTTCTGGCCGCACTTTTGTCCGCAACCGGGGCATAATCGTCGACATGAAGCTGAAAACCGCGCTCCTCGCCTCCGTCCTTGTGGCCTGCGCCGCCGCGCCGGCCCTGGCCCAGACGCCGATGCCCGATCCGCTGGACGACCGTTCGGCCAAGCGCATCGAGAAGATGGAGAAGGTCGTGCGCGAGCTGCGGGCGATCGTCTTCCAGGGGCGCGACACCGGCAAGCCGGTCGTCGTCCAGACCGCCGAGACCGACGCCCAGATCGCCGCCCTCAACGAGCGGATCTCCGACCTGGAGCAGACCATCCAGCGGATGAATGGTCAGAACGAGGTCCTGACCCACGATCTTGACCAGGCCCGTCGTGGCTCCGAGAGCCAGAAGTCGCGCGCCGACCAGCTGGAACAGCGGCTGTCGGCCCTCGAAGGCAAGATCACCACGCTGGAGACCGCCGCCGCCAACGCCGCGGCCGCGCAGATCCCGGCGCCGCCGGCCGCTCCGGCCGATCCGGCCACGGCCTTCAAGCAGGCCCGCCAGCTGCTGCTGGACGGCGACTACGCTGGCGCCGAGAACGCCTTCGGCGGTTTCGTCTCGGCCTATCCCGACGACGCCAAGGCGCCCGAGGCCCGCTACTGGCTGGGCGAGACCCAGTTCGTCCGCGAGGCCTATGGCGACGCCGCCGGCTCCTATCTCGGCGCGGTGCGTGGCTGGCCGCAGACCAACTGGGCCCCCAACGCGGTGCTGAAGCTGTCGCGCTCGCTGGTGGCGCTGAAGAAGCCCGCCGACGCCTGCCGCACGCTCGACGAACTGGCCAAGCGCTATCCCAAGGCGCCGGCCGACGTCGTCAGCAAGGCCAAGAGCACGCGCACTCAGGCCAAGTGCGCGGCCTGACGCAAGACTTCCAGGCCGTCCTGCAACGGCGACTGCGGCCAGGGGCGACCACGCCCCTGGCCGTCGGCTTTTCGGGCGGCGGCGACAGCCTGGCCCTGCTGCGCCTGACCCTGGACTGGGCCGCGCCCCGGGGGCGGACGGTCCTGGCCTTGACCGTCGACCACGGCCTCAATCCCGCCAGCGCCGGCTGGACCGCCGACGCCCTGGCCAAGGCCAAGGCTCTCGGCGCAGACGCTCGTTCGCTGCACTGGACCGGAGACAAGCCGCAGGCGGGCATGCAGGCCGCCGCCCGCGCCGCCCGCCACGCCCTGCTGGCCGCCGCGGCCCGCGAGGCCGGCGCCCGGGTCCTGCTGCTGGGCCATACCGCCGACGATCGCCTGGAGGCCGCGTGGATGCGGGCCGAGGGCTCGACCACCTCCGATCCTCGGCAATGGGCCCCATCGCCTGTCTGGCCGGAGGGGCGCGGCGTATTCGTCCTGCGGCCGCTGCTGGAGGCCCGCCGCCAGGCGCTGCGCGACTGGCTGTCCGAAAGGGGCGAGACCTGGCTGGAGGATCCGGCCAACGCCGACGCCCGCTTCGCCCGCGCCCGGGCCCGGGCGGCTCTAGCCGAAGAGGACCTGGCCGTTCCTCCGCTTGCGCCGGATCCCGCCCCGCCCGCCGCGTTCGAGGGCGATCACGCCCTGCGCCTGCCGCGCGAGGCTTCGGCCGCCCACGTCGCCGCCGCCTGCCTTTGCGCGGCCGGCGCCGCCACGCCGCCGCGCGGCGAGCGGCTGGAGCGGCTGGTCGCCCGGCTGCGATCGGGCGAGGCCTTCGTCGCCACCCTGGCCGGCGCCCGGATCGTCGCCGACGCGGCCGGCGCGCTGTTCGTGCGCGAGGCGGGGGAGGGGCGCCGCAGCGGCCTATCGCCGCTGGTCCTGGCCGCCGGCGAGACCGGCGTCTGGGACGGTCGCTACGAGATCACCGCGGGCGCCGGGCCGATCACCGTCCGACCGCTCGGCGGTCTGGCCAGCCGTCTGCCGGCGGACGAAACACAAGCCCTGAAGGGGTTTGCGGCCGCCGTCCGCCCCGTCCTGCCGGCCGCCGTCGACGCCGCCGGCATGGTTTCTAGCCCGATCCTTGCAGGGGTCGGAACAATCGGCGCGCGCGTGCTGATCCGGGAAAGGTTCGAGGCCGCGACCGGCCTGATCGATCAAGAACCCGCGACATGACATCGCGCGCGTGGCGAAAAGCCGTCCGCCGTCCTATCTTGGGTCGACGAGCGCTATCTTTGGGAAGACGACGCGTATGAATCTGAGGAATGTCGCCATCTGGCTTGGGGTCGTTTTCGTCCTCATCATGGCCTACAGCGTCTTGCAGCGCGGCGGTCCCACGGGGCGCGCCGGCGAGGTCAGCTACTCGCAGCTGCTCAAGAACATCGACGCCGGGCAGGTGAAGTCCGCCGAGATCAACGGGCAGCAGGTCAAGATCGCCTCGCCCGACGGCAAGACGACCTACACCGTCAACGCTCCGCCCAACAGCGAAGACCTGATCAAGCGCCTGGAAGCGCGCAACGCCGAGATCAAGATCCAGGACGGCGGCCGCTTCAGCCTGGTCAACCTGTTCCTGAACATGCTGCCGATCCTGCTGCTGATCGGCGTGTGGATCTTCTTCATGCGCCAGATGCAGGGCGGCACGAAGGGCGCGATGGGCTTTGGCAAGTCCAAGGCCCGCCTGCTGACCGAGAACAAGAACCGCGTGCTGTTCGACGACGTCGCCGGCGTGGACGAGGCCAAGGAAGAACTGCAGGAGGTCGTCGACTTCCTGAAGGACCCGGCCAAGTTCCAGCGCCTGGGCGGCAAGATCCCCAAGGGCGCCCTGCTGGTCGGCCCTCCCGGCACCGGTAAGACCCTGATCGCCCGCGCCGTGGCGGGCGAGGCCGGCGTGCCGTTCTTCACCATTTCCGGTTCGGACTTCGTCGAGATGTTCGTCGGCGTCGGCGCCAGCCGCGTGCGCGACATGTTCGAGCAGGCCAAGAAGAACGCTCCCTGCATCATCTTCATCGACGAAATCGACGCCGTCGGTCGCCACCGCGGCGCCGGCCTGGGCGGCGGCAACGACGAGCGCGAGCAGACCCTCAACCAGCTGCTGGTCGAGATGGACGGCTTCGAGGCCAACGAAGGCATCATCCTGATCGCCGCCACCAACCGTCCCGACGTCCTGGACCCCGCGCTGCTGCGTCCGGGCCGCTTCGACCGCCAGGTCGTGGTGCCCAACCCCGACGTCGCCGGCCGCGAGAAGATCCTGCGCGTGCACATGAAGAACGTGCCGCTGGCCGCCGACGTCGACGTCAAGACCCTGGCGCGCGGCACTCCCGGCTTCTCGGGCGCGGACCTGGCCAACCTGGTCAACGAGGCGGCCCTGACCGCCGCGCGCAAGAACCGCCGCATGGTCACCATGCACGACTTCGAGTACGCCAAGGACAAGGTCATGATGGGCGCCGAGCGTCGCTCGATGGCCATGAGCGAGGACGAGAAGAAGCTGACGGCCTATCACGAGGGCGGCCACGCCCTGGTGGCCCTCAACGTCCCGGTCGCCGACCCGGTCCACAAGGCCACCATCGTGCCGCGCGGCCGCGCTCTCGGCATGGTCATGCAACTGCCGGAAGGCGACCGCTACTCGATGAGCTACGACATGATGACCTCGCGTCTGGCCATCATGATGGCCGGCCGCGTGGCCGAAGAGTTGATCTTCGGCAAGGAGAAGATCACCTCGGGCGCGTCGAGCGACATCAGCGCGGCCACCAACCTGGCTCGCAACATGGTCACCCGCTGGGGCTTCTCCGACGACCTGGGCACCGTGGCCTACGGCGACAACCAGGAAGAGGTGTTCCTGGGTCACTCGGTCGCGCGCACCCAGAACGTCTCGCCCGACACCATGGTCAAGATCGACGCCGAGGTCCGTCGCCTGGTGAAGGGCGGCGAGGACGACGCCCGCCGGATCCTCACCGAGAAGCTGGAAGACCTGCACTCGGTGGCGAAAGCCCTGCTGGAGTTCGAGACCCTCAGCGGCGAGGAGATCATCGGCGTGACCAAGGGCGTGGCCCCCAAGCGCGACGAGCCGGAAGAAAAGAAGCCGACCGGCCCGGTCGCTTCGGTTCCGGTCTCGCCCACGGGCGTCACCGCCTAAGGGTTCGACAGAACTTCGAATAATGCGAAAGCCGGATCCGTTCTCGGGTCCGGCTTTTGTTTTGCGCGTTAGGTAGCCCCATGAAGACCGCTCTCGTCGCCGCCATGCTGGCGCTGTCGCTTCCCGTCATGGCCAAGGCCGCCGAGCCCGCCGCCGTCGGCATCGGGCTGGAGAACTACGCCTATCCCTATCCCTTGGCGTTCCTGCCGCTGGAGCACGGCGGCCATGCGGTGCGCATGGCCTATATGGACGTGGCCCCGACCGGCCCGGCCAACGGCAGGACGGTTCTGCTGCTGCACGGCCGCAACTTCCCCTCCGGCTATTGGGCGCCGACCATCAAGGCGCTGGGCGCCGCCGGCTATCGGGTGGTGGCCCCCGACCAGATCCAGTTCGGCAAGTCGTCCAAGCTCGACGACGTTCCCGTCCGGTTCGATCGCATGGTCGAGGACACCGCCGCCCTGCTGGACCACCTGAAGATCGGCAAGGTCGACGTCGTCGCCCACTCGATGGGCAACCACGTGGGCGTGCGCTGGGCCCTGGCCCACGCCGATCGCACCGGGCGCCTGGTCATGTACGGCCCCGTCGGGCTGGAGGACTACCGCCTCTACACGCCGTCCACGCCGCTGGAGAAGCTGGTCGCCGACGACGAGGCCAAGGGGCCTGACGCCTATCTGAACGAACTGATGACCAGCTACGGCCTGACCTTGCCGCGCGAGGCCATGACGCCCTATGTCGAGCTGCGCGAGGGCCTCAAGCGCTCTGGCGAGTGGCCACGCTATGCCCGCAGCTTCGCAGCCAGCGCCGTCGCCATCCGCGACCAGCCTTATCTGCAGGACCTGCCCAAGGTGTCGGTTCCGGTGCTGATCCTGGCGGGAGATCGCGACGGCACGGCGCCCGGCAAGGGCTACGCCAGGCCCGAGGACAAGCCGAAATTCGGCCATGTGCTGGCCCGCGCCCAGGCCCTGGCCCCCACGATGAAGAACGCTCGGGTCGAGGCCTTCGACGCCGGCCACCTGCTGCACCTGGAGCGCACCGAGCGGTTCAACGCCGCCGTCCTGGCCTTCCTCGGCGAAGGCCGGTAGAGCTTCCCTTCGAAGTTGAACGAAAGGGAAGTCGATGAAGACGTCGATGCCGCTCCTGCTGGCCGCCGCCATGGCGCTGGCGCCCGCCGCCGCCCTGGCCGCCTCCAAGCCGATCCATGCCGACGGCATGACCGGTCCCGAGGTGGTCAAGTGGTTGCAGGACGCCGGCTACAAGGCCGAGCTGCTGACCGACAAGACCGGCGACCCGCACATCAAGAGCGCGGCCAACGGGGTCAATTTCGACATCTATTTCTATGACTGCACGGCCAAGCCGCGCTGCAAGGCGATCCAGTTCTCGGCCGGCTTCGACATGAAGACCCCGCTCTCGGCCGGCAAGATCAACGAGTGGAACCGCGATAACCGCTACCTGAAGGCCTATATCGACGACGATGGCGACCCCTACGTCCAGTACGACGTCAACCTGAACGCCGGCCGCACCACCGACGTCCTGGACGACGACTTCGGCGTCTGGACCTCGATGATCGACGATTTCACCAAGTTCATCGGCTGGTGACGGCCGCGGGTCACGGGGGTAAACCCGCCCCCATGATCCATGCCGTTCCAAGCGTCATGGGCGTGGTCAATGTCACGCCCGACAGCTTCTCTGACGGCGGCCGGTTCTTCGATCCCGCCGCCGCCCTGTCCCACGCCCGCCGGCTGATCGACGACGGCGCGGCCATTCTCGACATCGGCGGGGAGAGCACGCGGCCGGGTTCGGACCCGGTCTCCGAGGCTGACGAGATCGCCCGGACCGTTCCGCTGATCCGCGCCATCCGCGCCGAGAGCGACGTGACGATCTCGATCGACACCATGAAGCCGGGCGTCGCCCGCGCCGCCGTCGCGGCCGGGGCCGACATCTGGAACGACGTGGCGGCCCTGCGTTTCGCCCCCGACGCCCCCGAGGTCGCCGCCGAGCTGGGCTGCGAAGTGATCCTGATGCACATGCGCGGCGAGCCGGGCACCATGCAGGACGAGCCGCGCTATGACGACGTCGTGGCCGAGGTCGAGGCCTTCCTGCTGGCCCGGGCCCTGACCGCCATGGCCGCGGGGGTCGAGCGCGAGAAGATCTGGCTCGACCCGGGCATCGGCTTCGGCAAGACTCTGGAGCACAACCTGGCCCTGCTGGCCGCCCTCCCGCGCTTCGTGGGGCTGGGCTATCGCGTGCTGCTGGGCGCCAGCCGCAAGCGCTTCATCGCCGCCATCGATCCGCGCGCCCAGGACGCCCGCGACCGCCTGGGCGGCTCGCTGGCCGTCCATCTGCACGGCGCGGCCTGCGGCGTGGAATCTGTGCGCGTCCACGACGTGCGCGAGATGAGCCAGGCGCTGGCGGTGTGGAAGGCGATCGGGGCGGCGGAACGCTGAATCCTCCGGCCTCCCGACGGCTCGTCACGGGTTCTGCTTTCCATAGGCCAAGCGGACCACGACCCAGCCAACGATCGCGCCGGCCATGCCGAAGAGGGCGACGGCTTGGACGATGTTCCAGATGCTCGGCTCGGGGGTGACGACCAGGATCGGCGTGAGGATCCAAAAGGCTGCCACGACAGCGCCCGACACGATCGCGCCCGCGATCGCACCGGTGCGGCGGGTCCGTAGGCGGCGCCTGTGCAGGACCACGCCCAACGGAAGGCCGAAGACCACCAGGCCAAGGCCCCAGCCGCAGGCGACGAATAGAAGGATGGGGCTCGGCAGGATCAGTATCGCTTCGAACTGACCCATGAGCACGGCCTCAACGAGGACCCAGGCGGCATGAAGCCCCGCGCCGGTGATCGAGCCCGCCAGCAGGGCGGCGACGATCTGGAGGGAGCTGGTTTGCGGCAGGGGGCGAGTGAAGTCGCGCATGACCGTTTCTCAATTAATAGGCGATTCCTTAAATACCTCATCGCTAATTTGCAAGTGATTAGCGAACAGCTTAAATTCGGCATATGCAACGCGTGTTCGAAGCCCTGTCGTCGACGGTCCGACGCAAGATCCTGGCCTATCTGGCCCATGCCGACCTGACGGCGGGCGAGATCGCCTCGCGTTTCGAGATCTCCAAGCCGGCGGTGTCGCAGCATCTGTCGATCCTGGAGGCGGCGGGGCTGGTGACCAGCGAGAAGCGCGGCCAGTACGTGCACTACAGCCTGGTGCGCGACAGCCTGGTCAACACACTGACCGAGTTCGTCCAGGAGGTCTGTCCGGTCGCCAAGCCGTTGAGGGCCGAGAGCGCCCGCCTGAAGGCCGACCGCGACGGCGAGTGATCGGCAACGACGTCGGCCAGCCGACGTTATAGGCTCATCGAACCTTCGCTTTTCGGGGAGCTCGCCAATGATCCGTCCGTTGTTCGTCGCCGGCCTGGCCGTCCTGGCCCTGGCCGCCTGCGAGAAGAAGACCGAGGCGCCCAAGCCCGCGCCGACGCCCGACAACCTGGCCCAGAGCCCGGCGCCGCCGGCCGCGCCCGCCGCCACTGAGGCCAAGCAGATCGTCTATGCCTGCGCCGACGGCAGCGTGCTGAAGGCGACCTATCCCGACGACAAGACCGCCGTGGTCGAATACGGCGACAAGACCCGCACCCTGACCGTGGCCATGTCGGCCAGCGGGGCGCGCTATGTGGGCGATGGCCTGCAATGGTGGACCAAGGGCATGACCGAAGGGATGGTCGCGCCGCTCAAGGACGGCGAAGACGTCGCCAGCGCCAAGCCGGTCGAATGCATGGCCCCGTCCGACGCGGGGAAGTAGGGGCGCTGCCAACGCTTCTCCCTTCCCCCTTGATGGGGGAAGGGCCGGGGATGGGGGTGACTGCTGAGCTGGCGGCGGCGCCAGGCGTATACCGCCGTGACCACCCCCACCCCTGCCCCTCCCCCATCAAGGGGGAGGGAAGGCGGAAAGTTCTTCGCCCCCGCCTGGGAGATAGCTCTAAAGCAGCGTCCGCTGGGCCGGCTCCACGGCCACCGCCGGCGCCGCGTCGCTGCGACGGCGCAGTTCGGTCTCGGCGCTGAAGCGCACGTCGGGGTCGCGGTCCTGGGCCAGCAGGCGCAGCGCCTCGTCGCCGAGCTGGGGCCAGGGCTTGCCGCGCTCGGGGCCCTTGGGCGCGCGGGGCAGCAGGCCCGGTTCGGCGCTCCAGGCCAGCAGCTGCTCCAGAGAGGCCTCGCCCAGCATGTCGCGCAGGTGATGGGCGGTGACATAGGCGTCGGGCAGGGCGCGGTGCGCCGGCAGGCCCAGCGCATGGACCAGGCCCCGCGGCATCCGCTGGTAGCGCAGCATCTGGTTGGAGAAGCTGGTCAGGTGCGGCCACAGCCTCAGGGCGCATTTCCAGGTGCAGATCCAGGCCGCCCCGCCCGCCAGGGCCGGCGTGCAGTAGCGCTGCTCGAACGAGGCGCGATGCGCCGCCAGCGCCGCGACGCCGCCTTCGGGTTTCAGTACGCCGGGCGCGGCGTCCTTCCAGAACGGCGCGCCGGCCACCTCTTCGTCGAGGATGTGGTGAACGGCCATGGTTTCCGGCGAGATCGGCCGGCCGGGATTGACCAGCAGGGCGCCGCGGTCCTCGTCGACGCGCCAGGAGCCGCCAGGGTCCTGGACGACGTCCTGCCAGCCGATCTCGCAGACGTCCTGCGGTCCATTGCCGGCGGTCTCGAGGTCGATGACGCGGATGCGTGTCATCACCTGAATATGGGCCCAGGCCGCGTCGAGGCCAAATGGCCCGGCGCCCAAACCTGTCAGCTGACTCGCAGGAAGGCGCGCCCGGCGGCGAAGTCGCCGACCTCGACATAGGCCCGGCGCACGGTCTCGCGGCCGTCGCGGCCCTGGATGACGAACTCCACCGTCATGGCCTCGCGCGGGTCGAGCCGGGCGATGGCGTCGCCGGCCTCGCGCGGGAAGCGGAAGCCCATGCCGGTCTTGGCGCTGGTCGGCAAAAGGGTGGGAGCGGGGGCGGCGTCGCGGGTCTCGGCCCCGAACACCCGGCTGGCGGCGCGCGGGGCGGCGTTGTCGGCCAGGCCCCCGGCTGCGCGGGCCTTCAGATAGGGACCTTGCGTGCGGGCCGGATCGCGCATGACCAGCCTGGCGGTGTAGGGGCGCGCGCCGTCGGCGAAGGTCGCCACGGCCAGCAGTTCGGTGTTGCGGCCGGCCAGGCCGAACACCAGGCGGTCGCCGCCGAAGCTGGCCGCCTGCGACAGCCGCCAGAACGGGATGGTCGCCGAGCTGGCGCGGTCGGCCTGCCAGCTGGCTCGGTCGCCCGGATAGTTCATCCGCTGCAACAGGGCGTAGCCCTCGAAGGCCTTGCGCACGCGGCCGGCGGCGGTGGTCAGGTCCTTGGAGCCGCAGGGTACGGAGGCGGCCTTGGCGTGGGCCCGTTGCTGCACGCCGTCCAGCTGATCGGCGCTGGCGCCGGCGCGCAGGGCCGCGCCCCGGGCCTGGGCCCTGCCGGCGTCGAGGGCGCCCGACAGCGACGGGCTGAACAGGCCGCAGCGCGCGCCGGCGGCGCTCATCAGGCTGCGTTCGTAGAAAACGTCGGAGGGGGTGGCCGTCGCCGTCTGGGCCGCGCCGAGCACGGCTGTGGCGACGAGCGTCGCCGCCAGGCGCCGCTTTCGCGGGACGGAGGTCTTCACGGTGGCCATTTTCTCGTATTCTGCGAGAGAGGATATTCGAGCGGACCTTAGCCGCTCCTGGTTGCGGTTCGGTTAGCAATGCTTCTTTCGACGGATCTCTGGGTGGGCGCGCTGATCCGCCGCGCCGAGCTGGGCGGGGCCTTCGCCATGGTCGTGCGCAAGGGCGACGCCCGGGCGGGCGCGGTGCTGGTCAAGGTGGTCGACCGCAAGGCCGGCACGGTGCGGCTCTACAGCGAGGCCACGCGCGGCGACGGCGAGCGGGTGTGGATGCAGCCCACCAAGTCGGACTTCGAGCCCGACCTGGACGCCTATGCCGAGCGCGCCGCCCGCATCGACCCCGATGTCTGGGTGGTGGAGATCGAGGATCGCGAAGGCCGCCATTTCCTGACCGAAGCGGTCGAGGGCTGAGCGGGCGCCGGGGACGACGGGCCGCAGGGCGTTCGTGCAACGATCCACAGCATTAACCCTGCCGCTAAACCAGACCGAAAGTAGAGCGCGGCAGGATGTCGCAGGTCTCTCAAGCAGCCCCCGTCATCCGCCCATGCTCTTCCTGATGAACGACGTCGTGCTCAGCCTGGACGCCGTCGAACTGTCGCCGCCGATGACGCGCGACCGTTTCGCGGCCCTGTCGCTGAACTTCGTCGCCGAGCTGGGCAAGGAGCTCTATGCCGAGGAGCCGCTGCTGCACCATAAGCAGGTGGAGAAGGCCAAGCGCCTGGCCGCCCTGATCATCGCCAAGGCCCCGGAGATCAATGCGGCGCTGTTCGTCGCGCCGGCGCGCGGCTGCCTGATCGAGCAGGTGCAGGTGCGCTACGCCCAGATCGGCCTGGAGGTCATGGGCGCGCTGCATCAGCGTCAGAAGGCGGGCCAACTGACCAATCTCGAGGCCGATCGCCAGGTCTGGCGCCGGCTGGCGGCCTGACGTCGCCGGCGGCCCGCTACATCAGCAGGCCGGCCACGATGTTCAGGACGAGGGCTATCACCACCAATCCAGCGATGACCGTACCCAGGCAGAGCGCGCTCTGCCCCAGGGGACGACGACGGATGTGATCGCGAGGGTCTTCGGCCAGGGCCATGTCGTTTCCTCCGTCGCCCCGACGGCTCTCGGGGGCCGAACGTCGGCGACACGGTGAGCATGACTCCAATTCCCCAGGTTGAATAGGGTCTTTCGAACGCCTGTTCGTCGGGCTTCGGAGCATTTTGCTTCGGGGCGAAGCTGGACCTTGCCCGAGGCCTGGATGTCCGGCAAAGCTCAACGTGTAATTGTGCAGGGGGCGAGCTTGGTATCGCGGGCTTTCGGGGTCGGTCTGGTCATGGCGGCGGCTCTGGGGGCCTGGGCTCCGGCCTGGGCCCAGGGCGGGGGCTCGGCGCCCGCTGCGCCCGCTGTCCAGGCCGACGCGCCCGGCCGCTGGATCCGCGGCGAGAGCGAGCACTTCATCGTCTATTCCGACCGCAGCGAGGCCCTGGTCCGTCGCTATGTGACGATGCTGGAGGACTTCGACGCGGTCCTGCGGCGGCTGCACGGCAAGACCGAGGCCGAGACCCCACGCAAGCTGCCGCTGTACCTGCTGGGCGACACCCGCCAGCTTCGGCGGGTGATCCCGGGCGCCGACGAGCGCCTGCGGGGCATCTACATGACCGGCGTCGAGGACATCTTCGTCCTGGCCATTCGCGGCGACGACAATCTCAGCGACCGCACCAACGGCGACGACACGGTGCTGCACGAATACACCCACCACTTCATGATGCAGTATTTCCCGGACGCCTATCCGGGCTGGCTCGTCGAGGGGCTGGCCGAGTATTACAAGACCATCGACCTGCAGATGAAGCGGGTGCGGATCGGCGATTTCAGCCGCGGGCGGGCCGTCTCGCTGCTGAACGAGAAGTGGCTGCCGATGTCGGACATCCTGTCCAAGCGCGCCACGCAGTTCGATCGCGACGACGCCCTGACCTTCTACGCCCAGTCCTGGCTTTTGACCCACTACATCTGGAGCGACCGCGAGCGCCGCAAGAAGCTGCAGGACTATCTGGAGCTGGTGCGCGATCACCAGGACCCCATGGCCAGCTGGACCAAGCTCTACGGCCAGGACTCGGCGGCGCTGGAGAAGGCGCTGCGCGGCTACATGAAGTCGCTGCCCGTGCTCGACATCGCGCGCGAGCCGCCCAAGCCGCAGATCGCCTTCACCCGGCTGCCGGCCGGCGCCGACGACCTGATCCTGGAGGTCCAGCGCCTGAAGAGCGGCGTGGCCAAGGCCGAGGCGCCGGCCTTGCTGGCCCAGTTCCAGCAGACGGTGGCCAAGCGTCCCGGCGAGTTCTACAGCCGCCTGGCCCTTGCCCGGGCCGAGATCGACCTGGGCGACCGCGCAAAGGGCGAGGCGATCCTCAAGACCCTGCTGGACGAGCGGCCCAGCGACCTGGAGGCCCTGCAGGTCATGGCCTACAGCCGGCTGGAGACTGCCCGGCGGATGGCTCGCGTTCCGGCCGACCGCGAAAAGGCCAAGGTCGTCTATGCCGACGCTGCGACCTATCTGGGCCGCGCCCACAAGCTCGACGACGACAACTACCTGACGCTCTACGGCTACGCCGAGACCAAGTCGATGGACCGCGAGCCGTCGCAGAACACCCTCAACGTCGTCTTCCGGGCGGCCACGATCGCGCCGCAGAACCCGGCCATCCGCACCAACGCCGCGCGCCTGTTCATCCGCGCCAAGCAGTACGAGATCGCCCGTGAACTGCTGGAGCCGGTGGCCGGCAACCCGCACGGCGGGCCGCAGGCCAGGCGCGCCACCCAGCTTCTGTCGACGCTCGAGGGCAAGGCCGACGGCGAGGCGTTGAAGCCCGCCACCGCCGCCGCCGCTTCGGGGGAAGGTGACAAGGACGCGCCGGGGGGGTAGTTGCGCGGGATGAGCACCTCTCCCGCCGCTGAAGCCGCCCGTCGGCGCACCTTCGCCATCATCAGCCACCCCGACGCCGGCAAGACCACGCTGACGGAAAACCTGCTGCTGGCCGGCGGGGCGATCCGCGCGGCCGGCGCCGTGCGTGCGCGCGGCCAGGCCCGCCGCACCCAGTCGGACTGGATGAAGATCGAGCGCGAGCGCGGGATCTCGGTGTCGGCCTCGGTGATGACGTTCGACCACGACGGTCTGATGTTCAACCTGCTCGACACCCCGGGCCACGAGGACTTCTCGGAAGACACTTACCGCACCCTGACCGCCGCCGACGCGGCCGTCATGGTGCTGGACGCCGCCAAGGGCATCGAGCCCCAGACCCTGAAGCTGTTCGAGGTGTGCCGCCTGCGCGACATCCCGATCATCACCTTCATCAACAAGATGGACCGCGAGGCCCAGGATCCGTTCGAGCTGCTCGACGAGGTGTCGTCCAAGCTGGCCCTGGATCCGGCGCCGCTCTACTGGCCGGCCGGCTCGGGCGGGCGCTTCAAGGGCATGCTCGACCTGCGCAGCCAGCAGTTCATCCCCTACGCCAAGAAGAGCTCGACCGACGAGGAGGGCCATCCCGACCCCGTCGCCTTCAACGGCAACGCTATCGTCCAGTACCTCGACCCCGAAGAGCGCTCGGAACTGGAGGACAACGCCATGCTGGTCACCGAGGCCGGCAAGCCGTTCGACGTGCAGTCGTTCCTCGAAGGCCACATGACGCCGGTGTTCTTCGGCTCGGCCCTGCGCCACTTCGGCGTCGACCAGCTCTTGGCCGGCATCGGCGCCTATGCGCCCGCGCCCAAGCCGGCCAAGGCCAGCAAGGCCGGCGCCGAGACCCACGTCGCCCCCGGCGACAGCGAGGTCTCGGGCTTCGTGTTCAAGGTCCAGGCCAACATGGACCCCAATCACCGCGACCGGATCGCCTTCCTGCGCCTGACCAGCGGCCGCTTCACCCGCGGCATGAAGCTGAAGGCCCAGAACACCGGCAAGGCCATGAGCGTCAACGCGCCGATCATGTTCTTCGCCTCCGACCGCGAACTGGCCGAAGACGCCTTCGCCGGCGACGTGATCGGCATCCCCAACCACGGCGTGCTGCGCGTGGGCGATAGCCTGTCGGAGACCGGCGCCCTGCGCTTTGCCGGCCTGCCCAACTTCGCCCCGGAAATCCTGCGCCGCGTGCGCGTGAAGGATCCGCTGAAGGCCAAGCACCTGAAGAAGGCGCTGGAAGGCCTGGCCGAGGAGGGCGTCACCCAGCTGTTCCGGCCGATGATCGGCTCCGACTTCATCGTCGGCGCCGTGGGCCAGCTGCAGTTCGAGGTCATGGCCGACCGCCTGGCCAACGAATACCAGCTGGACTGCATCTTCGAGAACAGCCCCTACGCCGAGGCCCGCTGGCTGGTCGGCGATCGCGCCGACGTCGAGGACTTCGAGAACAAGCACAAGTCGGCCATGGGCCGCGACATCGACGAGCAGCCGGTGTTCCTGGGCAAGAGCGGCTGGGAGATCAACTACGTCGCCGAACGCTATCCGAAGGTGCGCTTCGAGCGGACGAAGGAGCGCGGCTAGCCCGGACCGGTCTCGGCCGCCTTCAGGCGCTGGTAGACGGTCTGGATCTCCGGATCGGTCGGCGAGATGGCGTAGGCCTTGGCCGCCGCGCGGCGGGCCTCGACCAGGTCGGGCGGGGCGCCGCCCTTGCGCTCGAAGCGGTCGATCCAGGCCGCCGCCTCCACCGTCGCCAGCATGGCGATCTCGGTCTGCGAGGCGGCCGCCTTGGAGCGCCAGAAGTCCCGCGCGGTCTCGATCGCCCGGTTGGGATGGCCGCCCTGGCGCTGGAACCAGGCCAGGTGCAGGGCGATGTCCGACCACGGCGCGCCGCACGAATTGGCCAGTTCGCGCCACGACTGGGCCAGCTGGGCGCCCTGGCGATGCAGCTCGTTCCGCTTCAGCGCCCGCACCCACGGGCCGCGCAGGGCGCGTTCGGGCAGCTTGCCCGCGCGCCGGGCCATCTCGGCCGCGTGGACGGCTTCGAGGTCGGCCACCGAGGCGAACGGCCGGGGATACTCCGCGCCGAGCTCCTCGCGCATCGTCTGGTGGGCGCGCTCCTGCGGCGAGACGGCGGCCCTGACCGCCGCGACGGCCGGATGATCGGGCGCGGGCGCCACCAGCAGGCCGTCGGGCAGTCGTCCGAACGGGAACCGCATGCGTCCCCTTTGTCCGCCGCAGACCAGCGCCTGGCGGGAAAGATCGACCTCGAGGATCGGCAGGGGCTCGTCGCTCTCGCCGTCGTCCAGCGCGCAGCCGGCCAGCAGAGCCGGATCGGCCGCGTCACTCTTCAACCAGCGTTGCAGCAGGCGTCCGTCGATCTCCACTTCACTCACGCTATGGTCTCCGGGCGTCACGGGGCGGGGCTTGGCCCGTGCAGATATGGGCTGGGGCCGGCCGCGTCGACCCTCAGCGGCGGATCCTCGTCGCGTCGGCCCAACCAACGATCCGTCTCGCCGATCTCCGTCGCCCCGCGCGCCGTAGCGTCAGGTCGAAGGCTCTCGCCCTGGTGGAATCGTCATAGGGTCCGGCTCCTCAAATCCCGAGGGCCTTGATGCATCGTTCGTTTCTCTTGGCGGCCTGCGCCGCGATGGCGGTTCTTGCCCAGCCGGCGGCGGCGCAGGGGCCCGTTCCGCCGATGGACGAGTTCCGCGCCGACATGAAGGTGCGCCTGCGCGAGCGCATGCTGAGCACGGAGATCGTCGCGGCCTATGTGCAGGCCAATCCCGCCGAATACGAGGCGTTCGAGAAGAAGGCCCTCGACGGCATGTTCGCGCCAACGCCTGACATCGCGGCGACGAAGGCCCTGATCGCGGACTTCAGCAGCAAGGTTCACAAGGCGGCCAGCGAGGTGGGCCGCAAGGCGCCGGACGCCGAGGTCGTGGCCATGGCGCGGGCGCAGCTGGGCGTCATGCGCTTCGCCGCCCAGACCAACTACGCCGTCTGCTACGAGTATCATGAGAACAAGGGCCTGAAGGTCGAAACCGCCCTGACGGTAGGTACCTTGCTGCGGGCCGAGATCGAGAAGTCGATCACGGTCCAGGCCCGGGCCATCGCCGCGGCCGAACGCAATCCGACCCAGCGCGCCCGGCCCAGCAATGAGGACGGCCTCAGCGTCATCCGCTCCTACAAGGCGGCCGGAGGCGATCAGGCTTGGCTGACGGCGATGGGCTCCAGCAGCGAGGATAAGCTGACGCCTAAGGAGCGGTGCGAGGGCGCCCTGACGTGGTTGGAGGCGATCATCGCCCAGCCCGCCCCGGTCGCCGCCCGCGTCTTCCAGGGCAGCTAGGGCCTCACGCCTTCTTCAGCCCGTAGTCCCGCGCCATCTGGCGGTAGAGCTCCATGAAGGCGTTGGCGTCGTAGCGGCCGCCGTGCTCGGTCTTCTCCGGCTCGGGCGGCGGGGCGCCGGCGATGTGGGCGCCGGGGGCCTCGGCGGCGTTGATGCCTTGCGACAGCAGGTTGGGGCGCGGACCTTCGCCGGCGTTCTTGCCGTCCTGGTCGAAGATCGCCTCCTGGTGCCGGGTGGGCTCCCAGATGAACGTGCCCCAGCCGCGCTGGCCCGGCGCGTCGAACACCAGGTCGTTCACGTAGCGCTTCCGGCTGGAATATTCGGCCACGTAGAAGCCGTGGTCGCGGTAGCGCTCGCCGAAGCGGGCGAAGGTGTTGGCCCAGTCGCCCTCGGCCGCCTGCTGGTAGCAGGAGAAGCCGGTGGCGTCGAAACGCACGCCGCGCGCCAGCAGGCTGTCCATCCAGTGGCTGACGATCGTCCAGTGGCGGCCCAGGTGGTTGTGCAGGCTGGTCTTCACGCCGGGCACGGCCTCGCGCGAGGCGTCCAGGCCAGCGCTGAGCAGGCGGGCCAGCTTGTCGAAGCCGCCGGCGTCGGGAACGTTCAGGTGAACCGCGTCGGTGGCCGGGTTGCCGGTGGGAACCGGCAGCGGCACACGGCCGTCGGGCCAGAGCATGCCGAAGGTGATCTCGTTGCCGATCACCACCATGTCGGGCTTGGCGCCGGCCTTCATCAGGGCGCCCAGCACCTGGCAGGTGTGGTCGCCGACCGCCTTGACCAGGGCGTCGAACGAAAGGTCCTTCCAGGCGGCTGGCTTGCCCTGCTTCTGCGGGTCGGCCCAGGTGTCGCTGTAGTGGAAGCTGATCGTCAGGTGCATGCCGGCGGCCTTGATCCGTTTGGCCATGGCGACGGTCTGGGCCAGGCCCGCCCACGGGTCGGTCTTGCGCGTCTCCGAGTAGCCGTTCTCGGGATTGACGAAGACGCGGATCTTGATGGCGTTGAAGCCCGCCTCGCCCAGGATCGCCAGGATGTCCTGCCGGCGCCCGTTGGCAAAGAACTGCGCGCCGTCGGCCTCGTCCTGCGGGATCCAGGTGACGTCGGCGCCCAGCAGGAACGGACCGGGGCGGGCGCCCGGAGTTGCGGCCAGGGCCATCGGCGCGGCCGAGAGCAGGGGCAGGGCGGTCAGGCCCGCGGCGAAGGCGCGGCGGTCGAGGCTCATCGGCGGCTTCCTCCAAGGACCGCTACGCTGGCGGTCTCATTATTTGAGATATCGTTTCAATATGTATCCTAACGGCAATGCGCGCCAAAAGGGAAGGGCGCATCGGGCTGGCGGAGGCCTCGCCAGCCGCTATAGGGAGGAACGTTCGCAACCGGAGCCGTTCCCGCATGACCCGCCAGCTCGCCATCGGCCTCGTGGCCCACGACGACAAGAAGGCCGACCTCGTGGCGTGGGCCAAGGCCAATGCGGCGTTCCTGGAGAAGAGCATCCTGTACGGCACCGGCACCACCGGCGGCCGGGTGCTGGAGGCGCTGCCGCAGCTGCAGCTGACCCGCCTCAAGAGCGGTCCCCTGGGCGGCGACCAGCAGCTGGGCGCGATGATCGCCGAAGGGCGCCTGGATATCCTGATCTTCTTCGTCGACCCGCTGTCGCCGCAGCCGCACGACGTCGACGTCAAGGCGCTGATCCGCCTCGCGACCCTGGCCGACATCCCGTTCGCCTGTAACCCGGCCACGGCGACGCTGGTGGTGAAGGGGTTGGGGTAAAAAAGATCCTCCCCCTGAAGGGGGAGGTGGCCCGAAGGGGCGGCGGGGGAAGTTCCTACTGACGTCGAGGCGCCCGCTGGCTCGCAGGCCACGTCCCCTCCGTCGGCTTCGCCGACACCTCCCCCTTCAGGGGGAGGACCCTCAGGCGGGAAACTTCATCAAGTTCGGCTTCGGAATGGCGGCCTTGAAGCTGCCGCGGCTCTTGGACGTGTCCTGGCCGAACTCGGCCCAGGCGGCCACGAAGCCGGTCTGCGGCGCGCTGGCCGCCAGCGGAACCAAATTCAGCGAGGATCGCGCGGCGACCAGGGCGCGGGCGGCCGCCCAGGCTTCCGGTTCGGCCGTGGCGTAGGCGCCGTCGGCGGTCACCAGTTCGCCGGCCAGGGCCGGATCGGCGAAGCGCAGGGTCACGGCCGTGTCGGCCGGGAGGTCCGACAGGCTGGCCAGCGCCTCGATCAGGGCCGACAGGCTCATCTTCGCCAGAGACGTCCGCCGCTCGCCGCCAGCGGCGCCCTTGATCGCGGCCGCGCCCGACTCGCCGTCCAGCTTCCGTACGAACGCCCAGCCGCCATAGCCGGGATCCTGCTTGCAGAGGGCGGCGGTCCAGAGGGTCACGGCGGGGCTGGTCATGGCCGCTTCCTAGCGCCTGGCGGGCTGATCCGCCATCCCGCCCATTCACGAACGTGAACGAAATGTAAACAAGGTCCTAAATCTTATAGTTAACGTCATTTTTAGATTGGTAACGGCGTTATTAATTGTGCGATCGCACCGTCCGCTGGCTGTGAGCGCCTGAAGCAAAAAGCGTGCCAAAATGGGTCAAAATCGCCGATTTTCCGGACGCGGCGGCGATCAAAGTTAATGTGATCCGAATATTCGTGGTTAATGGCGGATTCAGACCTGTTAACCCCTTGTTAAGAGCGTTGGCTCCGGTTTTGCTGATCTCGCGTCAAATCCATCCCGGCCGTGCCGAGGTGGGACGATCCCGGTGCGGAGTACGCGAGCGATGTTCGAATTCGTGGGGCGCGATCTGAAGAGGCTTCTGGGCGTCGAGGGCCAGGGACGGGTGTCCCATGCCGCGGCGCATAGAGAAGGCCTGACCGGCGGCGACACCGCGCTGCTGGAACTGATGGACCTGCGCCTGCTGACCAACGAAGCCCGCGCCGCCGACGTCGCCGCCGGTCGGATCGGCTGCAAGGATCGCGCGGTCCGCCTTCTGGAAGCCGCCGTGGTCTGGCGCGAAGTGGCCCGCCGCACCGGCGACGCCGCGGCCCTGCGCAAGGGCGCGGCCCAGGCCGAGGCCGCCGCCAGGCTGGCCGATACCGAACGCAAGGCCGACCTCGTCTGCGCCGCCCGTTGCGAGCAGGCGGTGCTGGCCATGCTGGGCGCCGAGCTGTTCGGTGACGAGGGCCTGCACGCCGCCGCGGGCGCGACGCTTTCCCTGGCCAAGACGGCCCACGGCCCGCACGCCGCCCTGGCCGCCAGCCTGCTGGCCGCCGTCGACGGCCGTATGGCCCTGTCCGACAACGACATCGACCGCGCGCTGGCCGCGGCCCAGGCCTTCGAGGCGCCGCTGGCGACCCTGGCCGGCGAGCGCGGGGCCAGGTCAGGCGGCGCCCGCCTGCAGCTGGCCGAGCAGCGCGCCGCCCGCATCGACCTGCTGCTGGCCTGCGCCGTGCGGCTGAAGGACCGCGCCCTGGTCGAGGTCGCCCTGTCCGAATCCCGGACGGCGCTGGCCGCCCTCGATCCCGATTTCGAACCCCTGACCTGGTCGCGCCTCGAACTGATGCGCGCCGAGGCCCTGGCCCGCCTGGGCGACTTCGACGGCGAGCTGTCGCTGATCGCCGACGCGGTCGAGGCCGCGACCCAGGCCCTGGAGCCGCTGGATCCCGGCCACAGCCCGCTGGACTGGGCCCGCGCCCAGGCTTCGCTGGGCGAGACCTTGCAGGCCATGGGCGAGGCGACGACGTCCGAGCGCTGCTTCGAGCAGGCGGTCACCTGCTTCGACCGGGCAACCCACATCGTGAAGGTGCAGCCGGCGCTGACCCTGCGCGCCGCCGTGGCCAACAACCGCGCCCTCAGCCTGGCGCGCTGCGCCGAACTGACCGCGGACCTGGCCGTGCTCGACGCCGCCGAGCTGGCCTTCAAGGCCGAGCTGGCCGAGCAGCCGGGCGCGCGCGATCCGGCCGGCTGGGCCGTGGCCCAGATGAACCTGGCTCGCCTCTACGAGGCCCGGGTCGAGATCACCGGCCGCGACGACGGGCGCCTCGACCGCGCGGCCACCGCCCTGGCGGTGGCGTTCGACGTCTTCGCCGAACTGGGCCTGCGGTCGCTGACCGACATGGCGGCCCAGGGGTTGCAGCGGATCAAGCAGGCGAACGCCGCCTGACCCGAAATGAAACGCGGAGCCCTGACGGGCCATCCGACAAGACCATAGGGAAGATACAGTGATCGCTTCGTTCGTTCTCGCCGCCGCCGTCACCACCGCCGCTCCGGCCCTTCAGGCCGAGCCGCAGGCCCGCGTGGTCCAGGTGGCGCAACCGCGCGAAGCCGTCGCCCTGCTCAGCTGCATGGTCAAGAGCAACGGCGGCCTGACCGACTGCAGCGTCCAGGCCGAGAGCCCCACCGACCTGGGTGTCGGCGACGCGGCCCTGCAAATGGCCTCGCAGATCCAGGTCGAGCTCCTGGGCCCGGACGGCAAGAGCCGGGCCGGCTCGTTCATCGACGTGCCGATCCGCATCCGTATCCGCTGAATTTAAGCGCGAGTACGCTTTGGGTCTCGCGTCATGGTCTGGCCGGGCGTAAAGCTTGGCCATGGCTTTGCAGCGTATTGTCGGCTGGGGGATCGCGGGCGCTGTTGTGGCGTCCTGTATCGGCGTGGCCGCCTTGCTGGCCGCGCGTCCTTTCGATCGCCGGCCGCCTGGCGCGCCCACGCCGCTCCATATCCAGATCGACAGCGAGGGCGGCGTTTCCATATCCGACGAGGCTGGGCGGGGCCGCCAGGGGGCCATCGCGGAGAAAGCCTTGCTGGTCGCGCAGCCGGATCTGGTTCGCCGCGCCGGTGACACGCTGTTCGTACGTAGCGGCGGGCGCGACGTCGCCGCCTTTACCGACAGCGGCGTGTGCGACGGTTTCGACCAGTGTGCTCGCTGGCGTCTGGCGGGCGTCGTGCCCGTTGGCGGCCAGCGGCTGCCCTATCTCACCTTCTCCCACGGCGAGGGCGAGGCCCTTTCGCTCTTGATCGGCGCCGATGGTCGCCCGCGCGTCGCTGATGTCGGGCGGCCTCTCGCATCACCGGACGGCGTCTGGCTGGTGTTCGGCTCCGAGAGCGACGACGGCGGCGGCGTGACCCTTTATCGGGCCGACGGAGCGGACTTGGTCCCGGTGGCCTCCAAGGGCGCGCCGTGCAGTCCGCAGGCCTGGCTGGCGTCTGACCGCCTGCGCATGGGCTGCGTCGTCGGGCCTGTCGGAGGCGCTCGTCGCGTCGAGGCGAGCCTGGCGCGCGAGTCGGGCGGTGCCTGGACGCTGTCCTACGCTGGCGGGGCGCGTGAACCGCTGCCCGCTATCGAGACCGAGGAAGGCGATCCTGGCGACTTCTTCGAAGGCTGGAGCGAGAAGGGCTACCGCCGCCTGGCGCGCTGAGCGCCTACTTCGCCAGGCCCGACTTCTGCAGCGTCTTGTAGGCCTTGATCACGCGCTGGAGCTTGTGCTCGGCGCTGCGGTCGCCGCCGTTCATGTCGGGGTGGCAGCGCTTGAGCAGTTCCTTGTAGCGCGTGCGGATGGCCGCGGCGTCGGCGTCGACGTCCAGGTCCATGTCGGCCAGGGCCTGGCGTTCCAGCTTGCCGATGGCGCGGCCGGCGGCCGCCGATTCGGCCTTTCGCTGCTGAGCGCGGAACAGGCCGAAGGGGTCCGCCATGTTGCGGGCGTCGCGGGCGGCGGCGGCGGCGGCCTCGCGCGAGCCGGCGTCGGCCTTCATGCTCCAGGTCGGCCGGCCGCCGGTCATCTTCTCGCGCTCCTGCTCGGCGCGAATCTGACCCTCGTTCATGCCGGCGTAGAAGTTCCAGTTCTTGTTGTATTCGGCCGCATGCTGCTGGCAGAAATTGTAATACTGGCCGGGCAGGTCGCGGCTCTTGGGCGCCTTGGCCTCGGCCGGGCGCAGGCAGTCGGGATGCTCGCAGCGCTTCTGGCCGGGCTTGAGCTTGTAGACGTCGTCCGCGCGCGGACCCTCCTCCTCGCCCGGCTTGGGCGGGCGGACTCGGATGTCGAAGAACTTGGGGCGGTACTCGAACGCGCGGCTCATGGCGCTTAGAGTAAGCGCAGGCTATTTCCGTTCAAGGATTGACATGCCGGAGATCACCATGGGCGCCGTCGCAGACGCCATCGAAGCCAAGCTCAACGCCGCTTTTTCGCCCACCAGGCTGGAGCTGGTGGACGACAGCGACCGTCACAACGGCCACGCTGGCCATCGCCAAGGCGGCGAGAGCCACTTCAACCTGACCATCGAGGCGCAGGCCTTTGCCGGCAAGCCCCGCGTGGCCCGCCAGCGGCTGATCTTCCAGGCCCTGCGCGAGGAGATGGCCGGTCCCGTGCACGCCCTGTCGATCGTCGCCCTGGCGCCGGGCGAAAGCTGAACCAGGGGGTGCGGTTTGCGCTTGCATAACCGCCCCGCGACTGATTGCCTCGGTTCCCGGCGCGATCCTGCCGGGACCCGAGGGATGGCATGAGCGCCGCACGACTTTCTTCCGACTTTTCAGGCTCCGACGAAGCCGCCATCGCCGCGCGGCTACCGGCCTATCTGGCGCGGTCCTACGCCCGCTACTCGAATTTCACCGTCGCCAGCGCCGTGGTCGACGACCAGGGCGGCGTGCACTTCGGCGTCAATGTCGAGAACGCCGCCTATCCGTCGGGCACCTGCGCCGAGCAGACCGCCATCGGCGCGATGGTCACCGCCGGTGGGCGCAGGATCGAGCGGGTCTACATCGCCGCCGGCTCGGACGCCGTGGTCCAGCCCTGCGGCGCCTGCCGCCAGCGCATCGGCGAGTTCGCCAGCAGGACCTGCGAGATCGTCTCGGTGCAGGGCGGCGAGGCGACGCGGCGGACGCCGTTCTGGAGCCTGCTGCCCGAGGCCTTCGGGCCGGGGGACCTGTAGTAACAGTTCGGAGTCGGGGAAGTTTCATGGTCACGGAAGCCGTCAAGCAGCGCATGCTCGACATCAGGACCGTCAGGTCCCTGTGCATCGAGGCGACGAACGTGGGTCTGCGGGCCGGACGCGCTACTATAGGCGCGGAGGACCTGCTGCAGGCCTCGCTGGGCATGGCCGACGGCGCGGCGCGACGCGTCTTCGCACGGATCGGCGTCAATCCGGACGGGCTGGCGGCCGCGATCGAGCAGGACGCGGCCGACGTGCGTCGCGGAGCCGTCGTCGAGGAGCGGCTGGAGTATGGCGCGGTCAAGGGCGACCACTGGCTGGTGCTGGCCCATCCGTCCGCCCAGGCCGTGCTGCGTGAACTGGATGAGGTGATGGGCACGGTCGGCGTGACCGGCGCCCATGTCGTCGCCGCGGTGGCGGCGCTTCCCAAGGGCGTGGCGTTTCGCGCCCTCAAGCGCATGGGCGTCCATCCTGACGTGCTGCGTCAGGCGGCCCTGGGCGAGTGCTGAAGGCCGCTCAGGCGATGATGTCCGGGGTCACCTGGTCTTCAAGGCGCACGATCTCGTCCTTCAAGGCGAGCTTGCGGCGCTTGAGGCGGGCGATCTGCAGCATGTCGGGCTGGGGGCGTTCCTCCAGCGCCGAGACGGCGTCCGACAGGTCCTGGTGTTCCTCGCGCAGCGTCGCCAGGCGTCGCTCCACCGCGATGACGGTGTCTTCCGAAGGATCGTCGTCATTCATGGACGTTCCTCCTGGGGCCCCTGTCCGAAGGCGGTGATAGATAGCAAAGCCTGACGGTCGGTAAAGGCCTCAACACAGGGCGTCGGCAAGTCGCGCCAGAGCCGCCTCCTGCGGAGGAGCGCCGACGGCGCGGGCCGCCGCCAGCAGGGCGCCGTAGACGTCGCGCGTGGCGTCGACCGGGCCGCAGGTCGCCTCCAGGCTCTCCATCAGCACCTTCTCGCCGGCCAGCTCGGCGGCCTTCACCTGCTCGCGGAAGCGTTCGCGGGCCGCGTCGTCGATGTTCGCGCGCGAGGGCTTCAGCGCCCGGCGGACGCCGCGCAACGGCGCGCCGACCTCGGCGTCCCAGGCGCGAACCAGGTCGGCCGCGCGCGGCAGGTCGACAGGACGCCCCTCCAGCGCCGCCCAGGCCGCCCACAGCAGGAAGGGCACGTTCTGGCCGTGGGCGTCCTGCAGGTGCAGGCACGCGGCTGCGACAGGCTGTCGCGCATAGACGGAAAGCGCCCAGTCCCAGAACCGCATGGCCGTTAATTTTCGTCCGCTTGATTGACGGTTGGCAGGTCCTCGCCCCATCGCTTCACCGGCCCCCAGGTCAGGCCGAAGAGATCGAGGGCGCGGCCGACGGACTGGTCGACCATCTCCTCGATCGAGGCGGGTTTCGCATAGAACGCGGGAACCGGCGGGGCGATCACCGCGCCCATCTCGGCCAGGCGCGTCAGGGTGCGCAGATGGCCAAGGTGCAGCGGGCTTTCGCGCACCATCAGCACCAGCGGCCGGCGTTCCTTGAGCACCACGTCGGCGGCGCGGGTCAGCAGGGACGAGGTCACGCCGGTGGCGATCTCGCTCATGGTCCGCACCGAGCAAGGGGCGACGATCATGCCCAGCGTGCGGAACGAACCCGAGGCGATGGAGGCGCCGACGTCGCCGACGCGGTGCACGACGTCGGCCATGGCCGCCACGTCGCCGATCGCAAGGCCGGTCTCCTGGGTCAGGGTCAGGGCCGCCGACTTGCTCATGACGAGGTGGCTCTCGACCCCCAGGTCGCGGCAGGCGGCCAGGGCGCGCAGGCCGTAGAGCGCTCCCGAGGCGCCGGAAATACCGACGACCAGGCGGGGCGTGGGAGCAGAGGCTGCGGCGTCCGTCATGGTGAATTTTCGTCCGTCACGGGATTAAGCGGCGCCACGTCAAGCGCTGCTGGTTGCAATCATATGTGATCTGACAGTCCGGGCCAGCGGGTGTTCACTCCCTCGGTCAACAGCCCAAAAGGAGGCCTCACCGATGGCCATCGAATCCCGTATCCGCGAGCTGGGGTCCCGTCACGAGAACCTCGACCGCACGATCCAGGAGGAGACCAACCGTCCGGGTAGCGACGCCACCAGGCTCCGAGAGCTCAAGCGGCAGAAGCTAAGGCTCAAGGAGGAGATAGAGGGGCTTCGAGCCCGGCTCCATTAAAGCCTGCCCGTTTCCGGTAGAGATCGGGAACGGATAAGCAGGCGCCCCCAAAGAACATTTGGAGCGTGGTGAACGCGCTCCGGCCGAAAGGCAAAGAAAAGGCCCATCCGAGCGTCGGATGGGCCTTTTTACTGTCCGGTCCGAACGAGGATCAGTCCTCGTCGTCCTCGTCGTCGACATTGCCCGAGAACGAGCCGAACACGTCTTCGGCTTTCGGTTCGGCGCGCGAGGCGCGGATGTCGCGCTCTTCCTGCTCTTCCTCGGTGAGGTAGGCGGTTTCAGCCGCCGGGCGCAGGGTCGGGTCTTCGGCGACGATGCCCTTCTTGGCGTCGTCCTTGGCCTTCTTCTCGGCCGCCTTCTTGACGAGGGCGTCGAGTTCCAGCTGGCCGACGAGGCCCAGGGTCACCGGGTCGACCGGCTTGATGTTGGCCGCGTTCCAGTGGGTGCGGTTGCGCACCTGCTCGATGGTGGCCTTGGTCGTGCCGAGGATCTTGGAGATCTGGGCGTCGGTCACTTCCGGGTGGTGGCGGATGAACCAGGCGATGGCGTCCGGACGGTCCTGGCGACGCGACACCGGGGTGTAGCGCGGAGCCTTCTTGGCCGGCTTCAGGAGCTCGGCGTGACGGCTGACCTGCGCCTTCATGCGGTAGTTCGGGTTGCCCTGGGCCTTGTCCAGCTCTTCGCGGGTCAGCTGGCCGTTGCCGATCGGATCGGCGCCGCGGATGTCGCGCGCCACTTCGCCGTCGGCGATGCCGCGGACTTCCAGCGGGTGCAGGCCGCAGAAGTCAGCGATCTGCTCGAAGCTCAGCGAGGTGTTGTCCACGAGCCAGACGGCGGTCGCCTTGGGCATCAGGATGTCGGACATGCGGTCCTCCAGAAATGACGGCGCCCGACCTTTCGGCCGGGCGGGGTTGTTCAACACCGAGCTATAATGCGGTTCTGAGCGAAAGGGAACGGGGATCGATCATCTGTCGTCCGTCTCGGGATCCTCCCCCTGAAGGGGGAGGTGGCCCGAAGGGCCGGAGGGGGAAGCGGCTTCTGAACCGCCGCAACAACTTCCCCCTCAGTCGCTCCGCGACAGCTCTCCCTTCAGGGGGAGCATCTTGAGGCGCGAGCTCACACCTCACGGATGATGAACATTCTCACGCCACCAGCACCACCTTGCCCACGTGCTCGCCCGCTTCCAGGTGCGCATGCGCCTTGGCCGCTTCGGCCAGCGGGAAGGTGGCGTCGACGATCGGCGTCAGCTTGCCGGCCGCGATCCACGGCCAGACCGTGCGCTCGACTTCGGCGGCCAGGCGAGCCTTCTCGTCGGCGGAGCGGGGGCGCAGGGTCGAGCCGGTGAGCACCGCCCGCTTCTGCATCACCTTCATCACCGGCACCTCCAGCGTCCCGCCGGCCAGGGCGGCGATGTAGACGATGCGGCCGCCGGTCTTCAGGGCGTCGAGGTTCTTGTCGAAATAGGCGGCCCCGACCATGTCGAGCACCACGTCGACGCCGCCGGCGGCCTTGGCGATTTCGGCGAAGTCTTCGGTCTTGGCGTCGACGGCGAGATCCGCGCCCAGTTCCAGCGCCTTGGCCTTCTTGTCGGCTCCGCGGCCGGTGGCGATGACGGTCGCGCCGGCCGCCTTGGCCATGGCGATCGCCGTTGTCCCGATACCGGACGTGCCACCATGAATCAAAATGGTCTCGCCGGGCTTCAGCGCGCCATGTTCGAACACGTTGGCGAAGACGGTGAAGACCGTCTCGGGCAGGGCCGCGGCCTGGACGAAATCGAAGCCTTCGGGGATCGGCAGGGCCTGGCGGGCGTCGACCACGGCGTACTGGGCGTAGCCGCCGCCGCCCAGCAGGGCGCAGACCTTGTCGCCGACCTTCCAGCGGCCCGCGGCGACCTCGACCTCGCCGGCGACCTCAAGGCCCAGCGTGGCCGGCGCGCCGGGCGGCGGGGGATAGAAACCCAGGCGCTGCAAGAGATCAGGGCGGTTGACGCCCGCCGCGCGCACCCGGATCAGGATCTCGCCAGGGCCCGGCGTGGGGCGTTCGACCTCTACCGGGCGCAGGGCGTCGGCCGCCCCCTTGCCGCCTTCGATCTCGATCGCGGTCATGGTTTCCGGCATCGGCTTTGGCTCCGTCGCGCTTGCGTTGCGTCCTAGGTAGGCGTCTCATGTTCGGTCGGAAAGGGAGGTCACCCATGATCGAAGAGCCGGTCGAGCCGCGCGCGTTCCGCGGCGACGCGCTGAACACGGCCACGCACGAGGATCTCGAGACCTACGGCGTGCGCGAACTGGAAGAGCGGATCGAGGCCCTGGAAGCCGAGATCGCCCGCACCAAGGCCCAGCTCAGCAAGAAGAAAGCGGGACGCGCGGCGGCCGATGCGCTGTTTGGTCGCCTAGACTAACGAAAGGTTTACGCTAGCAGTGGACGCTGATCGTGCGCCTGCCGGTCGCACCGATTCGGGCGGTCGCGAAACGGGACGTTAAGACTTGGCACGGGGGTTGCAGTCCACCCCCACAAGCGAGACGTCCTCGCGGCCTTTGGGGCATTGAGTAGACATGACCGATCCGAACGCGTCCACGGCCCCCTGGCGGGCGGGAGTCATTCAGGACTTCGCCCGCTCGGAATTGTTCGACCGCACTTTCGACGAGGGCATGCTGCTGGTCGAGGAGACCGCGGCCTATCTCGACGGGGCCGGCCGTCACGACAGCAAGATCCTCTCGCGCAACGCGGCCCTGGCCTATGCGAGCGAAAGCATGCGCCTGACCACCCGCCTGATGCAGGTGGCCTCGTGGCTGCTGGTCCAGCGCGCGGTGAAGGAGGGCGAGATGGCCCCCGAGGCCGCCTGCGCCGAGAACTATCGCCTGGCCCTGGAAGCGGGCGAGCAACAGGCCGCCGTCGAGGACCTGCCCTTCGGCCTGGTCAGCCTGCTGCAGCGTTCCGAGCGCCTGTACGAGCGCGTCCGTCACCTGGACCAGCGCATGTATGTCGAGGCCGCCACCGTCGACGAGGCCCCGCGTCCCGTCCAGGCCCAGTTCGACCGGCTGACCGCCGCCTTCGGCGCGGCCTGACACCGGTTCAACCAAGTTCAAAAGCGGGGTAGGAGAGGCGCGTGACCCAAGCGCCTTCCCCCGATTCACAATTCCTGGGCCGCGTGCTCGTCCTGGCCGGATCCGATTCCGGCGGCGGCGCGGGCATCCAGGCCGATATCAAGACCATCACCGCGCTTGGCGGCTATGCGGCCACGGCCATTACCGCCGTCACCGTGCAGAACACCCTGGGCGTCACCGGCGTACATCCGATCCCGCTCGAGGTGATCGAGGCCCAGGCCCGCGCCGTGCTCGACGACATCGGCGCCGACGCCTTCAAGACCGGCATGCTGGGCGATGTGGGCGTGGTCGAGACCGTGGCCCGGGTGCTGGCCGGCGCCTCGCAGGTTCCGGCCGTGGTCGATCCGGTGATGATCGCCAAGGGCGGCGCGTCGCTGCTGGCCGAGCAGGCGATCGATGCGGTCAAGTCGCTGATGATCCCGCGCGCGGCCCTGCTGACCCCAAACGCCCCCGAAGCCTCGGCCCTGACCGGCCTGCCGGTCGAGACGATCGACGACCAGCGTCGCGCCGGCGAGGCCTTGCTGGGCATGGGCGCCAAGGCCGTGCTGATGAAGGGCGGGCACGTCGCGGGCGAGCGGGTCGTGGACCTGCTGATCACCCCGCAGGGCGAAACGAGCTTCGAGGGCGAGCGGATCGACACCCGCCACACCCACGGCACCGGCTGCACCCTGGCCAGCGCCATCGCTACGGGCCTGTCGCAAGGTCTGCCGCTGACCGACGCCGTGGCCAGGGCCTGGAACTACGTCCACGAGGCCATGCTGCGCGCGCCGGGGCTTGGAAAGGGTCACGGCCCGCTCGACCACGCCTGGCCGGTGCGCGGTTGAGGCCCAGCACGAAGCCCGCAAAGCTTTTCTGGGTCGCCGCCGGGGCGGTGCTCGTCCTGGCCTATGTCTATCTCATGCAAGGCGGCATGCGGGACGCGAAGGTCACCCGCATCGAGATCGCCGGCGCGGCGGGCGAGCGGCTGGAGCCGCGTTTTCCAAGTTCGGACACGGTGTGCGAGTTCACGCCCGGCATCAAGTCGCCGCCGGACACGAGCACCCTCCTGACCGACGACAATACGCACGACGCCGTCCGGTCGGTCCGCGCCGTCTGCCCCGACATCGGCAAGCTCGACATCCCGTTCAGCTTCCTGGCGGTCGAGGAGAGCATCTTCGTCGGGCTGAAGGACTGCCGCGTGGTCGGCGTCTACAAGATCTACAAGGACGGGCGGTGGATGGACGGATCCCCGCAAGGCTTCTGCGCGCCGCCGTCGCGTTTGCTGGTGACGAATGATGGAGGCGTGGGCGTTGACCCCTGAGACCTTGCCGGAACGCTTGGAAGAGCGCCTGATCGAGATCGTCCGCGCCACGCCGACCACCATGCAGGTGCTGCGCACCGTCCGTGACCTTGACCTGCCCGACTGGATGATCTTTTCGGGCGCCGTCTACCAGCCGGTGTTCAACCACCTGACGGGCCGGCCGCTGGACTACGGGATCAAGGACTACGACGTCGCCTATCACGACGACGCCGACACCTCCTACGAGGCCGAGGACGTCGTGATCCAGCGCGTGGCCGCCGCCTTCGAGCCGCCGCTGCGCGAGCTGGTCGAGGTGCGCAACCAGGCCCGGGTGCATCTGTGGTTCGAGAAGAAGTTCGGCGCCGACGAGCCCTATCCGGCCCTGCGTTCCAGCGCCGAGGCCCTGGAGCGGTTCGTGGCCACGGCCTTCTGCGTCGGCGTGCGGCTGGAGGCGGACGAGACTTTACGCGTCTGGGCGCCGTTCGGCCTGGACGACCTCTTCGCCATGCGCCTGCGGCCCAACCCGCTGCGAGTGAAGGGGGCGGGCGGCTGGGCGCGCACCACCGGCTCGGCCAAGGCCCGCTGGCCGGAGATCACCGTCGAGGGGTAAGCGCTCTGGACGCCTGGCGCGCACCGCTCTACGGAAATTGATAGCGCTATCATTTTTGTGAGCGACCCCATGGCTCTGCCGCGCCGTACGCTGTTCAAAGGTCTTCTCGCCGGCGCCGCCGCCGCGCCCGCCCTGGCGGCGCAGGCCGGGCCGGCCGACAAGGTCGCGCCGACGTGGGGCAAGGGCGCCGACGGTCGCCGCGTCGCCGACCGGGGCGACGGCGCGTATCTCAACCCGATCATCTCGGGCGATCATCCCGACCCGACGATCCTCAAGGACGGCGAGGTCTACTACATGACCTTCTCGTCGTTCCTGGCCTATCCGGGCCTGGTGATCTGGAAGTCGACGGATCTCGTGAACTGGACCCCGGTCGGCCCGGCGCTGCGCAAGCCGCTGGGCACAATCTGGGCCGTCGACCTGGTCCGGCACGAGGGGCGCTACTTCATCTACATCCCCGCCGACCCGACGGGGCAGGGCTGGTCGATCTTCGCCATCTGGGCCGACAGCATCGAGGGCCCGTGGAGCGACCCGGTCGACCTGAAGATCAGCGGCTGCATCGACCCCGGCCACGTCGTGGGCGAGGACGGCAAGCGCTATCTCTTCGTCAACGGCGTGCGCAAGATCCGCCTGACCGACGACGGGCTGGCCACCGACGGCCAGCTGGAGAAGGCCTACGACCCCTGGCGCTATCCCGACGACTGGATCGTCGAGAATTTCGCGCCGGAAGGCCCCAAGCTGCTGCGCCACAACGGCTGGTTCTACCTGATTACGGCCGTGGGCGGCACGGCGGGCCCGGTGACCGGCCACATGGTCATCGCCGCCCGCTCGCGCTCGGTGCACGGGCCCTGGGAGCACTGCCCGCACAATCCGCTGGTGCGCACCCGCAGCAAGGACGAGCCCTGGTGGTCGCGCGGCCACGCCAGCCTGGTCGAAGGGCCGGCCGGCGACTGGTGGATGGTCTATCACGGCTACGAGAACGGCTACTGGACGCTGGGCCGCCAGACCCTGCTGGAGCCGATCGAGTGGACCGCCGACGGCTGGTTCAAGCCCCTGGGCGGCGATCTCTCCAAGCCCATCCGCAAGCCGCGCGGCGGCAAGGCCGGGCCCTCGGGCCAGTCGCTGTCGGACGACTTCTCGGCCGATCGCATGGGCGTGCAGTGGGCCTTCCATGAGCCGGGGCCCGACGAGGCGTCGCGCGCGACCTATGGCGGCAAGGCGCTGACCCTGAAGGGCAGGGGGGCCTCGCCGATCGACAGCTCGCCGCTGACCTGCATCGTCGGCGACCGTTCGTACGAAGCCGAGATCTCGCTGGAGCTGACCGGCGAGGCCGAGGCCGGGATCCTGCTGTTCTACAATCACAAGGCCTTTGTGGGGTTGGGCTTCACGCCGACCGCCCTGAAGACCTTCCAGTACGCCGAGGAGCTGGCCTGGGCGCGGGTCAAGCACGGCGCCCGCCGCCTGCGCCTGAAGATCCGCAACGACGAGCATGTCGTCACCTACTGGTATTCCTACGACGACGGACGCACCTGGACCCGCCACGGCACGCGGATGGAGGTGTCGGGCATGCACCACAACGTGTTCGGCGGCTTCATCAGCCTGAAGCTGGGGATCTACGCGGCGGGAAGCGGCCAGGTGACGCTGCGCGACTTCGTCTACCAGGCCGGCCTGCCGAAGGCGGTCGAGAGTTAGGGTGTATCGACATTCAAGGTTCGAGCGAGGTTTTCGTCTCAGATTCTGAATGTCGATCCGCCCCAGGGCGGACCGGATCGAGAGTATTGTCATAGTGTCAATACTCCTTTTGCTTCATGGATCATTGCCCGTTACCGCTGTGGCCTCGCCCTGATGAGGAGGCTCTGGTGCGGATCGCGGTCCTGACGTTCGACGGCTACAACGAGCTGGACTCGTTCATCGCCTCGGCGATCCTCAACCGGATGAAGGCCCATGGCTGGGCGGCCTACATCACGTCGCCGACGCCGCAGGCGACCTCGCTGAACGGGGTGACCGTGCAGCGCCAGAAGCCGCTGGAGTTCGCCGCAGAGGCCGACGCCGTGCTGATCGGCAGCGGTTCGAGGACCAGGCAGATCGCCGCCGACGAAGGCCTGCTGTCGCAGATCCATCTCGACCCGTCGCGCCAGCTGATCGGCGCCCAGTGCTCGGGGACGCTGCTGCTGGCCAGGCTCGGCCTGGTCGGCGACCTGCCGGCCTGCACCGACCTGACCACCAAGCCCTGGGTCGTCGAGGCGGGCGTGAAGGTGCTGGACGCGCCGTTCGTGGCCCACGGCAATGTCGCCACCGCCGGCGGATGCCTGGCCTCGCAGTACCTGGCCGCCTGGACCATCGCCCGCCTGGCGGGCCTGGAGCACGCCGAGGCGGCCATCCACTACGTCGCGCCGGTCGGGGAGAAGGAGACCTATGTCGCCCGCGCCCTGGCCGCGATCACGCCCTATCTGCCGGCCGTCAGCGCCGCCGCCTGAGTTCGAGGAGCTTTACCATGCGCCAATGGACCATCGACGCCTTTGCGTCCGCGCCCTTCAAGGGCAATCCGGCCTGCGTGGTCGAGCCATTCGACCGCTGGCCGTCCGACGCCTGGATGCAGGCCCTGGCGGCCGAGAACAACCAGGCCGAGACGGCCTTCCTGCTGAAGACCGCCGATCCGGCGCGTTTCGGCCTGCGCTGGTTCACGCCGGCTCGCGAAGCGCCGCTTTGCGGCCACGCCACCCTGGCGTCGGCTCATGCCCTGTTCGCCGAGCTGGGCGTCGATGTGGAGGTGCTGGCCTTCGACACCCTGTCGGGCGAGCTGCGGGTGCGGCGCGACGGCGAACGGCTGGAGATGGACTTTCCAGCCAATCCGCCGCGCCGGGTCGAGGTTCCGGCGGGCCTTGCCGAGGCCCTGGGCGCGCCGGTGGTCGAGGCCTGGGCCGGCGCCTATCTGGTGGCGGTGCTGGAGGACGAGGCGGCCGTTCGGCGTCTGGAGCCCGATTTCGCCGCCCTCAACCGCGTCGAAGGCGGCGCGACCGACGGCAAGGGCCAGGTGATCGCCGTGGCGCTGGCCGACGCGGGGCGGCCCTATGCGGTGGTCAGTCGATTCTTCGCCCCGGCGGCCGGCATTCCCGAGGATCCGACCACGGGCTCGGCCCACTGCATCCTGATGCCGCTGTACGGCGACAAGCTGGGCAAGGCGGCGCTGGAGTTCCACCAGGCCTATCCGGGCCGCGGCGGGGACCTGTCATGCGAAAGCCGCGGCGCGCGCGTTATCCTGCGCGGCCGCGGCCTCACTGTGGTGGAGAGCCGGCTCCGGGTGGAGCCGGCCTAGCGGTTACCAACGACCGCGGTGGTCGTTGCGGTCGCCGCGGCCGTAGCCGTGGCCGTAGTCGCGGTCGTTGCGCTCGTAGCGGATCTGGGCGCTGATGCGGTCCAGACGACGGTCGAGGTCGGCGCGTTCCCAGCCGTTCAGGCCGCCGGCGCGGTAGCGGTGCTCCAGACGGGCCACCTCGCGCAGCTCGCCTTGCAGGCGGCGGGCCTCGTGACGGTTCAGGTCGCCGGTGCGCACGCCGCGGTCGATCCGCTGTTCGAGCTGCGCCTGGCGCTGGTTGATGGGCTGGGCCATGGCTGCGGCGGGGACGGTGGCGGCCGCCAGGGCCGAGACCGCAACGATCGGCAGAATGATCTTCTTCATCGGTTCGGTTCCTTTCAACTGGTCCGTCGCCGGTCGCGACGACGTTGAAGACAAGAAACCACGTCCCGCCTGAAGCGGTTCTGAGCCCGTCGTTATGTTGAGTTCATCTACCTGAAGTCGTCGTCATGTCGCGGAGCGAGCGCCGCAGGAGCGGAAGCCTCGTCCTTCGACAGGCTCAGGAAGAGGCTTCTCTGTCGCCCTGCCTGCATCTGGTCCTCACCCTGAGCTTGTCGAAGGGCGAGGGCCGCGCGCGGCGGTCAGGCCGCCTCGGCCGCGCTCAGGCGCGCGGCGGCGGCCACGGCGTCCTCGATGGCGGTGTAGAGCTTGGTGACCTCGATCGGCTTGGCCACGTGGCCGTCCATGCCCGCGGCCAGATAGCCCTCGACCTGGTGGACCAGGGCGTTGGCGGTGACCGCCACGATCGGGGTGCGGGGACGGCCCTCGGCCTTCTCCAGCGAGCGGATGGTGCGGGCGGCCTCGACGCCGTCCATCACCGGCATGTGGATGTCCATCAGGATCACGTCGTGCCCGCCAGCGCGCCAGGCCTCGACGCAGGCCGCGCCGTCGGCGACCAGGGCCACCTCGGCGCCCAGGGGCGCGAGCACGGCGGCGATGACCTTCTGGTTGGTCAGGTTGTCGTCGGCGGCCAGTACGCGCAGGCGGCGCGGGGCGCTCTCGTCGACGGGCTCGACGGCGACCGGCGCGGGGGCCTGGATCTCGCCCTTGCCGCGCGGCATGGCGACGACGACGGTGAAGGTCGAGCCCTGGCCCTCACGGCTCTGGACGTGGATGCCCCCGCCCATGACGGCGGCCAGTTCGCGGCAGATCGACAGGCCAAGGCCCGAGCCGCCGAAGCGGCGGGTGGTCGAACTGTCGGCCTGGACGAACTTGTCGAACAGGCGCGGCACGATGTCGGCGGCGATGCCGATGCCGGTGTCGGTGACGTCGATGCGCAGGCCCGAGCCATCCTCGGCCGAGGCGAAGCGCACCGAGACCGCGCCTTCCAGCGTGAACTTCAGGGCGTTCGAGACCAGGTTGGTCAGGATCTGGCGCAGGCGGTCGGCGTCGCCATGCCAGCCGCCCAGGGCCTCGGGGGCGACCATGACGCCGAATTCCAGGCCCTTGTCGCGGGCCTGGCCGACGAAGGTCTCGCGCAGCGAGGCGGCGAGGGTGGAAAGGTCGAAGTCGCGCTCGACCAGCTCCAGGCGGCCGGCCTCGATCTTCGACAGGTCGAGCACGTCGTTCAGCACGGCCAGCAAGAGGCCGCCGGACTCGCGGATCACCGACAGGCGCTCGCGTTGCTTGGCCGACAGGTCGTCCATGGCCATCACTTCGGTCATGGCTAGCACGCCGTTCAGCGGCGTGCGGATCTCGTGGCTCATATTGGCCAGGAAGTGCGACTTCAGCACGTTGGCGGCATTGGCGTCGTCGCGGGCCTTGACCAGTTCGCCCATGGCCGAGCGCAGGTCGTGGTCATTGGCTTCCAGGCGCGAGACCAGGTGGTTGAAGCTGTCGGTCAGGCTGTGGAAGACGTCGTCGTCGCTGGCCTGCTGCACGGGGCTGTAGCGGCCGCCCTGGGCCATGTCGTGCATGGCGTCCGACAGGCGCTGCATCGGCTTGGTCATGCGCCGGGCCAGGCTGTTGGCCAGGAGGATGGCCAGGCCCGCCGCGCCGAAGAACAGGGCGCCGGTCAAGGCCAGGTCGCGGGCCAGGATCTCGACCAGGCTGGGCTGGCGGGCCACCAGGGCCAGTTCGCCGACCTTGCGGCCCTGCAGCACCACGGGGCGGGTCAGGGTTTCGACATTGGCCTCGTTGTCGACGCCGATGCGCGCGACGGTCTGGCCGGAAAGATCGGTGAGGCGCGCGCCGGCCACGTGCGGGGCGCGGATGACGGCGTCGAGGGCGCGGCTGGCGCCGACGGCGTTGTGGTCGGCCAGGGAAGGAGCGGCGCCGGCGGCGACCATCTCGGCCAGGACGCGGTGGTTCTCGCGCGCTTCCTGCCGCGCGACGCTCCATTGCTGGAGCATGAAGCACAGGCACGCGGCGGTGAGCGCTGCGACCGTGGTGCCCAGCGCCACGCCGGCGATTCGCGCCTGCAAGGGCGCGTGAGCAGCGGCTTCCGAATTGCGGCGCGTGTCGTCCATGGCCCTTCCACAGGTCAAACATGGCCATTTTGCCGCAAGGTTCCTAACGACTCGCTTCCAGTCCCAGGTGCAGTCGCGACAAAACAACGCTAGGGCGCATTTTCGATTGCGGCCGCGTTAATGATTCGTTTACCTATTCACTCGGTTCTCTGGAGGAGTCGGGTGTGGAAAAAGTTTTCGTAGCTCAACGTGTCGCCAATAAGCTTTTCGCGACCGAGAACGCCGTTGATACGGCGATGATGGAAGCCGCCGAACTGATGGCGGACATGCTGAAGGCCCGTAAGGACCTCGGCCTGTCGGCGGTCGTCGGCGACAAGGCCAGCGCCAAGCTGGTCGAGGCCCTGGCCGCGCTGGGAGAAGCCCGCAGCGCCATGGTCGACATGCATGGTCAGCTGAACGAAGTGAAGCTGCGCATGGGCATCCGCACGAAGCTGGCGGGCGTGGAAGACAAGTCGGGCGACCTCGGTGGCACGACCGGTCAGTCCGAAGGTCTTCGCACTGTCGCCTGACGGCAAAGTTGCAAGACTTTAACTTAGCAGGGCCCCTAATTTGCGTTAGGGGCCTTTCGCATGCTTGCTAGCGCCATCTCCGCCGCGATCTGGATTGCGATCGTCTCGCTGGTGGCCTTCGCATGGCTGAAGGGAAGTCGTCCCGAACGCATGGGATCCCTGGCCGTGCTGCTCGGCGCGCTGGCCGTGATGGTCACCCACAAGCTGTTGCCGGAAGGCCTGCAGGCCGTCGTGCTGCTGGTCATCGACGCGGCCTTGGCCGTGGCCTTCCTGATGCTGGCCATGCGTTTCGTCAGCCAGTGGCTGGGCGTGGCGATGATCCTGCAGGCGGTGCAGTTCAGCCTGCACGCCTACTATCTCGTGGTCGAGAAACCGCACGACTACCTCTACAGAAGCGTCAACAACATCAACACCATCGGCGTCCTGCTGGCGGTGCTGGTGGGGACGCTGCTGGCCTGGCGTCGCAACGCCCGCGCCGCAAAATAATTGCCCTGGCCGGACGATCCGTCGCGGCTCTTGGAATAAATTTTCAAAATTTCGGTCTTGCCTTCCGAGCGAAAACGCGGTTTTTCGCCGGCGGGCCACGCCCCCCCAACGGGGCGCAGTCCATCTGTAAGGATGGGAGACATCGATATGACTACCCTCGCCAAGCCGGCAATCCGTCCGGCTCGCCCCGAGTTCTCTTCCGGCCCCTGCGCCAAGCGTCCCGGCTGGACCCCCGAAAATCTGAGGAACGCGGTCCTTGGCCGTTCGCACCGCTCCAAGCTGGGCAAGGCGCGCCTGAAGGCCGCCATCGACCAGACGCGCGACGTGCTGGAAGTGCCGGCCGAGTTCCTGATCGGCATCGTCCCCGGTTCGGACACCGGCGCCGTCGAGATGGCGATGTGGTCGATGCTGGGCGCCCGCCCCGTGCAACTGATGGCCTTCGAGTCCTTCGGCAAGGACTGGGTCACGGACGTCACCAAGCAACTGAAGCTGCCGGACGTCGAGGTGCTGAGCGCCCCGTACGGCGAGCTGCCCGACACCGCCAAGGTCGATCCGGCCAAGGACCTCGTCTTCACCTGGAACGGCACGACCTCGGGCGTGCGCGTGCCCAACGCCGACTTCATCTCGGCCGACCGTGAAGGCATCACCATCTGCGACGCCACCAGCGCCGCCTTCGCCCAGGACCTGGACTGGACCAAGCTCGATGTCGTGACCTTCTCCTGGCAGAAGGCGCTGGGCGGCGAGGGCGCGCACGGGATCCTGATCCTGTCGCCGCGCGCCGTGGCCCGCCTGGAAAGCTACGTCCCGGCCTGGCCGATGCCGAAGCTGTTCCGCATGACCAAGAACGGCAAGGTCACGCTCGACCTGTTCGAGGGCGCGACGATCAACACCCCGTCGATGCTGTGCGTGGAAGACGCCCTGGACGCCCTGCAATGGGGCGCCTCGATCGGCGGCCTGCAGGCCATGCAGGGCCGCGCCGACCAGAACCTCAAGGTCCTGGCCGACTGGGTCGAGAAGACCGACTGGGTCGACTTCCTGGCCGCCTCGCCGGAAATCCGCTCCAACACCTCGGTGTGCCTGAAGGTGGTGGACGCCCAGATCGCCGCCCTGCCGGCCGACGCCCAGGCCGACTTCGCCAAGAAGCTGGCCAGCCTGCTCGAGAAGGAGGGCGCGGCCCTCGACATCGGCGGCTATCGCGACGCCCCGGCCGGCCTGCGCATCTGGTGCGGCGCCACGGTTGAGGCCTCGGACCTCGAGGCCCTGACGCCGTGGCTCGACTGGGCCTTCGCCGAGACCAAGGCGGCCACGCTCCAGGCGGCCTGAAGCCGGTGTTCGCCGATCCCCTGACGCAGCGCCTGGCCGACTTCGTCATCGGCATCGGCATCGACGTCACGGCGGGCGAGCTGCCCGACGACACCTTCCTTCCCGGAGTGGACATCCGCTTCGGGGGGCTGGTGATCGACGAGCAGCGCCTGGCCCACCCCGGCGACATCCTGCACGAGGCCGGCCACATCGCCGTCACCGAACCGGAAGGCCGCAAGGCCGAACGGCTCGAACCCTCCGACGGCGAGGAGATGGCTACCCTGGCGTGGTCCTGGGCCGCGCTCACCCACCTGCAGCTCGACCCCGGCGTGGTCTTCCATCCGGAAGGCTACAAGGGCGACGCCGGGTGGCTGGTCGAGACCTTCACGTCCGGGGGCGCCATCGGCGTGCCTCTGCTTCAGTTCTATGGCCTTGCCCTCGAGCCGCGACTGGCGGCCGAGCGCGGGGTCGCTCCCTTCCCGCACATGCTGCGCTGGCTTCGCTGAGCGCGGCTTTCGACCCAAAGACACATCGCGGCCCGACCGCCGACAAGGAACACCGACCATGGCTCCTCGCGTCCTCATCGCCGACAAGCTTTCTCCCGCCGCCGTCGACATCTTCAAGAACCGCGGCCTCGACTTCGACATCAAGGTCGGCCTGTCGAAGGACGAACTGATCGCCGTCATCGGCGACTATGACGGCATCGCCATCCGCTCGGGCGCCAAGCTCGACAAGGACGTGATCGCCGCCGCCGACAAGCTGCAGGTCATCGCCCGCGCCGGCATCGGCGTCGACAACGTCGACATCCCGGCCGCCACGGCCAAGGGCATCGTGGTGATGAACACCCCGTTCGGCAACTCGATCACCACGGCCGAGCACGCCATCGCCATGATGTTCGCCCTGGCCCGCCAGATCCCGGCCGCCGACGCCTCCACGCAAGCCGGCAAGTGGGAAAAGAACCGCTTCATGGGCGTGGAGCTCTACGCCAAGACCCTGGGCCTGATCGGCGCCGGCAACATCGGCGGCATCGTCGCCGACCGCGCCCTGGGCCTGAAGATGAAGGTCGTGGCCTACGACCCCTTCCTCTCGCCTGAGCGCGCCATCGAGATGGGCGTCGAGAAGGTCGAGCTGGAAGAACTGCTGGCTCGCGCCGACGTCATCACCCTGCACACCCCGCTGACCGACAAGACCCGCAACATCCTGTCGGCCGAGAACCTGGCCAAGACCAAGAAGGGCGTGCTGATCGTCAACTGCGCCCGCGGCGGCCTGGTCGACGAAGAGGCCCTGCGCAAGCTGCTGGACGAAGGCCACGTGGCCGGCGCCGGCTTCGACGTGTTCGTCACCGAACCGGCCAAGGAAAACCCGCTGTTTGGGTCGGACAAGGTGGTGGCCACCCCGCACCTGGGCGCCTCGACCTCGGAAGCCCAGGAGAACGTGGCCCTGCAGGTCGCCGAGCAGGTCAGCGACTACCTGCTGACCGGCGCCGTGACCAACGCGCTCAACAGCCCCTCGGTGAGCGCCGAGGAAGCCCCCAAGCTGAAGCCGTTCGTGGCCCTGGCCGAGAAGATCGGCGCCCTGGCCGGCCAGATGGTCGACTTCGGCATCAAGGCCATCGACATCGCCTTCGAGGGCGAAGTCTCCAACCTCAACGTCAAGCCGCTGACCTCGGCCGCTCTGGCCGGCGTGCTCAAGCCGATGCTGGCCGAGATCAACATGGTTTCGGCCCCGGCCGTGGCCAAGGAACGCGGTATCACCGTCTCGGAAAGCCGCCAGGAAAAGAGCCCGACCTACGACTCGCTGCTGCGCGTGACCATCACCACCGAAAAGGGCAAGCGCGCCTTCGCCGGCACGGTGATCGCCGGCGCCCCGCGCGTCATCGAGGTCAAGGGCATGGAGCTGGACGCGGGCTTCTCGCCGGCCATGCTCTACATCAACAACCTCGACAAGCCGGGCTTCATCGGCGCCCTGGGCATGCTGCTGGGCGAAGCGGGCGTCAACATCGCCACCTTCAACCTGGGCCGTGTCTCGGCTGACGAAGACGCCATCGCCCTCGTGGGCGTCGACCAGGCCCCGAGCGAAGAGCTGCTGGCCAAGATCCAGGCCCTGCCGCACGTGAAGGAAGCCCGCGCGCTGACCTTCTGAGGGTGACTTGGTGGTGGATGGAAGGAGACTTCCATTCACCGTCCAATCCATGCCTCCCGATCGCCTTCCTGGGCCTTGTGCCCAGGATCCATCGTTCAGCCGCTCAGACCTCGCCGGAAACGGTCGAGGTCTGAGCTGTTTCTGGCATGGACCCTCGCCACAGGGGGCGAGGGAGGCGGGTAAGGGGGTGCGGTTGCGCCACGCCGATGCAGTTCCCGTGCAGAGCGCGACAAGAATGGCCGCCAACCGCCCGCCGCCATTTTCACGCCCCAGGTGAGCGGCTAGGGCAGGGCTCGCCTCGTCCAGGAGCCCCGATGTCCCGCAGCTTCAAGCGCAAGATCAACTGGCTAGCCTTCGCCGTCTTCGCGGCGGCGGCCGCCTATGCGTTCTGGAAGGCGATCACGCCGGGCGACGACAGCGTGGGCCTGATCCCATGGGACAAGGCCAAGCACTTCATCGTCTTCTATGTGCTGGCCGTGCTGGGGTGCCTGGCCCTGCCCAAGAGCCGGCTGTGGCGGATCGGCCTGGTTCTGGTGGCCTTCGGCGGGCTGATCGAGATCGTGCAGCACTTCACCGGCCGCGACATGTCGTGGGGTGATCTGGTCGCCGACTTCTGCGGCGTGACGGCGGCCTATGCCTACAGCCTGGTCGGCGCGATCCGCCGCAAGCTGCCGGCCGGCTGAGCTTGACCGTTTCCGGCGGCGCGCTCACCACTGGCGCGTGAAGAAGTTCCCGCCGCTCAAGACCGATTCCGACGACATGCTGCACCTGGACGCCCTGCGGGCGCTGGGGGCGGTGCTGATCGTCGTCTTCCACTTCAACCGGTTCATCAATATCGACGGCCGCTGGCAGGCGGTGGACGACACGGTCAAGAGCTTCAGCCTGCTCGTCGACCTGTTCTTCGTGATCTCCGGCTACGTGATCAGCGCCGTCTATACGGGCCGGATCCGCACGGTCTCGGACTTCCGCTGGTTCCTGCAGAAGCGGGTGGCGCGGCTGATGCCGCTGCACTGGCTGACGCTGGGCGTCTTCGTCGTCATCGCCATCGCCGGGGTCATGGGCCTGGTCAACGACCGCGACCCCAGCCGCTACGACCCGGCCTGCGTCGTGCCCAACATCCTGAACCTGCAGGCGTTCGGCATCTGCCGGGCCCAGACCTTCAACTTCGTCAGCTGGTCGATCAGCGCCGAGTGGGCGATGTACCTGGTGTTGCCGCTGCTGCTGTGGCTGGCCATGCGGGGAACGGCGTGGCTGGTCGTGGTCACGGCGGTGATCCTGGCGGCCCTGTTCGCCATTCCAGCGCAGCAGCCTTTCCACATGTGGACCGCCGACTTCGGGATCGCCCGGGCCGCGCCCGGCTTCCTGGTCGGCATGATCGCCTACAAGATCCGTGGCCCCCTGGGCCGCCTGCCGGGCGCGCGCTGGTGGTTCTTGGCTTCGTGCATCGCCTTCATCGTCGGCTGCGCCGTGCAGCTGGACCGCGACCTGCTGCTCTTCGTCTGCTACGCCGTCGGCCTGCTGGGCGTGGCGGCCGACAACGCCCCCGTGAAGCCCGGCCCCGTGGTGCGCTGGCTGGCGCCCTGGGGGCAGCTTTCCTACTCGATCTACATGCTCCACCCGATCGTGCTGAAGATCGCCCTGAACTGGGTGGGCCTGGGGATGTTCCACCTGGATGGCGACGTCATGCGCCTGTGGTGCCTCTTCTGGGGGCTGGTGCTGATCCCCGTGAGTTATGCGTCGCTGATGTATTTCGAGAAGCCGGCGCGGGATGCGATCGCGGGGTGGGGAAAGAAGAAGTCCTGACCCTCTCCCGGAGGGGAGAGGGAGGGGCCCAGGCGAAGCCTGGGAGGGTGAGGGGTGAAGGCGCCTGACGTCGTGCCGGCACGCCGTCTTCGGTCCCTAACCCCTCATCCGGCGCTTCGCGCCACCTTCTCCCTATGGGAGAAGGGATTTCGACACGTGATCCACGAAGGCCGGCAGCTCGCTGATCGAGGCCAGTTCCACATAGCGCTCATGCCCGACCGGCGCCTCGGCCGCCTCGTGGGCCCAGACCAGCGGGTAGGGGATCAGCGCGCCCCAGGCGCCGGCCTCCAGCGCCGGCAGGATGTCGGACCGCATTGAATTGCCGGCCATCAGGCCCTGCTCGGCGCCGGTGCCGTAGCGCTCGAACACCCGGCGGTAGGTGCCCGCGTCCTTCTCCGAGACGATCTCGACCGCGGCGAACAGGTCGCCCAGCCCCGAGGCCGCCAGCTTCTGCTCCTGGTGCAGCAGATCACCCTTGGTGATCAGGATCAGGCGGTAGCGCTTGGAAAGCTCGGCCAGGGCCTTCTCGACGCCCGGCAGGGGCTCGACCGGCTCGGTCAGCATCTCGCGGCCCACCGCCAGGATCTCGCGGATCACGCGGGTGGAGACCGCGCCGTCCGTCAGGTCCAGCGCGGTCTCGATCATCGACAGGGTGAAGCCCTTGGCGCCGTAGCCATAGATCCGCAGGTTGCGCTTCTCGGCCACGGCCAGCTGGCTGTTGATCCGTTCCTCGTCGCCGAAGTCGGACAGCAACTCGACGAACCGCTTGTGGGTCAGGCGGAACAGGGTTTCGCAGTGCCAGAGGGTGTCGTCGGCGTCGACGCCGACCGTGGTGATGAGGCTCATCCCGTCCGTCTACATCAGCGCAGGGCGCGCTTGTAGAGGTCCAGCAGGTTGGTCCAGGCCTGTTCGGCGGCGGCCTCGTTGTAGACTTGGCTGCCCTTGACCGTCCAGCCGTGGGCGGCGCCTTCGAAGACCTCGACCTTGGCCGGGCGCTTGGCCTCGGCAAAGGCGGCCTTCAGCTTGTCCTTCACGTCGGGTTCCTTCTTGTCGTCGTTGTCGGCGACCTCGATCAGGTACTCGGCGTGGGTCTTGGGGATCAGCAGGTGCGGGCTGGTCGGGTCGGCCGTGACCAGGCCCCCGCCGTGGAAGCTGGCGACGGCGGCGATGCGGCCCGGGGCGGCGGCGGCGGTGCGGAACGACAGCGGCCCGCCCATGCAGTAGCCCTGCACGCCGATCTTGCGGCCCTTGTCGGTTTCCTTCTGGGCGTCGAGGAAGGCCACATAGGCCAGGGCGTCGCGGTCGGTGCCCTCGGGCGTGACCGTGGCGCGCAGAGGCGTGATCTTGGCGCGGTCTTCGGGGTTGGCGAAGTTGAAGGTCCCGTCGATCACGGGGGCCTTCTTGACGCGATAATAGAGGTTGGGGACCAGCACCACGTAGCCGGCGGCGGCCAGGCGGCGGCCCATGTCGCGGAACACCGGGCGCAGGCTCATGACGTCGGGCCAGATCAGCACGGCGGGCCACTTGCCCTTGCCGGTGGGCTTGAACAGGGCCGCGTCGGCCTCGCCGTCGGGCGTCTTGATGGTGACGTCGGTCTCGACGACCTTGTCGTCGGCGCGGGCGGAGGCGGCGGCCAGGCCCCCGGCGGCGGCGGTCATCAGGCCGAAGGCGCGGCGCGAGACGCGGGGATCATGAACCAGGCCGGGGTGGATGTCGTCGTCGCACATCGCGCGGGCTCCTTGCTGAACAGAGGCGCCCGCACGGTGCACGACCTGACGCCGAAGGCAATCGGCGGCTCGCGATAAGGTTCAGAAGGTCAGGACGACGAAGACAACGCCGCTGATCACCACGCCCGCGCTCAGCATCACGCCGAGCGCCTGGCCGGCCAGCGACTGACCGGGAAGGCGCGTCCAGGCGATCTTCGGCGCGCGCTTCTGGGCGGCTCGATCGTGGACGGCGGCGGTCATGATTCCATCTCCTCGTTTAAGCCCAAGCTTGTGGGGCCTGACGAGTTAACGAGCATGAACGGCCGACGGATGCAGGCGTGCGACCGATTGATCCAGGGTGCGCCTAAAGGGTCACACTCCAGCCGTCGCGACCGCTGCCCGGGCCCACGGGCGGCGGGGGCTTGGCGCAGGCCGTGTGGGCCTTGGTGACCCTCCGCAGCGAGGCGGGAAAGCGGTGCAGCTTGCTGTCAGGTCGGATCGGTCGGGCCACCAGGTCGCCCTCGCAATTGGGGCAGACGCCTTGGAATCGGGTTTCCGCACAGTCGGCGCAGAAGGTGCATTCGAAGGTGCAGATGCGGGCCTCGCCGCTGTGGGGCGGCAGGTCGCGGTCGCAGCACTCGCAGTTGGGGCGCAGTTCGAGCAAGGGCCGTCCTCCCGTGTTCTTATGCGTTGAAGCCTCGCACCATAAGGGCTTGAGGGGCGTCCGCGCGAGGGGGCGCGTCGGGAGATCACGGGAATGTGGGGCGGGCGGCGAAAAGCCGTGATCCGAGGGGTTGACCCCCCCGCCCACGACCCCTAAACACCCCGCCGTTTGCGCGGCGGGCGGGGTTCTCCCTGGCCCGCCTTTTTGCAACAATAACCACGCGTTCTGGAGGCGCTTCTCGAGATGTCCCAAGACCTTCTCCCCGGCGTCACCGGCGTTCTGGTCCTGGCCGACGGCACCGTCCTGCAGGGCGTTGGCTGCGGCGCGGTCGGCGACGCGGTCGGCGAGGTGTGCTTCAACACCGCCATGACCGGTTACCAGGAAATCCTGACCGACCCGTCCTACATGGCCCAGATCGTGGCCTTCACCTTCCCGCACGTCGGCAATGTCGGCACGAACGCCGAAGACGTCGAGCAGGTCACCGGCGTGGCCGAGACGGCCGCCCGCGGCGCGATCTTCCGCGACGTCCCGACCGATCCGGCCAACTGGCGCGCCAATAGCGACTTCGACGGCTGGATGCAGCGCCGCGGCGTCGTCGGCCTGGCCGGCGTCGACACTCGCGCCCTGACCCGCAAGATCCGCGAGACGGGCATGCCGCACGGCGTCATCGCCCACTCGCCCGAGGGCAAGTTCGACCTCGACGCCCTGAAGGCCAAGGCCCGCGACTGGTCGGGCGTCGTCGGCCTCGATCTCGCCAAGGACGCCTCGACCACCCAGACCTTCACCTGGGACGAGGGCCTGTGGTCGTGGCCCGCCGGCTACGCCAAGCTCGAGCAGCCCAAGTACGAAGTGGTCGTCATCGACTACGGCGTGAAGCGCAACATCCTGCGCGCCTTGGCCCACGTCGGCGCCCGCGCCACGGTGGTGCCGGCCAGCACCTCGGCCGAGGACATCCTGGCCCGCAACCCGGACGGCGTTCTGCTGTCCAACGGCCCGGGTGATCCGGCCGCGACGGGGGAGTATGCGGTTCCCGTCATTCAGACGCTGGTCGCCAGCGGCAAGCCGGTGTTCGGCATCTGCCTTGGCCACCAGATGCTGGCCCTGGCCCTGGGCGCCAAGACCGTGAAGATGGAACAGGGCCACCACGGCGCCAACCACCCGGTCAAGGACCTGACCACGGGCAAGGTCGAGATCGTGTCGATGAACCACGGCTTCACCGTGGACAGCGAAAGCCTGCCCGAGCCGGTGCAGGAGACCCACGTCTCGCTGTTCGACGGCACCAACGCCGGCATCGCCCTGAAGGACAAGCCGGTGTTCAGCGTGCAGCACCACCCGGAAGCCTCGCCGGGCCCGACCGACAGCCTCTATATCTTCGAGCGCTTCGCCGGCCTGATGGACAAGGCGAAGTAAACAAGACCAAGACGCCCCGCTGAGAAGCGGGGCGTTTTTCGTTTCGGGACCTGTCACGAAACCATCGCCCAGGGTTCACGCACCGATTGAGCGGCCCGTGTTAGCGTTTTCGCCGTTCCCAATCTCGCGAGGACGGCATGAGCGCCTATGAACGCGTCGGCGGCGAGGCCGCCGCCCAGTCGGTGATCGACGACTTCTTCCAGCGCGCCCAGGGCGACGACCGGCTCAAGGGCCTGTTCGGCGGCGAGATCGCGCCCGGCGCCCGCGCCGTGGTGGCCGGCGCCCTCGATCCCGAGACCGGCGAGGCGCGGGGCGACCTGGAACTGGCCCAGGTCTGGTTCGGGGCCAACGCCCTGGAGGACGACGAGCTCGACCTGATCATCGGCCACCTGGCCGCCGCCCTCGAAGCCGCAGGCGTCGACGACGAGATCACCGCCGACGTCGCCGACCAGATCGAACTCCTCCGCGACCTGGCCCTGGGCCCGGACGAGGAAGACTTCGACGACGAGGACGAAGACGAGGAAGGCGAAGTGGCGGCGTAGGCCGCAGACCCCCTCCGGCCCTTCGGCCCCCCCCCCCCCCAGAGGGGGAGGATCTTTTTCTCCTCACCCGCTTGCGGGGGAGGGGGACCACGAAGTGGTGGAGGGGGCGAGACTTGGCGCCGTGCCTGCGGTCGCCCCCTCCGTCACGGCGCTGATAGCGCCGCGCCACCTCCCCCGTTTCTCGGGGGAGGAGTAGGGAGCTGTCGCGGAGCGACTGAGGGGGCTCGCACCCCTACGTCCCGAACTGCGTGAACGGCACCTTGTTGAACAGTTCGCGCTCGCCGCCGCGCGGGTCGTCGGCCATGCGGGTGGTCTCGTCGAAGATCAGGGTCTGGCGGCGGGGCAGGGTATAGGGCTCCCATTTGGGAACGGCCGGGCAGTTGGGGTCGCCGGTGTGGGCGAAGGCGACGAAGGCGTCCATCATGGTGTTGGACATCGCCTGGCTGCGGGCGTCGGTCCCGACGATCGCGCCCTTGGCGTCCAGCGTGCCGAACACCAGGCAGATGTCCAGCGTGTGCGGCGCGCCCCAGATCCCGCCGTCCTTGGGCGACTTCCAGTCGAGCTGATAGACCCATGCCGGCGCCCGCGTGGGCGCACGGGCCTCGGCCTGCAGGATCGCCGCCTTCCACGAGCGCCCCGCCGTCGAGGCGGCGAAATAGACGTCCGACGGCGAGTAGGCCGGGTACATCCGGCGATAGGCCGCCACGACCGTGGCCGGGTCGATGTCGATGCGGGCGTTGAACTGGGACGGCAGCTTCTCGACCACCTGGTCCCAGGTCATGTCGAACACCTTGGGGTCGGAGCCGACGAAGCCGCGGGTCTCGTCATGGGTGTTGCCGCAGATCAGCGGCACGTCGAGGCCTTGGGGCGCCGCGTCGGGGAAGAACGGGTGGCGGGTCAGCGACCGCTCGTCCAGCACCGGGCCCATATAGACTCCGCCCGAGCCGGCCACCGGATCGACCGCCTTCAGGCCGTTCAGCAGCTGGTCGGCGGGCAGGGCGCGCAAGGCCGCCAGGTCGTTGATCCCCAGCTTCTCCAGGAACAGCCTGGCGCGCTTGGTGGCGTTGAACGGGCCGCCGGCGGTGACCTGCTGGCCGCTCATGGTGGCGGCGCGGTGGAAGAGGCCCTTGGCGGCCGGCATGGCCAGCAGGGTGGCGATCTTGGCCCCGCCGCCCGATTGGCCAAACAGCATGACCCGCGAGGGATCGCCGCCGAAGGCCTCGATGTTGTCGCGCACCCATTGCAGGGCCAGGACGAGGTCGAGCTGGCCGACATTGCCGCTGTCGGCGACGCTGGGGTTGTCGAACAGGCGGGCCAGATAGAGATAGCCGAAGGCGTTCAGGCGGTGGTTGACGGTGACCACCACCACGTCGCCGCGCTTGGCCAGCTTGCTCCCTTCGTACCAGGGACTGCCCCCCGAGCCGCCGTTGTAGGCGCCGCCGTGGATGTAGAACATCACCGGCCGCTTGCCGCCGTCGGCCAGGCCCGTCTTGCCGGCCCCTTTTCCTTTAGGGGAGGCCGGGGTCCAGACGTTGAGGAACAGGCAGTCTTCCGAAAGGGTCTCGCCTTCCTCGCCCCTGCCGGTCTGCATCGAGGCCGCGCCGTAGGCCAGGGCGTCGGCGACGCCGGTCCAGGGCTGGGGCTTGCGCGGCGGAGAAAAGCGGTTGGCCCCACCGGTGTCGGCCCCGTAGCGCAGGCCCTTGAACACGTGCACGCCATCGGCGGTGCTCGCGCCCCGCACCTTGCCGGCGGCCGTGGTCACGATCGGCGAGCGGGCGATGGCGGAGGGCTTGGCGGCATGAGCGGGCAGGGCGCTGGCGGCGGCTGCCGCGCCGGCGGCCAGCAGCAGGCTGCGACGATCCATGGGTCTTCCTCCGGCGCTTCTGACGAGCTTGCGCCATGGCTAGCACGAACCATGACACCGGTGACAATCCATTTTGCGTAACGATCCTCCCCCCTGAAGGGGGAGGTGGCCCGAAGGGCCGGAGGGGGAAGTCCCTGATGAGGTCAGTGCTTCCGCCAACGCAGCAATCACTTCCCCCTCAGTCGCTTCGCGACAGCTCCCCCTTCAGGGGGGAGCATCCGTTGGATCACCACATCGACGCGGCCGCCCGCGCGGGCCAGGCCTCGTCATAGGCCGGCCCGCCGACCTCGCCGTCGGTGATCGCCGCCAGCATGGCGCCGGCGCTGGGCAGGCTCTTGGGATCGACCTGGGCCTTGGCGTTCCACAGCCCAGAGCGCATGACCGCCCGGGCGCATTGGAAGTAGCATTCCTCGATGGTGACGATCAGCGCCGTGCGCGGCGCCTTGCCGTCGACCGCCAGGCTCGCCAGCAGGTCGGCGTCGGTGCTGATCACCGCGCGGCCGTTGACGCGGAAGGTGGTTCCCGAGCCGGGGATCAGGAACAGCAGCGCCACGCGCGGGTCGCGGACGATGTTGCGCAGGCTGTCGATGCGATTGTTGCCGCGCCGGTCGGGGAGGATCAGCGTGCGGTCGTCGGCGATGGTCACCAGGCCATGGGCGTCGCCGCGCGGGCTGCAGTCCAGGCCTTCGGGGCCGACCGTGGCCAGGGCCAGGAACGGCGAGGCCTCGACCAGGCGGCGATAGTCGCTCGTCAGGCGGTCGCTGACCTTGGCGGTGGAGGCCGCGACCGGCGTGGGGCTGTAGATCGCCTCCAGCGCTTCCAGGGTGTCGATGGTCGCCATGCGTCGTCTCCCGTTCGCCGGGAGCCTAGCAGCGGCCGGCGGCGGCTGTCAGGCCCGACGGCCCAGGGCCTGCTGGCAGGCCTCGGCCAGGCGGCGGGGCGAGATCGGCTTGTCGACGATGGTGCGGCGGGCGTCGGCCAACTGGTTGGCGTTGCCGGTGACGAACACCGTCGGAATGCGCCCCAGCTTGGCCTCGATGGCCTCGACCGCCTCCAGTCCCGTGCCGCCGATGATGCGGAAGTCGGCGGTGATCAGGTCGGGCGCGCGGGCCAGGGCGCAGGTCAGCGCTTCCTGCGGACTGTCGGCGATATCGAAGCTTGAATAGCCCTGGGCGGCCAGAAGGGCCTCGACCTCGAGCGCGATGAGGATCTCGTCCTCGATGATGAGCGCGTGGCCTTGGGACCGTTTCACTGCACTTAACGCCAATCCGCTGCCGTCCCTTGCAAGACTACAACCCGAACTTTCAGTTCTCGCCAATCGATTTCGCGCGTCGATCCTCAGAAATGTGTTCCTGCACGCACGGATGGTCACGCCGGCGTGATGGCGCCGCCCGCGAGGCGAGAGCGGGGCGAGGCCGTTTCCCTCCCTGGCCGAAAGCCTCTATGCAAAGGGAAAAACAAGATTGCAGGAGCGCCCCATACCCATGACCCAACCGCTGGTCCTGACCGAGAAACGCGGCCATGTCGCCATCCTCACCCTCAACCGTCCCGAGGCGCTGAACGCCCTGGGCGCGCCCGGCGACGGCGACCAGGTGGCGGCCGCCTGCGAGGCGATCAACGACGACCAGGAGATCCGCTGCGTGATCCTGACCGGCGCCGGCAAGGCCTTCTCGGCGGGCGGCGACGTCAAGGCGATGAAAGCCCGCGAGGGCGCCTTCGGCGGCAACGGCGTGGCCGTGCGCGACGGCTACCGCAAGAACATCCACCGCATCGTGCGGGCCATCTACGGCCTGGAGGTCCCGTCGATCGCGGCGGTCAACGGCGCGGCCATCGGCCTGGGCTGCGACGTGGCCTGCATGACCGACATCCGCATCGCCGCCGATACGGCGAAGTTCGGCGTGACGTTCCTGAAGCTGGGCTTGATCCCCGGCGACGGCGGCGCCTGGCTGATGCCGCGCACCGTGGGCATGAGCCGTGCGGCCGAACTCTTGTTCACCGGCGACGTCATCGACGCGGCCAAGGCGGCCGAGTGGGGCCTGATCAGCCGTGCCGTGCCCTCGGCCGACCTGATGGGCGAGGCCCTGGCCCTGGCCGAACGGATCGCGGCCCAGCCGCCTCACGCCTTGCGCATGGCCAAGAGTCTGCTCAAGCACGGCCAGACGGCGAGCTACGACACCCTGATGGAGATGAGCGCCGCCGCTCAGGCCATCGCCCACCACACCGAGGATCACATGGAAGGCGTCGACGCCATTCTCGAAAAGCGCCAGCCCACGTTCCGGGGCGCCTGAGGCATGGGCAAGGAAGCGCGGGCCTGGGGCCAGCTCAGCGACGGTGAAAGCGACGGCAAGCTTCTGTGGGAGCCGCCCAAGCTGATCTTCCGCGGGGCTGTGCGAGGCATCTACCAGGGCCACGCCCTGCGCGACATCCGCGCCGAGGGCGACGACATCGTCCTGTCTGACGGCACGCGCTTCAGCCTCGATCCCGGCCAGGCGGAGAAGTGGGTGCACGCCATTCTCAACCCGCCCACGCGGCTGGACAAGCTGGGCGTCAAGCCGGGCATGAGGGTGGTGGTCGACGGCGTCGACGACGAGGACTTCCTCGAAGAGCTTTCGACCCGCGTCGACGCCGAGGTGGGGACCGGCGAGGACTTCGAGGACGTCGACCTGCTGTTCCTGGCCGCCGACGACCTGGGACAACTGGACCGCCTGGAGGACCTGCAGGGCGCGCTGGCCGAGAAGGGGGCGATCTGGGTCGTCTCGCAGAAAGGCAAGACCGCGCCGCTGAAGGACACCGACGTGCTGGCCGCCGCGCGAGGCGTGGGCCTCTCCGACACCAAGGTCTGCGCCTTCTCCAAGACCCACACCGCCCTGCGGTTCGTGCGGCGCAAGGGCTGAGGCGATGATCGTAGGGCGACGCGCGGGCCTCTTCGAAATCGCCTTCGCCCTGCGCGGCTCGATCCTGCCCAGCATCGCAGGAAGGCTGGCGGTGCTGCTGCTGGTGTCCATCGGCGCGGTGCTGACGGCCCAGCGCTGGCCGGCGGCGCTGGAGCGGCTGAACGCCTTGCCCTTCACCCTGATCGGCCTGTCGCTGTCGATCTTCATGAGCTTTCGGAACAACGCCTGCTACGACCGCTGGTGGGAGGCGCGCAAGCTCTGGGGCGGCCTGATCATCGCCGCCCGCAGCTTCGCGCGGCAGACCCAAGGCCTGCCGGCCGAGAAGCGCGAGCCGCTGCTGCTGGGTCTGGCGGGCTTCGCCGGCGGGCTGGCGGCGCGACTGCGGGGGCAGGACGAGCGGGCGGCGATCACGCGCTGGCGCGAGGTTCCGGGCATAGCCGCCGCGCCCAATCCGACCGACGCGGCGCTGGCCGCCGTCGGCGCCGACTGCGTCCGGCTGGAGGGAGAGGGCGCGGTGACCCCGATCCACCTGTCGGTGCTGGAGGCCCGGCTGACCGAGCTCAGCCACGTCCAGGCGGGGTGCGAGCGGATCAAGGCCACGCCGTCGCCCTTCTCCTATTCGCTGATGCTGCACCGCACGGCGCACGTTTTCTGCCTGCTGCTGCCGTTCGCCCTGGCCCACGCGCTGGGCTGGTGGACGCCGGCCCTGGTGCTGCTGATCGGCTACACCTTCTTTGGCCTCGACGCCCTGGGCGACCAGTTGGAGGACCCGTTCGGCCTGGAGGACAACGACCTGCCGCTGGACGCCATCGTCCGCACGATCGAGCGCGACCTGCTGTTCTCGCTAGGGCGGGAAGACTTGCCGCCGGTGATTGAGGCCAAGGGCTATCGGCTGACGTAGGCCGCCGGGGGAGGTCCCCCTCAGTCGCTCCGCGACAGCTCCCCCAGAGGGGGAGCATCTTGGCGCTCGAGATCCTCCCCCTCTGGGGGAGGTGGCCCGT